>NZ_JBFTLP010000024.1:0-66180 GCF_056396505.1 Arthrobacter sp. 05T410 | reverse complement strand
TTGCTGTTTGTGGGGTTGCTGTTTGTGGGGTTGCTGTTTGTGGGGTTGCTGTTTGTGGGGTTGCTGTTTGTGGGGTTGCTGTTTGTGGGGTTGCTGTTTGTGGGGTTGCTGTTTGTGGGGTTGCTGTTTGTGGGTCTGAGTGCGCTGCCTTCGGCTGCGGCGCCTTGAGCGCCGGGTGCAGCGCGACGACCAGCCGGTGCTTGCGTCCCTCCGGCCGGCGACCAGCCTGGGAACCTGCCTGCTGATCTGCCGCGGAACCTGAGGGGGAACCTGAGGGGAGGTCACCGCCGTCGTGGTATTTGTCCACGAGCCTGGTCACGGCGACGCCGAGCTCCTCGGCGAAGGCCGCCCGGTCCGCCGCCGAACGGAAGGTAATCTCGCCGTCGATGGCAAAGGTGGCGAGTTTCTGCCGGGCCGCGGACGCCCCGGCGATCAGCTGCCCCATCTCCTGGACCATGCGGGCAGCGAGTGCCAGCAGCCAGAAGGCGGAAAAGCGGTCCGAGAACCGGTGCGGGTCCGGCGCCACCGAGGCCAGCGCCGCCGGCGAAATCAGGTACGACGCCGCCGTCGCCCGCAGAATGCGTTCGGTCACGTTGCCACGCCGCCGCTCCTCGACGAGCTCGACGAGCCCATGCCGCTCGAGCGCTTTGAGGTGGTAGTTCACCTTCTGCCGCGGCAGGCCCACCTTCGCGGCGAGCTGCGTCGCAGATCCGGGCTCGGCCAGTTCGCGCAGGATCCGCGTCCGGATCGGGTCCAGCGAGGCCTCGGCCGCGGCCGGATCCTCAATCACTCCGATGTCCAACATGCTTCCAGTTTGCCCGCCGACAATTTTAATTGTCAAGAACTTTTTTCTCGTCGGCGCTCGTGTGCGGGCGGCGCATGGCGACGTCGCCGGAAGCGTCCGAGGTCGCCGTATGTTTCCGGCGACCTGGCACGACTCCAGCGAACTGAAGCTCAGGGCGGCCGCCGCGGCTCGGGGCTGGGGTTGGACGGGCGCAAGGGAGGGGTGGCGGCGGCATCGCGAATTCGCCGGAAGAGTGCGAGTTCGCCGGATGTTTCCGGCGACCTGACACGGGTCCGGCGAACTCGCGCACGAGCCCCCGCGGGAGAGGACGGCGGGCGGTGACAGCGCCTAGGCGAGGGACCCGGACGGCGGGGGTGTGACGGGTGCAGGGCGGGGATGGCATCGCGAGGTCGCCGGAAGCGTCCGAGGTCGCCGTATGTATCCGGCGACCTGGCCCGGGTCCGGCGAACTGGAGCGCGGGCCCGCGGCGGGAGAGGACGGCGGGCGGGCGGGAGCGGACGGCGGGCGGGAGGGGACGGCGGGCGGGCGGGAGGGGACGGCGGGTAGGCGAGGGAGTCGGGCGGCGGCAGCGCGCGGGGCGTGACGGGCACAGGTCGGCGGCGCATCGCGAGTTCGCCGGAAGCGTCCGCGGTCGCCGTACGTTTCCGGCGACCTGGCACGGGTCCGGCGAACTGGAACTCGCGGGGCGGGGCTGGGCTGCGGGCCGGGGTACAGGGCCGCGGCGGCGGGGTCCCGGCAGGGTCATGAGGGCTGCGCAGGGCGCGGGAGGCCGGGCCCGTAGAATGGTCGGGTGATGCAATCCCCCCTTCCCGTGCGCGACGGCGTCAACGCGACGCGTCTGCGCCTGCCGGACGAGGGTCCCTGGGAGACCGCGCTCGACTACATGATGCACCGCTGGGGGCACATCGATCCGCAGGGCATCGAGGACCGGTTCGACGCCGGCGAGATCGTCGGCGAGGCAGGGATCGCCCTGGACCGCAGCACGCCGATGCAGGACCACACGTTCATCTGGTATTACCGGACCCTGCCGCCGGAGACCCGGATCCCGGTGGAGCTGAACATTCTGCACCAGGACGATCACCTGCTGGTGGTGGACAAGCCGCACTTCCTGCCCACCACCCCTGGCGGGACGTACATCCAGGAATCGGCCTTGGTCCGGCTCCGGAACCAACTCGGCCTCCCGGACCTGATTCCCATGCACCGTCTGGACCGCATGACCGCCGGCATCCTGCTGCTCTCCACGAACCCCGAGACCCGGGGCAAATACCAGGTGCTCTTCGAAAAGCGCCAGGTCCAGAAGGAATACGAGTGTGTGTCCGCCGCGGAGCCCGCACCGGGCCATCCCGCGGTGGACTTCCCTGTGGTGGTGCGGAACCGGATGACCAAGTCCCGCAGCTACCTGCTGGCCGAGGTTGTCGACGGCGAACCCAACGCGGAAACCCGGATCGAACGGCTGCGCACGTTTGACGCTTCCGACGCACCCGACGCCGACGCACCCGACGGCGGCGCACCCGACAGCGCACCCGACGTCGACGGCGGCCCGCACCGCCGCGCGCTGTACCGGCTGGAGCCGCACTCCGGTAAGACCCACCAGCTCCGCGTGCACATGGCCTCACTGGGCCTCGGGATCGTCAACGATGCGTTCTACCCGGAACTGCTGGACAAGGCTCCGGACAATTACGCCAAGCCGCTGCAGCTCCTGGCCCGCGGGATCCGCTTCGTGGACCCCATCTCCGGCAGCCCGGTGGAATACCGCAGCAGACTGGGACTCAGCGAGGCCCGCTAGCGGCTGGAAGTGCGGTACCTTGTGCCCATGGACTTCGGAAATGCGGACAGCTGGGGCGCCGCGATCTATTTCTGGATCTTCCCCTTCGTGATCGGCGATGCGATTTTCCCGCCCGTCCCCTCGGAAATGCTGGTCATCACCGGCGGCGCGCTGTCAGCGGAGGGCCGCATCAACGGCTTCCTCGTCGTGCTCCTCGCCGCCGCGTCCTCATGGCTGGGTGACCTTCTCGTCTTCCAGCTGTTCAAGCGCCGGCTGAGCCACGTGCTCGACCGCTGGAAATGGGGCCTGGGGTTCCACGCGGCCGTGCATTCGGCGATCGCGAAAGCCGGCCGGTCCTCCACCTACGGCGCGATTATCGGCCTCCGCTTCATCCCCGGCGGGCGGCTGGCCACGACGGCCGCGGCGGGCATCGCCAACGTCTCCACCCGTGGGTTCAGCCTCTGCGCGGCCCTCGGCGGCCTGCTCTGGGCAAGCTGGTCCGTGGCACTGGGCTATTTCATGGGCTCCGCCACCGGGCTGCCCTTCTGGGCGAGCTCCCTGATCGGCGTCGGCGTCGGGCTGCTGGTCGGAGCGGTCGTGGGCGTGATCGTGACGCGGCGCCGGGGCAACCCCTCCCCCGTGGAGTCCGCCGTGGTCGACCCGGACGAGGAACTGGACTTTTAGACGGGCGCCCAGCGGCCGCGGCTGCGGCGCAGCACGGTCAGCGCGCCGGTGAGCGCAACGCGTTCGACGGCGTCGCGCATCATGGCTGCCGACTCCAGCGCCTGGCTGTTTTCGGCGCTGTAGGCGGTGGCCTCGACCAGGAAGCGCAGGTTCAGCTGCGGTACGCCGCCGGCGAGCTCAAGCTGGTGCGATTCGACGTGGTGCCGCGTCCCAAGCGCCTCGATGGCCGCGGCCATGACGGCCTCGGGAGCGGTGCCCGGCTTGAGCCCGGTGATCTTCAGTCTGGTCTGGAACGACGGCATGGAACAACCCTAGCCGCGCCGCCACGCTCCCTCACCTTCCGCACCCAAAACCCCAACGCTCCCTCACCGGGAGAGGGAGCGTCCGGGGAATAACCGCAGGACCTGAGGGAGCGTCCGGGCCGAGGTGCAGGCTACCCGGTGTTGCGCAGCCCGGCGGCGACTCCGTTGACCGTGATCAGCATGGCCCGCTGGAGCCGTTCGTCGATCTCGGCCCCCGTCATGCCCGCCGCGGCCTCGGCCCGGACGCGGCGCAGCAGTTCCACCTGCAGGTAGCTGATGGGGTCGAGGTACTGGTCCCGGATCTCGAGGGAGCGCTTCAGGGTGGGCTGGGCATCGAGGATCACGTGCTCGCCGGTGAGGTTCTGGATCTCCTCGACCGTGAGATCATATTCGGCCCGGATGGCACGGAACAGGTGGTGCAGTTCCGCCGGCACCAGGGTGGAGACGTAGTAGCCGGCAATGTCCATGTCCGTCTTCGCCAGGGTCATCTCAACATTGGAGAGCACCGAGCGGAAGAAGTGCCAGCCCTCGATCATCTCCTTGAGCTGGGCCGAGTTACCGGCCTCGCGGGCGGCTTTGAGGCCGGAGCCCACACCGAACCAGCCCGGCACGATCTGCCGTGACTGTGTCCAGCCGAACACCCACGGGATGGCGCGCAGGCCCTCCAGCCCGGCGCCGGAGTCGGGGCGCTTGGACGGACGCGACCCGATGTTGAGGGATCCCAGCTGCTCCACCGGGGTGGAGGCCATGAAGTAGGCGGGCAGGTCGGGGTCATCAATCAGCGTGCGGTAGCGGGCAAACGCGGCGTCGGAGACGGTTTCCATGACGTGGCCATAGCGCACGCGCTGGTCCTCCGAGGTGCGCGGGGTGCGGTGCAGGGCCGAGCCCTGCAGTACCGCGGCCAGGGAGAGTTCGAGGTTTTCGCGGGCCAGCTCCGGCAGGGAGTACTTGTCCGAGATGACCTCGCCCTGCTCGGTGAACTTGATCTCGCCCTCGAGCACGCCGTTGGGCTGGGCCATGATGGCATCGTAGGTCGGCCCGCCGCCGCGGCCCACCGAGCCGCCGCGGCCGTGGAAGAGGCGCACGCGGACCCCGTGCTTGGCGGCCACGTCGCGGAGCTTGCGCTGGGTCTTGTAGATTTCCCACTGGCTCGTCATGACGCCGGATTCCTTGTTGGAGTCCGAGTAGCCGAGCATGATTTCCTGCACGTCGCCGCGGAGCCGGACGAGCTCGCGGTAGGAGGCATCGGAGAGCAGCCGGTCCACGATCTCGGCCGAGGCGCGGAGTTCGTCGACTGTCTCCAACAGCGGCGCGAAGCCGATCTTGGCGTAGGGCGCCTCGCCGAACAGGCTGACCAGGCCGGCCTCGCGGGCCAGCACGGCCGCGGCCAGGACGTCGTCCGCGCCGCGGGTCATGGAGATGATGTAGGTCTCGATCACGTCCGGGCCGTAGGTGCGCAGGGCCCGCCGGATCTCCCGGAAGACGTCGTAGGTGCCGTCGGCGACGCCGTCGAGCTTGATCGGGTGGCCGGAGAGCGGGCGCCGGGACGCAAGTTCGGAGCCCAGCACCTCGAGCCGCTCGGCGCGGCTGAGTTCCGCGTACCGGACACCGGGCCCGCCAAGGCGGTCCATGAGCTGCCCGACGGCGTCGTGGTGGTGGTCGGCGTGCTCGCGGATGTCGAGGGTGGCCAGGTGCAGGCCGAAGGAGGCGATGGCGCGGCGGACCCGGGACAGGGCGCCGTCGGCGGCGAGGGCCGCGTGGTGGTTCCGCAGCGACCGTTCGAGCAGGCCGAGCTCGGCGAGGAGCTCCGCAGTGGCGGTGTAGTCGCGGCCGGGCTCGTGCGCGGATCCGGCCGCGACCCGGCGGCCGGTGTTGATCAGCTTGGCCTTGATGCAGGTGAGTTTGAGCCGGTAGGGCTCCTGAGCGTTCAGCTCAAGGACGCGGCGGTCCAGGCCAGGCAGGTTCCCCAGGTCGACGTCGATCGAGTCCAGGAGCTCCTGGTCCGCCCCGGCCAGCGCGGTCGAGTTGGACAGGATGGAGATGAGCCCGTCGATCAGGCCGATGCTGATCCGAACGGCGTGCTGGTTCTGGATCTGGAGGATTTCGCGGGTGACGGCGGCGGTGACGTTGGGGTTGCCGTCGCGGTCCCCGCCGATCCAGGAGCCGAAGCGGATCGGGGCCTTCTGTGGCGGCAGCGTGACGCCGTGCTCGGCAAGCAGCTCGGAGAGGTCCGAGAGCATTTCCGGCATGGCGTCGCTAAGGATGCCGGTGAGGTAATAGATGGCGTTCCGGGCCTCGTCCACGGGGGTGGGCCGGACCTGGCGGAGCTCGTCCGTCTGCCACATCTGGTCGATCACTTCGGACAGGTGGCGGTCCTGGCGGCGGCGCGCGGAGGTGCCCTCCGCCGTGGATTCGGACAGGATGTCCGAGAGCCGGCGGATTTTGTCCAGCACGGAGCGGCGGGAGGCCTCGGTGGGGTGTGCGGTGAAGATGGGGCGGACGTCGAGTTCGTTGACGACTTCCTGCAGCACGGAGTTGCCGGCCTGGTCCGCGATCTCCTCCACGGCTTTGGCGAGCCAGCCGTCCTTCTCCTGCCGGGTGCGCAGCCCGCGGACCCGGTGGACCTGCTCGGCGGCGTTCGCCAGGTGGAAGTAGAACGCGAAGGCGCGGACCAGGTCGGTGGCCTGCTCCAGCGGCAGGGAACCGAGCAGTTCACGGACCTGGGCGACGACGTCGTACGAGCTCCACGGCCCTGTAGCGTCGGCGCCGCCGCGGGCGGCCTCCTTGGATTCCTTGGTCAGCAGGCGCACCTGCTCCACCAGGTCCAGGAGCTCGGGGCCGTGCTGGCGGACCAGGGATTCGCCGAGGAGGGTGGAGACCCGGCGGACATCAGCCCGGAGTTCGGCGGCAAGATCGGTGTCGGAATGCATTGCAGTGTCAGCCATGGAAACTATCTTTCGAGGGGTCGACTTGGCTCGTACACTGCGCTGGATACTGTGAGCCCGATTACTTCTTCCCATGGGATGTTACCCGCAGGCACTCCCTGCTGGAATTCCGTCTCAGATAGTGTCAGGCCCCGCCGCGCCGCGCCGACGCCCCTCCCCCGGGACCCCAACCAGTTCGCAGCAGGGGCCGTTCTGAGCGCCCAGAACGGCCCCTGCTGCGGGCTTGGCGGGTGAAGGGGTTAGCGCGCGATCTTGAAGTTGAACTCGCCGGTTCCCAGCGCGCCCCAGATCCGCAGCCAGATCGGCAGGATCATTTCCGCCCCGCGGGCACTCGTGATGTCGCCGAGATCGATCACGTCGCGGTGGCCGAAGCCCTTGAGGAGTTCCGTCACGGCCGCCTTGGCGCCGGCGTCGTCCCCGGAGACGAACACCGTGTGGTCACCGCCGGCCACCCGGGCCGGATCGACCATCACGGACGCGGTCATGGTGTTCAGCGTCTTCACCACCTTGGCCTCCGGGAAGGACCGCTGGATCTCTTCGCCGAGGCTGTCCGTGTTCACCGGGTTCAGCGACGGCGGCATGCCCTGCGAGAAGTCCAGCGGGTTGGCGATGTCCATGATGATCTTGCCGGCGAGGTTCGGGGTCCCCGCTGCGGCCAGCGCGGCCAGCGAGCCGGCACCGTTGGTGGCATTGACGATCAGCTCGGCGCCGGATGCCGCGTCAGCAAAGGCGGCGACGTCGACTCCGGCGTTTGCGGCGTGCCACTCGGCGAACGGCGCGGCGCCCATCATGTCCGGCTCGGTCCGGGCGAGCGTCGCCTGCGGGTCGCGGGTGCCGATCACGACGTCGTGCCCCAGCCCTGCCAGTGCGCCGGCAATCGTGCGCCCCACCATGCCGGTTCCCAGTACTGCAATCTTCATGGCGTCCTCATTCTGAAGTCGTGGAGTAGACAGGTTCGTCTACGTGTGGGCATGACGCTATCAGACAGACCTGTCTACGGCAATAAGCGCATGCCGACGCCCCGTCCACCTCATCTCAGCTGACAAAGTTTGAAATCTGTCATCTGATTGTTGTATGGTCATCGCATGACAACTTCCACTCTCGGCACCCCCCGCACCCTGGGCTCCACCGGCCCCAGCACCGCCGCCATCGGCCTCGGCCTGATGGGCATGTCCGATCTTTACGGCCCCGCCGACGACGCCGAGAGCGTCGCCACGATCCAGGCCGCCCTCGACGCCGGAGTGACCCTGCTGGACACCGGCGACTTCTACGGCATGGGCCACAACGAAATGCTGCTGCGCGAGGCGATCCGCGGCCGCCGGCGCGAGAGCGCCCAGATCAGCGTGAAGTTCGGCGTCCTGCGCGATGCCCGGGGCGGATGGAACGGCGTGGACACCCGTCCGGTGGCCATCAAGAACTTTCTGGCCTACACCCTCCGGCGCCTCGGCACCGACTACGTGGACATCTACCGGCCGGCCCGCCTGGATCCGTCCGTTCCGGTGGAAGAGACCGTGGGAGCACTGGCCGAGCTCGTGCAGCAGGGCCTGATCCGCCACATCGGCCTCTCGGAGGTGGGCGCCGACACCCTGCGCCGCGCCAACGCCGTCCACCCGGTCTCCGACCTCCAGATCGAGTACTCCCTCCTCTCCCGTGGCATCGAGCAGGACATCCTGCCGGTGGCGCGGGAGCTGGGCATCGGCATCACGGCATACGGCGTGCTGTCCCGCGGCCTGGTTTCCGGCCACTGGCCGGCCGCCGGAACTGGGAACCGGCGCGACTTCCGGGCCCACCTGCCCCGGTTCTCCGGCGAGAACCTGCAGCGGAACCTCGAGCTCGTCGAACGGCTCCGCGAAATCGCGGACCGCAAGGGCGCGACCGTCGCCCAGCTCGCCATCGCCTGGGTCCTCTCCCGCGGCGAGGACATCGTGCCCCTCGTCGGCGCGCGCCGCCGCGAGCGGCTCACCGAATCGCTGGGAGCAGCCGAACTGGTCCTCTCCGGCGCGGACCTCGCGGAGATCGAGGCCGCCGTCCCGGCCGACGCCGCCGCGGGCACCCGCTACGACGCAGGCCAGATGGCCATGCTCGACAGCGAACGCCGGTGACCCCTGCCGCCGTCGTCCTGACGGAAGAGCGCATCCTCGACGCCGCGGAAGACGTGCTGCGGCGCTTTGGGCCGGCCAAGGCCACGGTGGTTGACGTCGCGAAGGCCCTGGGCGTCAGCCACGGCAGCGTGTACCGGCACTTCCCCACAAAGGTGGCGCTGCGGGACGCGGTGGCCCGGCGCTGGCTGGACCGCCTCGCGGAGCCGCTGGATCCCGCCCGCGATACGGACGGCCCTGCCGCGGAACGCCTGCTCCGCTGGCTCGAACGCCTCGCGGCCATCAAGCAGGGTATGGCGCTGAACGATCCGGAGCTGTTTGCCACGTTCGGCCAGCTGACCGCCGAGGCGCGGGAAGTGGTGGCGGCCCACGTTGACCACCTGGCCGCAGCGCTCACCGAGATCATTGCCGACGGCGTCAGCAGCGGCGAATTCGCCGTCCCGGATCCGGTGCCGGCCGGCCGCGCCGTCCTGCACGCCACGGCGCGGTTCCACCACCCGCTGCACGCTTCGGAATGGTCGGACCCCGCCATCGGGGCCGAGCTGCGCGAGGTCTGGCGGCTGCTCGTGCGGGGTCTGGCCGCCCGCCCGTAGCCGCCGGATCAGGCGGGGGCGGGCCGGCGGTACGTCATTGACGAGGTACAACGCGAATGACACTGCGGCGTAGACAGACTTGTCTGTGTACGATTGAGCCATGACCTCGCCAGCAGCCACTGCCGCCCCGGCTGCCCGCACCCCCGCCGGGCATGCCAGGGAGAAGATCCTGGCGACTGCCTTCCGGCTCTTCTACGCGCAGGGTTTCCGGGCCGCCGGCATCGACACCATCATCGCCGAGTCCGGCGTCGCGAAAGCCACGTTCTATAAGTACTTTCCGGCCAAGGACGACCTCATGCTGGCCTACCTGGAGAAGGTGGACAGCGTCTGGACCGGGCAGCTGCACGCCGCCGCCGAGGCCGCCGGCGAGGACCCGGCCGCGCAGCTCGTGGGCCTGTTCGATGCCCTGACAGCCGCCTGCCGGCGCGACGGCTACCGCGGTTGCGCTTTCATCAACGCGGCCGCCGAGTCGGCCGCCGGTACCCGGGTCCACGACCGGACCGTGGCCCACAAGCGGCAGATCCGCGCCTGGATCCGGGACCTCGCCGCGCGCGCGGGCGCCCGGGACCCGGACCAGCTCGCCCGCAGCCTGACCCTGGTACTCGACGGCGGCCTGGCAAGCGGGGTGCTCGACGGCGACCCGGCCGCGGCCGCCGCAGCCGGAACTACTGCCGCCCAGCTCGTTGCGGCCAGCCTCAACACCCCACCCGCCACCAGCTGAAACCCCTTGGAGGTGCCCATGACCGCCCCTGAACCCGGGACTGGCTCGAAGCCCACGCCTGATGCAGTGCAGAACCCGCAGCTGGCCCGCTGGCAACGCTTCCGGAACAGCCGCAACACGGCCCTCGCCAGCGAGCACGGCTGGCTCACGCTGACCTCCTTCCAGTGGCTGGAAGGCGAGCCGGCCGCCGTCGAGCTCGCCCCCGGCCTCTGGTCCACGGACGGCACTGCGGCGTTCCTCACGGCCGCCGCGTCCGACGGTCTGACCCTCGTCGAAACCGGCGAACCCGTGGACGGGACCATCAGCGCCGTGCTCGCCGACGAGGAATCACTGATGTGGGTCCGGTACGGCGGCGACGACGGCCGCCAGGTGGTGGTGGAGCTCGCCATGCGGGCGGACAAGTACGCCATCCGCACCCGCGACTCCCAGTCGCCGGTGTTCACGGAGTTCGATGGCGTGCCCACCTTCGGCTTCCGCCCGGACCTGGTCATCGAGGCCCGGTTCGTGCCCTACCCCGAGCCTGTGGATGTCCCGATCGGCACGGCCAACCCGCTCGTGGACGGGGTCCACCGCTCGGTCGGCGAGCTGGTCTTCCGGCTTCCCGGCGCGGACCACGAGATCCACCTGCAGGCCGAGGAGGAGAAGCTCGGTGCCCTGACGGTGACGTTCCACGACGAGACCAATGGGGAAAGTACGGACGAGTGGCGGAAGGTGTCCACCGCAAAACCCCGCCCGGACAATACCGTGATCCTGGACTTCAACCGGGCCATCAACTACCCCAGCGCCTTCACCCCGTACGGCACCTGCCCCATGCCGGTGCGGAACAACAGCCTTGATGTGAAGATTGAGGCCGGCGAGAAGGAACCCGGCCTCTTCTAAAAGGGTCTAAACGGTCAAGCCGTCTTCTAGACGATCGCGGACACCCCGGTGACGGCGCGGCCCGTGATCAGGGTGTTGATCTCGAACGAGCCCTCGTAGGTGTAGATCGCCTCGGCGTCGGAGAAGATCTTGGCCATCCGGTAGTCGGTGACGATCCCGTTGCCGCCCAGCAGGGACCGGCCCATCGCGACGGTTTCGCGCATCCGGGCGCTGACATAGGACTTGGCGAGGGCCACCTGCGGCATGTCCGCGGCGCCGGCGTCCTGCAGCTGGGCGATCCGGACCATCATGCCCATGCTGGCCACGGCGTTGCCGAGCATGGTGACCAGCTGCTGCTGGACCAGTTGGAACTTTGCCAGCGGGCGGCCGAACTGCTGGCGTTCGACGGCGTACTGCCGGGCGACGTCGAACGCCGCGAGCTGCTGCCCCACACCTTGCCAGGCCACCATGATCCGGGAACCGCGCAGGAGTTCGTTGGTGTCCTCGAAGCTGCTGATCCCGGCGAAGCGGTCCGTTTCGGCCACCCGGACGTCGGTGAAGACGATGTCCGCGTTCTGCACCGTGCGCAGGGCAATCTTGTTCTCGATCCGGCTCCGGCTCACGCCCGGCAAGGTGGCGTCGACGATGAAGCCGCGGATGCCGCCGTCGGCCTCGTCCCGGGCCCAGACCAGCATGTAGTCGCAAAACGTGCCGTTGCCGATCCAGCGCTTGGCGCCGTTGAGCACCCAGATGTCGCCGCCGCCGGCCGCGCCGCCGGGGACCCGGCGGGCCCGGGTTTCCATGCCGCCGGCAACGTCCGAGCCGTGGTCCGGTTCGGTGAGGGCAAAGGCACCGGTGGTGCGCAGGCTTGCCGCGTCCTCGAGCAGGCGCGCCTTCTGCTCCTCGGAGCCGAAGCCGTAGAGAGACTCCACGAAGAGGTCATGGTGGACCAGGAAGAAGGTGGCGAGCGAGGTGTCCACCCGGGTCATCTCGGCGATGACGATCCCGGCGAACAGGTTGCTGTAGCCGCGCTGGGCCGGGGCGCTGAGCTCCAAGGCGGCCAGCTTGGGCAGGATGTGGGCCGGGAATTCGGCCTTGTTCCACCAGTCCGTGGCGAACGGGGCAACCTCGACGGCCAGGAACTCGCGCAGCTGCGCCAGCTTGGCCCGCTCCGCCGTGCTGAGCAGGGCTTCGTAGTCGAAGAAGTCCGCCGTGGGCAGCCCCGCCACAGAGGGTGCTGCCACTGGCGGGGCCGCGGTGGCGGCCGGCCCTGTCGCGGTCACTTCGGCAGCGGCCATCTCAGACCCGGTCATTTCGGGCCCATGCGGATGGCACCGTCGAGGCGGATTGTCTCGCCGTTGAGCATGGCGTTCTCCACAATGTGCGCGGCGAGGTTCGCGTATTCGGCCGGGCGGCCCAGCCGTGAGGGGTGCGGCACCTGCTGGCCCAGGGAGTCCTGCGCCTCCTGGGGCAGGCCGGCCATCATGGGAGTCTCGAAGATGCCCGGCGCGATGGTGACCACCCGGATCAGCGAGCGCGCGAGTTCGCGGGCGATCGGCAGCGTCATGGCGGCGACGGCGCCCTTGGAGGCGGCGTAGGCGGGCTGGCCGATCTGCCCGTCGAACGCGGCAACGGAGGCGGTGTTGATGATGACGCCACGTTCGGGGCCGCCGAGTTCCGTGGCGGCGGGCTCGGTGGCTGCCATGGCGGCCGCGGCGAGGCGGATCACATTGAAGGTGCCCACGAGGTTGATCTGGATGACGCGGTTGAAGGCCTCCAGCGGGAGGACGCCGCCGCGGCCCAGGACCTTGCCGGGGGTGGCGATCCCCGCGCAGTTGACCACGATGCGCAGCGGGCCCAATGCTGAGGCGGCGGCGACGGCGGCCTGCACCTGCGCCTCGTCCGTGACGTCGGCCGGGACAAAGACGGCCCTGCGGCCGCCTCCGGCAGCAGCTTCTCCAGCGCCGGCAGCGGCGGATGCGGTCAGTTCGGCGGCAAAGGCGTCCCCGGCGGAACCCGGCAGGTCCACGAGGACCACCGACGCGCCGGCGTCGAACAGGCGCCTGGCCGTGGCCGCTCCGAGACCGGAGGCCCCGCCCGTGATCAGCGCGACAGTACCCTTGATGTCCATCCATCCTCCTTGATGTGGAACCGAACCCCGGCGGCGAAGCCTCGACGCGGGCGGCGCCTGCAGAGGCGGCCCGCGGGGAACATTAGTTAGTGAATGTTAACTGGAATGCGGCCAATGCGCACCTTTGGGCCGCA
Source organism: Arthrobacter sp. 05T410 (assembly GCF_056396505.1). Taxonomy (NCBI): domain Bacteria; kingdom Bacillati; phylum Actinomycetota; class Actinomycetes; order Micrococcales; family Micrococcaceae; genus Arthrobacter; species Arthrobacter sp. 05T410. The sequence goes on along the minus strand of NZ_JBFTLP010000024.1, from coordinate 53,143 downwards.
CACGCCGAGGGCGCAGTCACAGTCGCGGGCCGGACGGGCTCCCGCGATTACGCTTGAGCCATGACCCGAGCCGACGCCTCCGCCCCCAACTGGTCCTTCCGTGCGGACGAGGCCGCCCGCTCAGTGACCAGGCTCTTCGGGCAGCGGCTCTTTTTCCTCCCCGGGACCCACATCGCCGCGATCCTCCGGCCCTCGGGCCGGCTGAAGAACCTGTCCCGGCCCTGGCACTACTGGTGGCAGGCACACTACCTGGACTGCCTCGTGGACGCCGGCCGCCGGGAACTGGGGTCCCCCGGGCATCCGGGCGCCAAGTTCGACGGCGAGAACCGGCCCAGCGCCGGCCGGCTCGCCTCCCGGCTCGTCACGGGCATCCGGCTGCGCAATTTCCTCACGGTGGTCAACAACTACTACGACGACATGGCCTGGCTGGCCCTTGCCACGCTCCGGCTGGACAAGCTCGCCGAGGACACCCGCAAACACACCGGCCGGGAGCGCAACGCCAAGGTCCTGCAAAGCCTGACCCTGCAGTTCGACTCCGCTTCCACGGACGACCTCGGCGGCGGTACATTCTGGAGCACGAAGCGCGACTTCAAGAACACCCCCGCCACCGCCCCCGTGGCCCTCTACTACGCGCGGACCGGCAACCGGACCAAGGCGCAGTCCCTGCTGGACTGGCTGGACGCCAGGCTCTACGAGCCCGGACAGGGCCTGTACCGCGACGGCCTCCGGATTTCCGGAACGGGCGAGGCGGTGCTGGAAGAGACCATCTACACCTACAACCAGGGGCCCGTCCTCGGCGCCCTGCTGGAACTCGGGGGCGAGCCCAACCTCGGGCGTGCGGCCGCACTGGTGGACGCCGTGGCGGCCAACCTCACGCAGCCGGCCCCGCTGCTGGGCCGCACCGCCGCGGTGCTGCGCTGCGAGGGAACGGGCGACGGCGGGCTCTTCACGGGGATCCTCGTCCGCTACCTGGCCCTCGCCGCCGTCGACGAACGCCTCCCAGCCGAAACCCGGGCCACGGCGGCGGCGCTCGTGAACGATACGGCGGAGGCCCTCTGGGAGGGCCGCCGGATCCTCCCTCCGAACGACCGCCTCGCGCGCCGCGGCAGCCATCTGGTCTTCTCCGACCGCACCGACGCGCCGGCACGCCGCAGTTACCCGGAAGGCGCCGCCGTCGAGCTCTCCACGCAACTGCAGGCCTGGATGGTGCTGGAGGCGGCCGCCTCGATCGCGCAGGCGCCCGCCCGATAACCCGGCGACAATTACGTCACGCAATAGTATCGTAATTGATGTGATCCTCATCACTTAAACCAGCCTCAGGTTGGTCGCTTAGGTTTGGCTAACCTACAGTCTTTCTTAGTGAGCATGCCCTAACTTCCCCGCTCACGGGGGGCAGGGCACTACGACGACTTCCTTGTAGAAAGTAGCCCCATGAAGATCCGCACCAACGCGCTGGCGGGCATCGCCCTGGCCGCCACTGCCGCCCTGGGCCTGGCCGCCTGCGGCTCCGGTTCCTCCGCCACGGCCGGCAGCAGCGCAGCCGCCAACGGCTCCGCCGCCGGTGAGATCACGGTCTATAACGCCCAGCACGAATCCCTGACCAAAGAGTGGATCGACGCCTTCACCGCCGAGACCGGCATTAAGGTGACCGTGCGCCAGGGCGACGACACCGAGATGTCCAACCAGATCGTGCAGGAAGGCCAGGCTTCGCCGGCGGACGTCTTCCTCACCGAGAACTCCCCCGCCATGGCCCAGGTGGAAAACGCCGGCCTCTTCGCGGATGTGGACAAGGCCACCGTGGACCAGGTCCCCGCCGAGTTCCGCCCCTCCACCAACAAGTGGACCGGCATCGCGGCCCGCTCCACCGTACTGGTCTACGACAAGAACAAGATCAGCGCCGACAAGCTGCCCAAGTCCATGCTGGACCTGGCCAACCCCGAGTGGAAGGGCAAGTGGGCTGCCTCGCCGTCGGGCGCCGACTTCCAGGCGATTGTCTCGGCCCTGCTGGAACTCAAGGGCGAAGCCGCCACTGAGGCCTGGCTCAAGGGCATGAAGGAAAACTCCAAGCCGTACAAGGGCAACAGCACGGCCATGAAGGCCGTCAACGCCGGCGAAGTCGACGCCGCCCTGATCTACCACTACTACTACTACGGCGACCAGGCCAAGACCGGCGAGAACTCCAAGAACGTCACGCCGTTCTACTTCAAGAACCAGGACCCGGGCGCCTTCGTCTCCATCTCCGGCGGCGGCGTGCTGAAGTCTTCCAAGAACGCCGCAGCGGCCCAGTCCTTCCTGAAGTTCATCACCGGCAAGAAGGGCCAGGAAGTGCTCCAGAAGGGCACCTCCTTCGAATACGCTGTCGGCTCGGACGTCCCGTCCAACGACAAGCTGGTTCCGCTCAAGGAGTTGCAGGCCCCCACCGTGGATCCCGCCAAACTCAATTCCGCCAAGGTCACCGAGCTGATGACCCAGGCAGGACTGCTGTAGCCGCAGTGACTAACAAGCTGGCGGTCCCCGGTCCCTCTGGGGATTTGACGACTGACACGACGACGGCGGGCAGGGGTAAACGCCCCCGCCCGCCTTTCGGCGTCTCTGTCGTGTCCATCATCGCGGTCCTCATCGCCCTGTTTTCCCTGGTGCCCCTGGCCTACGTGGTCTTCATGACAGCCTCCACCGGCTGGGACACCGCAATGGCCCTGATCTTCCGCCCGCGCGTGGGCGAACTCCTGCTCAACACGGTGCTGCTGACCGTGGTGACGGTGCCGCTGTGCCTCGTCCTGGGCGTCGGCGGCGCGTGGCTCGTCGAACGCACGTCCCTTGTGGGCCGCAAGTGGTGGGCCGTGCTGCTCGCCGCCCCGCTGGCCATCCCCGCCTTCGTCAACAGCTACGCGTGGGTTTCCGCGGTGCCGTCCCTTGGCGGGCTGTGGTCCGGGGTCCTGATCGCCACCCTGTCCTATTTCCCGCTCGTGTACATCCCGGCCGCCGCGACGCTCAGCCGCCTGGACCCGGCGATCGAACAGTCCGCCGCCTCCCTCGGCCTCGGCGCCTGGCGCGCGTTCTTCCGTGTGGTGCTCCCGCAGCTGCGCATCGCCATGACCGGCGGCGGGCTGCTGGTCGCGCTGCACCTGCTGGCCGAATACGGGGCCTTCGCGATGATCCGCTTCGACACCTTCACCACCGCGATCATGGTCCAGTACCAGTCCACGTTCAACGGCACCGCCGGGAACATGCTGGCCAGCGTGCTGGTGTTCCTCTGCCTGATCCTGCTGCTCGTGGAGGTCCGCAGCCGCGGCAGCGCCCGGTACGCCAGGATCGGCTCCGGGGCCCAGGCACGCGCCTTGCGCCTGCCCCTGCACGCCTACCAGCTCCCCGCCCAGCTGTCCCTGATCGCCCTCACCGGGCTTGCGTTCGGGCTGCCGCTGACGTTCGTGCTGCGCTGGATCGTCGCCGGCGGCCCGGAAATCTGGGCTGCCGAAGAATTCATGCCGGCGCTCCTGCAGACCTTGGCCTACGGCCTCGCGGCGGCCGTCGCCACCACCGTGGTCGCGTTCCCCATGGCTTACCTGGCCGTGCGGCGCCCCGGCTGGTTCAGCAAGTCCCTGGAGCTGTCCAACTACATCACCAGCTCCATGCCCGGGATCGTGGTGGGCCTGGCCTTCGTGACCGTGAGCATCCGGATGGTGCCCAGCATGTACCAGACCTCAGCGCTGCTCATCGCGGCCTACGTGCTGCTGTTCCTCCCCCGGGCCCTCGTGAACATCCGCTCGGGGCTGTCCCAGGCACCGAAGGAACTCGACGAGGCCGCCCAGGTGCTCGGCAAGCCGCCGCTGCTGGCCTTCCTGCGCGTGACGCTGCGGCTCACGGCCCCCGCCGCGGCTGGCGGCGCGGCCCTGGTGTTCCTGGGGATTGTCAACGAGCTCACCGCCACCCTCCTGCTCTCGCCCAACGGGACCCGCACCCTCGCCACCGAGTTCTGGAGCAAGAGCAGCGAGATCGACTACGCTGGCGCCGCCCCCTACGCGCTGCTGATGATCCTGATCTCGGCGCCCATGACCTATCTCCTCTTCCAGCAGTCCAAGAAAGTAGCCGGACAGTGACCGATGTCTACCCGTCGCGTGAGGCCCCCTCGCGCCTCCCCGAGCCGCGGGTCGCGGCTTCCGTGGCCACCAGCACCAACAGCCACCTGGAAATCGACGCCGTCACCAAGAACTTTGGGCCCCAGGCCGTCCTCAAGGGCGTCAACCTCTCCGTCGCCAAGGGCGGAACGACGGCGATCGTGGGACCCTCCGGCTCCGGCAAGACCACGCTCCTTCGCCTGATTGCCGGCTTCGAGCACCCGGACACCGGCAGCATCTCGCTCAACGGGTCCAAGGTGGCCGGGGAGAACGCCTGGGTCCCCGCGCACAAGCGGCACGTCGGCTACGTCGCCCAGGACGGCGCCCTGTTCCCGCACCTGACGGTCGGGCAGAACATCTCCTTCGGCCTGGACGCCGCCCAGCTTCCCGGCGGCCGCCACGGCGTCAAGGCGCGGGTGGGCGAGCTGCTGGAAATGGTCTCACTGGACCCGGCCATGGCCAAGCGCCGCCCGCACCAGCTCTCCGGCGGGCAGCAGCAGCGGGTTGCCCTTGCCCGGGCGCTGGCCCGCAAGCCCGCGCTCATGCTGCTGGACGAGCCCTTCTCCGCCCTGGACGCCGGCCTGCGGGTGGCCACCCGCCGAGCCGTGGCCCAGGTCCTGAAGGACGCCGGCGTCACCACGATCCTCGTCACGCATGACCAGGCCGAGGCGCTGTCATTCGCCGACCAGGTGGCCGTGATGCGCGGCGGCAAGCTGGCCCAGATCGGCAACCCGTTCGTCGTCTACACGCGCCCGGCTGACCGCGCCACCGCCGAGTTCCTGGGCGACGCCGTGATCCTGGATGCCTGGATGGAAGGCTCCCTGGCCACGTGTTCGCTCGGCGGGATCCCCGTGCGCCGCCCGCCGGCCCAGGGCCGGGTCCAGCTGATGCTGCGGCCCGAGCAGATCCGCATTTCCGAGGACGGCCCCATCCGCGGCACGGTGGTGGACACGGACTACTTCGGCCCCGAAACCACGGTGCGGCTCCAACTCCCCGTCCCGCCGGTCCTTGCCGCCGGCGCCATCCCGGACCACCGCTACCCCGGCGGCGGGGAAATCATCACGATCCGGCACTGGAACGCCTCGATCGCCCGCCCCGGCACGGAGCTGCGGCTTCGCGTCGTGGGCGAGGCCGTCGCCTTTCCGATGGATGAGCAGCCGTAACGGCGAGATTCGGCGTCCTGAAGCCTCTGTGCCCCGAAGGCTCACCCGCGACGGGTGATTCCAGAGTTACTGGAGCGGCTGTCCGGGCGATGGGTTGACCGGGGATGCCCCGCGCACGAGAATGCGAACCATGAGTGATCATCGCGGCCTTTCCGGTCCGGCTCCGTTCACCGCCGATGACTTCGCCGAACGGTTGCGGCGAGCAGCCCACGCCGCCCAGGATGCCGGGCTCGACGGCATCCTGGTCACTCCCGGACCGGACCTGCTGTACCTCACCGGGTATGCACCCGTGGCCATCACTGAACGCATCACCATGCTCGTGATCCCCGTCGACGCCGAGCCCGCCATGATCGTTCCGAGGCTCGAGAGGCCCGACGCGGAAGCGGCCGCCGGCGCCTCGAATCTGCGGATCACCGACTGGACCGACGGGAGCGACCCCTACACGGAATCTGCGACGCTGATGGCCGGCACCGGACGTTATGCCGTCTCGGACTCGGCCTGGGCCATGCACCTCCTCGGCCTGCAGGATCGGCTGCCCAAGTCATCCTACGTCTCGATGACGACCGCCCTGCCGATGCTTCGGGCGATCAAGGATGACGACGAGATCGAGCGGCTGGCGGCGGCCGGCGCGGCCGCAGACCAGGCGTACGAGGAGATCGTCACCGTGCGGTTCGCTGGGCGCAGCGAGACCGACGTCGGTTCTGATCTCGCCGACCTGCTTCGCCAGTTCGGTCATTCGCAGGTGGACTTCACCGTCGTCGGTTCGGGTCCGAATGGGGCCAACCCTCACCACGAGATCGGCCCGCGGATCATCGAGGACGGAGACATGGTGGTGCTCGACTTCGGCGGCCTCAAACACGGCTACGGATCAGACACGACGCGGACCGTGCACGTCGGCGAGCCCACCGCCGAGGAGCGCGAGGTTCACGACATCGTCAGACTCGCGCAGCAGGCCGGGTTCGAGGCCGTGCATCCAGGCATCGAGTGCCAGGAGATCGATCGCGTGTCCCGGGCGGTGATCACTGAAGCCGGCTACGGCGACTACTTCATTCACCGCGTCGGGCACGGAATCGGGCTGACGACTCACGAGCCGCCGTACATGGTCGAGGGCGAAACCCAGATCCTCTACCCCGGCATGTGCTTCTCGATCGAACCCGGAATCTACCTGCCGGGCAGGTTCGGCGTACGGATCGAGGACATTGTGACGGTCGTTCCCGACGGCGGACGGCGACTCAATCAGACCTCGCACGAGATGAGAATCGTCCAGTAGTTTGCCGGCCTGGTCCACGATCTGGCGTGGCCTCGGAACGAGACCGCTTATGAGAGTCCTCAGGAGTGATTTCGTATTGGCCAGGCTGAGCGCCAGTCAGAACCCATGCGACCACCGATGCCGCCGGCAGGCGCGGTTCAGTGTCCATCGGGCAACCTTGATCTAAGTTCTTCTGCATGGGAAGCGATGGCCTGACGCTGGTCTCGGGTGAATCTTCTGGCCTGCATGTCGAGGACTGCCCGGCTGGGCACTTCTCCCACGCCCAACAGTTGACCCACGCGACGGATTGCTTCGTCCAAGTCCTCTGAATCCTCAATCACCTGGAAGACCTCGTCCCGCCGATCCATCGCCTGCACCAGAGCCTCGACGATCATCAACTGCTGTTCCCTCATCCGCCGGTCATGCTCATCCATGCCGCGATTCTTGCACGACCGCAGTCTTGGAGCATTTCCGTCCAGTTTGGGGATCGGCTTACGGGCGCGCTAGTGCGACACCGAGCGAGTTGTTGAGCTGGCCCCTCAGGTCAGGCCACGGCGGGGACTGGGGGGATGTCGTGTGTCCGGTTGGCACGGCCCTTGACGAGGAAGATGGCAAGGAGCGCCAGGAGTATATAGGCCCAGTTGAAGAGCCCCGCGAGTGATATCAGTTCTTCCGCCCCAGCTGTGGCTGAGGTGGCGTCGATCCCACCGGTGGCGAGGAACGTTGTGGGGTCTGTGGCGGCATGCAGCAGGATGGCCCACGTGATCCGGCCCGTCGCGCGCATGGAGAGGTACATCATGGCACCGAATCCAAAGGTGTAGACGACGGTAACGGCAACAACCAGAGGGGCCATTCCGGTGAGGAGGTTTCCGCTGTGCAGCAGCGCGAAATACAGGGATGACAAGACAAAGACCAGTCGTTCGCCATAGCCGCCGTTTCGGAGCATGTTCACTACTATTCCTCGCGTGGCGAGTTCTTCAGTGAACCCCACACACAATCCGAAGAACGCCATAACCAGAACAAGCCCGATGGAGTAGGCGGACCAGTTGGTTGCCATCAGCCGTAGGAAGATTGGGACGACGACGAGGAGGACTGCGACCCACATCCAGGCCTTCCCGCGGACGGGTTGGGGACCGAAGATTTCCTTGACCCAGCCGAGAGAGCGAGCGAAGAGAAAGAGGAGTATTCCCGAGAGCAAGATAGGGAGTGCTAAACCTAGGAATGCGCTGAGCGGATCGCTCAGGGGGCTTCCCAGGTCGATGGAGCCCCCAACCAGTGCACCTATTCCCAGCCCGATCAGTTCGTACACGCCCCAATACACGGCGACGATCAGGAGCGCTTTCCACCACGTCCCCCGGTTCCAAAACCGGACCCACGTAGAACTGTTATTTTCCATGATTAGAACTTCCCTCCCCGTTCGTTCCCCCACTTAGTCGGGCCACCACGCTAAGAATAAGCGATCGAGCGGAAGCGAAAGTTCTCTCTGATGTCCGGCAAATCATCTTTGGCCACCATGGCAACGTGACGAAGAGCGACCGCCAAGTTGGTTCTGATGAACCCGATGGAAGCGTCCCGTAGGTCGGACACACGACGAAGCTAATCGGCTACGCACGCGTTTCGACGCGGCCGCAGTCCACAGCCCGGCAGCCGGCGGACCTTCCGGCCGCCGGCGGCCGACGCCATGACCTCTTAGGCGGTCGGCAGCGGGCTGTGGCGCATTGAGACCGCCCAGTGCCCGGCATAGGGTAGGCGGATGACTGTTCAGCCCGGCCTGCACCGCCAACACTGCTCCGTTGCCGCCCCCACCCAGCTGTGGCTCGACCCTGACGGCCGCCTGGCCGGCGAGGTCAAACCGCCCGGAGCCGGTGACTCCGCTGATCCGGCCGGGTTCACCGGGCTGCTCCACGGCGACACCCGGATGCTCTGCCGGGCGCTCGTGCGCGTCAACGGCCTGGAACCCGAACCGGCCACCGTCGAGACCGAGCCCGGCGGCGTCCTGCGCGTCCGGGGCCTGGTCCGGGGCATCCCGGGACCCACGGAGGATCCCGCCGTCGAGCTCCTCCAGACCTGGACGGTGACGCCGGGCGTGGTGCGGCACACCCTTCAGCTGCGCACCTCGCTGGATTCCCTCGACGTCGAAATCGACGTAGCCCTCGCGGCCGACTTCACCGACATGGCCCAGATCCGCCTCAGCCGCTTCCGTGACCCGTCCGCGCCGGTCTCTGCCGATGGGTCCACGCTGCGCTGGCAGGAGGAGGGCAAGACCCTGGCGGTCGCGGCCCCCGGCGCCGTCACCCCGGAAGGCCACCTCGCCTGGCGCGGAACCCTGGGCCGGGGCCGACCGTTCGAGGCCGAATGGCAGGCCGTCCTCACCGATGACGACGACGCCGTGGTGGCTGCCCGCCCGCCCGCGGCCCGGCATCCGCGGACCGGACCGGCCGGGGCCCTGGGCCTGCTCCTGGATAACTCCCTCGATGACGTGGCCGGGCTCCGCCTGGCCACCCGCCAGCTGCCGGACGCCCCGTTCATCGCCGCCGGGGCGCCCTGGTACTTCACGCTGTTTGGACGGGATTCGCTGTGGGCTGCGCGGCTGCTGCTGCCTCTGGACACCGGCGCGGACAACGGGCTGGCGGCGGGCACCCTGCGCGCGCTGGCTGCTTTCCAGGGCACCCGGACGGACGCGGCGGCCGCCGAGGAACCCGGCAAGATCCTGCACGAACTGCGGTCCAAGGAACTGGTTCTTGAGAGCCAGAACCTGCGCCTGCCGCCGGTGTACTTCGGGGCGGTGGATTCCACCCCGTTGTGGCTTTGCCTGCTCGGTGAACTCTGGCGCACCGGCCGGGACGAGGACGCCGTGCGGTCGCTGCTGCCGAACGCGGCACGCGCCGCGGAGTGGCTGCTCGCCGCCGGCTCCCCGGTAGACGGCGCAGCGGACGGCGCAGCCGGCAACGGCGGGTTCCTCAGCTACCGTGACTCCACGGGCCACGGCCTGAGCAACCAGGGCTGGAAGGATTCCCGGGACGCCATGCAGTTCCGCGACGGCCGGCAGGCCGAGGGGCCCATCGCCCTGTCCGAGGTGCAGGGCTACGCGTACCAGGCAGCCATGGGGACGGCGGAACTGTTCGACGCGTTCGGGGAACCGGGCGCTCAGGCGCTGCGCGACTTCGCCGCGGCCCTGCGGCTCAGGTTCCGGGAGCGTTTCTGGGTTGAGGACGACGGCGGGCCGTTCCCGGCAATGGCCCTGGACGGGCACGGGGTCCCTTTGGACATCCCGGGCTCGAACATGGGACATCTGCTGGGCACGGGCATCCTGGACGCGGCCGAAGCCCGGATCGTCGCGGACCGGCTGGTGAGCCCCGAGCTGTTCTCCGGCTACGGCGTGCACACGATTTCGCGGCGGGCCGCAGGGTTTTGGCCCTTCAGCTACCACTGCGGCTCGGTCTGGAGCCACGACACCGCCATCGCGATCCGCGGCCTCCTGGCCGACGGTTTCGTCGCAGAGGCACGCACCCTCGCCGACGGCCTGATCGCGGCGGCGGCCTCCTTCGGGCACCGGTTGCCGGAGGTGTTCGCCGGGGTGCGGGCCGAGGACTCGAGCGTCGCGGTACCGTATCCGGCGTCGTGCCACCCGCAGGCGTGGTCCTCAGCCTCGGCGGTGGTGATCGCCCAGGCGATGGGCGTCGGACTCTGACGGTCCCGCCTCCACTGGGTGTTGCCCGGACGGGGCCGCGGCGGCGCGCAGCCCGTCGGCCAGGATAACGATCCCGGTAACGGCGAGCGCCAGGCCCATGGAGGCGAGCACGTCCGTCAGCCAGTGGTACCCCAGGTACAGGCGGCTGAAGGCAACCACCAGTGTCCCGGCAGCCGCTGCCGCGAAGCCGAGCACCGACGTCGTCCGTTTGCCCGTCCGCGTGCCGCGCGCCGCCAGCAGCAGGTAACTGAGGACGCACAGGAAGACGCCGGCCCCGAAGGTATGGCCGGAGGGAAAGGACAGGGCGTCGTCCGGTCCCAGCATGAAGCCGCTGGCGGCGGGCCGGCTCCGGCCGACGTCGTGCTTCACCAGCGTGGACACCGCGAAGGTCGCCGCCATGGCGCCGACCAGCAGGGCGGGACGCCAGACTTCACGCTTGAAGACCGCCCAGGCCAGAGCCACGGCGCAACCGATCACCGTCATCCACAGCGGCGACGTCACCGTGGTCACGGCCGCCAGGATGGCGGTGGCCAGTGGGGTCCGGGACGCCACGATTCCGTCGTGCACGGGCCCGTCCAGGTCAGCCACGCCGCTGTTCGACTGCACGGCGGCGAGCACGGTCCAGAAGATCGTCTCGCCCGCAATTAACAGGCCCGCTGCCACGAAGAAGAGCCGCTGCTGGGACGGCAGCGGCAGGCGGGCAGGGGGTCGCGGGGCACGCTGGGCAAGGAGCATTCGCCCAATCCTGCCAGAGGCAACTCCCCGCAGCCAGCAAGGGCGCTGGGAATTCTCTGGGATGCGCGGCGGGCGAGCGCTACGGTTCCGGGGGACGCCTGGTCTGCGGGTACGGCGTGTCGAACCTGGCCAGCATCTCCACGAACCCGGCGATCTTCCGCTCCCGGGTCGAGGCCTGCTTGACCGAGTTGGTGCGGTAGATCAGGGCATACCGGTTCACGGACGTCAGGACCTCGAACATCGCCTGCGCCCGCGGCTCCGCCGCGATGGCGGCGGCGAGGTCATCCGGGACCTCCGCCGTCGCCGCGCCCGAATAGGCGGCCTCCCAGCGCCCGTCCGCCTTGGCAGCGGCGACGGCCGCCTGCCCGGCGGGGGCCATCCGCCCTGCCGCCTCCAGGCGGTCAATCCGCTCCACGTTCCGGGCCGACCACACGCTCTTGGGTCCCCGCCGGGTCATCCGCTGGAACGAGCTTTCCTCGTCCCGGCGCCGCCCCTGCCCGTCGATCCAGCCGAAACACAGCGCCTCCTGCAGCGCGGCCTCGTAGTCCAGCTCCGTCACCGATCCGCCCTTCTTGTGCAGCACGAGCCACACCCCGGGACTCTGCGCGTGGTGCTGCTCCAGCCAGGCGCGCCACTCGGCGGCGTCCTTCACCAGCAGTTCCTCCAGTTCAACAGCCATGGCCCCATTGTGCCCTGCCGTGCTGACCGGAGGGGTGCTTTGGTGGCACCATGTCAGGAGGAGCCAAAAACCGTCCCTCGCAAGGAGATCCCATGCTGCGCGTCCGCCCGATCCACTACACCTCCCGCATGGACCAGTGGGAGGGCCTGCTGTCCGCCCTCGGCATGGTGCGCACAGTCGACGACGGCAACTGGCAGGAGTTCGACGCCGGCTCGGGCCGCCTCGCGCTGCACCGGGTAGCGGCGGGTGCCGCCGGGGCTGATGCCGGGGACGGTGCCGGTGCCGGTGCGGTGCTGGATGGAAAGACGGACTTCGGCGTCGAGGTCGGAGACCTGGCAGAATTCGCGCGCCGCACCAATCTGGCCGGCGCGGAGGACGGGACCACCCCGGCCGAGCTGGTCAGCGCCCGTCACGGCGATACCTGCCGGATCACAGGCGAGGACGGGTTCGGCTTCTTCGCGGACAAGGCCGCCCACGGCGCGCAGTGCGCGGACGCCGATCCGGCCCTCGCCGTCGTCGAAGTCTGGTTCACGCCGGACGCGGCCGCCGCCGAGCAAACCCTGCGGAACATGGGCGCCCGGCTGCGGCCTGCCCCGGACGACGACGAAACCGCGGATTTCACGGCGAAGAACGGCGGCGTGCTGATGGTCCGGCCCGCCAGCGGCGCGGCCCGGACCGGCCTGGGGTTTGAATACACCGGCGACCTCGCCGGCCTGCGGGACCGTCTCGCGGCCGCCGGCCACCGGGTCAGCCTGACGGAAGAGGCCTTCGGCCGGACCCTGCACGTGGCCAACCCGGACGCCGCCGACCTGCCGGAGAACCCCCACGGGGCGATGCTCTGGATCTCGCAGAAGCCCGAAGGCGCCTGAGAAGGCACTGGCCAGGCGCCCGGGGGTTCCGGGGCGGCCGCGGAGGACCTGTGGAGTTCAGCCGTTGGTGGCCGCGGTCAGTCCTCCAGCGCCCCGTTGCAGAGCCGGTTCACTACCTCGGTGAGCATCGCCAGGCCGGCCACGATGTCCTCGTCCGTGGTGTATTCGTGCTCGTTGTGGGAGATCCCGTCCACACTGGGCACAAACAGCATCACCGTCGGGACCAGGTCCTTCATGTTGGTCGAATCGTGCCCGGCCAGGGTCATGACCTGCTTGTTCGCCAGGCCCAGGTCCGCCGCCACCTTGGCCGCGAGTTCCACGCCTTCGGGCTGGTAGGGGGTCACAGGCCAGGTGTGGGCGTGGTTGCGCTCCACCGTGACGTTCGCCAGCCTCTCGATCCCGGCGATGCGCTCGTCCAGCAGGGCGTCGGCCTCGGCTAGGACAGCTTCATCGGCGCTGCGCAGGTCCAGCAGCAGGCTCACCCGGGACGGCACCACGACGGGCGAGTTGGGGTAGACATTCAGTTGCCCCACGGACGTGTGCAGCACGCCGGGGAAGGTGTCGGCGAGTTCCCGGGCGGCGACCACCATCATTGACGCCCCCAGCAGCGCGTCTTTCCGGTCCGCGATCACGGTGGATCCGGTGTGGGCCTGCTCGCCGTGGACCACGAACTCGTATTTGTTGGCCGCCCAGTTGGAGTTCACCAGGCCGATGGTGATGCCTTCGCGTTCCATGCTCCGGCCCTGTTCAATGTGGATTTCGGCGCAGTACGCGGCTTCGGGTCCCTCGTAACTGCCCCGGCAGCCGATCGCGTCCAGGGCCTCGCGGACCGTGACTCCGGCCGCGTCCTTAGTGGCCAGCGCGGTTTCGAGTTCGAGCTTTCCGGTGTAGACGGAGGAACCCATCATGGACGGCTTGAAGCGGGAGCCCTCTTCGTTGAACCAGTTGACCACCGCGATGTTGAACCGGGGCTGCCCGGCGTCTCCGGCCGCGGCCCACTGCTCCACGAGCCGGAACGCCGCGTGGGCTGCGGCAAGCACGCCGTACGCGCCGTCGTAGCGTCCCGCCGTCGGCTGGGAATCCATGTGGGAGCCCACCACGACGAAGGGAGCGCCCGGCACGGCCTCGTACAGGCCCCACTGGTTGCCGGTCCGGTCGAACCGGACGGTGAAGCCGTTGGCCTCCAGCAGTCCGGTGAGCCACTGCCGCTGCTGGCCGTCCGGCACGCTGGCAGCCTGACGGTCCACGCCGCCGTTCTCGGTAGCACCGAATTCGCTCATGGTGTGGAAGTCCCGCACGAACGCGGCGTCGCGGGTGCTGAAAGTGGTGTGAGTGGTCACGGTTTTCCCCTATGAACGGTTGGTAGCTGGGTTGAAGAATGGACCGGTTGCGGCCGGACGGGCCGCAACCGGGGTCATGATGCCGGCGGTCCGGAACGTAAAGTTCCCCCCGACGGCGGTGGCCAGTACCTGGAGCCCGGCGATGCTGGCCGCGGTGAGCGGGGACCCGGACAGGACGGTGAAATCGGCGAGCTTCCCTACGGTCAGCGAGCCTTTGAGGCCGGAGGTGCCGGTGGCTGCGGCCGCTCCGGTGGTATACGCCGCCAGGGCCTGGAGCGGGCTCAGCCGTTCGTCGGGGTTCCCGAAAACGGCCCCGGAGGCGGTGCGCCGGTCCACGAACGCCTGCATGCCGCGGAGCACGTTTCCGTCGGCCACGGGGCGGTCGGAGCTGCCGGCGAGTGTCACACCGGCGGACAGGAACGACGCGGCCCGGTAGGCCCAACCGAGTCGTTCCGGGCCGAGGGACAGCGTCATGCCGTCCCCGCCGTCGGCGAAGAAGCTCGCCTGCGGGGTGACGGCGATGTCCCCGGCGGCCAGCCGTTGCAGCTGTTCCGGCCGGGTCATCGAGGCGTGTTCGATCCTGTTGGGCACAGCCCGGGGGCCGTATTTGGCGGCGCAGCCGGTGATGATGTCGATCGCGAGGTCAACGGCGCGGTCGCCGATGGCGTGCGCCGCGATCGACCAGCCAGCCGCGTAGGCGGCCTCGATCTTTGCCCGCAGCGCGTCCGGTTCGGCCTGGAAATAGCCGGTGTTGCCGGTGTTGTCCGTCCCGCCGTGGCTGCAGTAGTCATGGCTGACCGCGGCCGTTTCGCCGAGCAGTGACCCGTCCAGGAACACCTTCGCCGGGCCCAGGGACAGGAAATCGCCGCCGAAGCCGCTGGCGATGCCCAGATCCAGTCCGGCCGGCGTGGTGCCCGGCGGGTGCTGCCCGCCGAGCGGGTGGAGCACATCCAGGACGGGCATCAGCTGCGCCCGGGCGTGCAGCCTGCCCGCGGAGGCCGCCCGCTGGTAGGCGGCCAGCTCCACTGGGCTGTGGCCAATCCAGCCGCCGCCGATCCCGGCCTCGGTGAAGCTCGTGATGCCCTCCGCGGCGTAGTAGGTGGTGGCCCGGTCCAGTGCGGCTTCGATCGCCTCGGACGAGTACGGCAGGATCAGCTGCTGGATCAGCTGCTGCGCGGTTTCCTGGACCAGCCCGGTGGGGCGGCCGTCGGCGTCGCGGACAATGACGCCGCCGTCGGGGTCCGGAAACGACGCCGGTTCGGCGCCGGCCAGCCGGAGGGCGGCCGTGTTGACGACGGCCATGTGCCCGGAGTTGTGCCGCATGAACAGCGGCCGGTTTCCCGTGATCCGGTCCAAAACGGTGATGTCCGGGAACTCGCCGGCGTGCTGCTGCTGGCTGAAGCCGGTGGCCAGCAGCCAGTCCGGCGCCGGTCCGGTCCCGGGCTCCGGCCCTGCCTCAGACTCTGGCCCTGCCTCAGGCTGCGCGCTGTCTGCCGCCATGCCGGCCTCCAGCAGGGCGTAGAGCTGGTGCAGGCCGCGCGCGGCGGAGACGTCCAGTTCGCCCAGGCCGAGCCCGAACCAGGTGGTGTGGCAGTGGGCGTCGATGAAGCCGGGGGTCACGGTGGCGCCGCCGAGGTCCAGGACTTCGGCCGCGTCCAGGCCGGCCAGGTCGTCGTCGAGGCCCACAATCCGGCCCTGCCAGACGCCCAGCGAGGTGGCATGCGGGCGGCGCTCATCCATGGTGATGATGTCCGCGTTGCGCAGCAGCAGATCGAGTTTCAAGGGTTACCTACGCGGTTCTTTAGCGGTGGGAGGTGGTGACTGACTTGATGCGGGTGTAGTCCTCCAGGCCAAAGACGGAGAGGTCCTTGCCGGTCCCGGAGTGCTTGAAACCGCCGTGCGGCGCCTCGGCGGGGATCACCTGGTGGCAGTTGATCCAGACGGCGCCGAAGTCCAGCTCGTTCGAGACCCGCGTGACCACTCCGTGGTTGTTGGACCAGACGCTGGAGGCCAGCGCGTACTTGGTCCCGTTGGCCAGCTCCAAGGCTTCGGCCTCGTCCCGGAAGGGCTGGATGGTGACGACGGGTCCGAAGATTTCCTCGCAGACCACCTCGTCGGCCTGGAACACCCCGTCGATCACGGTGGGTTCGAAGTGGAAGCCGGCGCCCGTCCGCTTGCCGCCGGCCAGGACCCTGGCGTTCGCGGGCAGCCGGGACATGAAGCCTTCCACCCGGTCCAGCTGGGCGGCGCTGTTCAGCGGCCCGAGGTCCGCGGCGTCACCGCCGACCTGCAGCGCCGCCGCGGCCGCGGCGAGCGCGGCACCGAACTCCTGATGGATGAATTCCTCCACGAGCACACGGGTCACGGCGGTGCAGTCCTGGCCGGCGTTGAAGAATGCGCCGAGCGCGATCTCCCTGGCCGCCAGGTCAATGTCGGTGTCGGCGAAAACGATCGCCGGTGCCTTGCCGCCGAGTTCCAGGTGGACGTCCTTGAGGGTCTTCGACGCCGCGGACATCACCTGGGCCCCGGCCCTGGTGGAGCCGGTGATAGACACCATTTCCGGGATCTCGTGATCCACCATGGCGGCACCGGTCCCCCGGCCACCGCAGATGACGTTGACGACGCCGGCTGGGTAGGCCTCCTGCGCCAGTTCGCCCAGCACCAGGGTGGACCAAGGCGTGGTGTCGGCCGGTTTCAGGACCAGCGTGTTGCCGGCGGCGAGCGCCGGTCCGATCTTCCAGATGGCCATCATGAACGGGTAGTTCCACGGGGTGATCTGGGCGACCACGCCGAGGGGTTCACGCCGGACGGTGGAGGAAAAGCCGCGGACGTATTCGGTCTGGGCGGTCCCGGACACCACGCGGCAGGCGCCGGCGAAGAAGCGCAGCTGGTCGGCGCCGCGGAGGATCTCGATCTCGCGGGTGATCTGGCGCGGCTTGCCGGTGCAGGCTACCTCGGCGTCCAGGAGCCTGTCGACGTTGGCCTCGATGAGGTCGGCGAGTTTGAGCATCATGGCCTGGCGTTCGGCGGGGGTGGTCCGCTTGTAGCTCTGGAAGGCGGTGTGGGCGGCCTGGAAGGCGCGGTCCACGGTGGCGGCGTCGCTGTCCGGGGCGGTGCCGAGCTGGACTCCGGTGGCGGGGTCGAAGAACGGCAGGGTGGCCGCGTCCGAACCGTCGGCGGCGCTGCCGGGGACGATCTCACCGTTGATGATGTTGTGCAGGGTGATCATGACGGGCTCCGATCAGTTGCTGGCGGTCTTGGGTGAGCGGGTGGTGGGGTCCTGCGGGAGGTGCAGGACCGCGGGCAGCCCGGAGTCGACGGCACGGCGGAAAGCGGCGCCGAAGTCCTCTGCCTTCTCCACGCGTTCGCCGTAGCCGCCGTAGGACCGGGCCAGCGCGGCGAAGTCCGGGTTGGTCATGTGCGTGCCCGAGGGCCGGCCCGGGTAGTGGCCTTCCTGGTGCTCACGGATCGTGGCGAAGATGCCGTTGTCCACCACGAGGGCGATGAACTTCCCGCCGTGGCCCATGGCCGTGGCCATTTCCTGGCCGTTCATCATGAAGCAGCCGTCACCGGCCACGGAAATCACCTGGCGGCCGGGGTAGGCCAGGGAGGCAGCCACCGCCGCCGGGATCCCCATGCCCATGGCCCCGTTGCGGGGTGCGGCGAGCGAGTTCGCGGTGTTGTGCTTCAGGTAGCGGGCCGGCCACAGCGAGTGGTTCCCGGCCCCATAGGTGATGACGGCGTCGTCGTCCATTTCTTGTTTGAGGATTTCCATGACGACGTCGAGGTCCACATATTTCGAGTCCACCCCGTTCCCGCTGTCCGGCTGCGCGGTGGAGAACTTCTCGTAGTCGGCGCGGGCCCCGGCCAGCCAGCCGGCCTCGGGATCCGCCGCGGAATCCGTGGCGGCGAGTGCGGTGGCGAAGGACGAGACGTGGGCCGGAATGTGCTGGTCCAGCCGGCCGAAGTGGCCCAGCAGATCGGCGCCGGGGTGGACGACGACGGTGACGACATCCAGTCCGCGCTTGTAGCCGTCGGAGAGCACGTCGGCGCGGACGCAGCCGACGAAGACCAGCAGGTCGGCCTCGTCGAGGCGGCGGGCGTTGGCGTCGCTGCGGGCGTAGCCGAGGTAGCCGGCGTAGGCGTCGCTGTTGTGCGGGACGGCGTCGTAGGCGCGGAAGTCTGCGAGCACCGGGACGCCGTGGCGTGCGGCCCAGCCGGCCAGCGCGTCGGAGGCTGCCTGGTCCCAGCCTTCGCCGCCCACCACGATCAGGGGCTTCCTGGACGCGGCCAGGCGCGTCTCGAGGCCGGCGAGATCGGCTGCTGCAGGTTCAGTCCGGGCGACAGTGCGGGGTTCCACCGTGCACGATTTCGCTGGGCCCGATTCGATGGAGTGGACCAGCACGTCTTCGGGCAGGCCGATCACCACGGGTCCCGGCCGGCCGCTGAGTGCTGTGAAGATGGCGTCGTCCACCACGCGGGCGGCGGAGGCGGCGTCGTCGAGCGTCACGACTTTCTTGGCGGTGCTGCCGAACCAGGCGTTGATGTCGAATTCCTGGAACGACTCCCGGCCGCGGTCCGCGACCGGGATGAGGCCCACGAACAGGATCATCGGGGTGGCGTCCTGGTATGCGGTGTGGATGGCGATGAAGGCGTTGGCCGCGCCCGGACCTCGGGTCACCATGGCCACGCCCGGAAGCTCCGTGAGCCGGCCTTCGGCGAGGGCCATGAATCCGGCGCCGCCCTCGTGGCGGGTCACCACCGTTTCAATGGAGGATCCGTGCAGGCCGTCCAGCACGTCCAGGAAGCTCTCCCCGGGGACGCCGTAGACGCGCTGGATACCGGCTCGTTCCAGCTGGGCAACAATCAGGTGCCCGGCGGTAGTTGTTGTGCTCAATGCTTCATTCCCTTTTCTTCGATGCTCAGTGCGGGGAGGAAAATGCCGGACAGTGCGGTCAGCGCGGAAACCACCAGCAAGATGACGGCGCCGGGCCAGAACGAGTTGCCGTTGGCGGCCACGAGGGCCGTGGCGATCAGCGGCACGAAGCCGGAGATGACGCCGGCGCTGTTGGAGGTGATGGCGACGCCGGTGTACCGGACCTTTGTGGCGAAGAGTGCGGTCAGGGCCGTGCCGGACACCGCGTAAGGGATGGACAGGGTGGATACGCCGACGATCATGGCGATGATGACCAGGGCGGGGTTGGCGGTGTCGATGGCCAGGAAGACGGGTACGGCGATGACGGCGGAGGCGATGCCGCCCCAGAGGATGACCTTGCTGGCGCCGTATTTCTCGCCCATGCGGCCGGCCCAGATCAGGGCGAAGATTTCCACGACGGCGGCGAGGAGCGAGCCGAGCAGCAGCGTTTCGTAGGGCATCTTGAGCACCTTGGTGCCATAGAAGACCACGAAGCTGGTGATGAGGTAGAAACCGCCGATACCCAGCAGCGCGGAGCACATGCCCACCAGGATCTGGCGCCAGCTCTTCGTCAGGACTCCGCGGATGGGTGCGTGCTCGGTCTCGCCGGACTCCATGAGGGCTTCGAATTCCGGGGATTCGCTGAGCTTGCTGCGGATCCACATCGAAACGGCCAGCAGCGGGATCGCCGCGATGAACGGGATGCGCCAGCCCCACGCGTCGAAGTTGGCCTGGCCCACCAGGTACAGCATTCCGAAGAACCCGCCGGAGGACAGGATGGTGCCGATCGGCGAGCCGAGCTGCGGGAGGGCTGCGTAGCGGGCGCGTTTGGCGACCGGGGCGTTTTCGACGGCGATAATGACGGCGCCGCTCCACTCGCCGCCGACGGCGAGGCCCTGCAGGATGCGCAGCGCGACCAGCAGGATGGGGGCCGCGACGCCGATCGTCATGTAGTTCGGCAGCAGGCCGATGAGCCCGGTCACGAGGCCGATACCCACGATGGTGACCATCAGGATCTTCTTGCGCCCCACCTTGTCGCCCAGGGCACCGAAGATGAAGCCGCCGATCGGGCGGGCCACGAAGCCCACGGCCAGGGTGGCGAAGGAGCTCATGGCCGAGACGAAGGGGTCCTGGGACACGAAGTACTGGGCGTTGAACACGAGCGCCGCGGCGGTGGTGAACAGGAAGAAGTCGTACCACTCCAGCGCTGTGCCGACGAGGGCCGCGAGGGCGACTTTCTTGGCCACGCTCTCATCGACAACCCCGGGCAACTGCGGACTGGCGGTGGTAGTGGCGTTGCTTGCGCTGCTTGCCATGATTACTCCAAAGAAATGTGACGGGTCTTGACGGTGGCCCTGTGCGGTCACCCCCATCCGGGGACAGTTCCGTCCGTGACGATTCGGGCCGAGACGATTCGGGCGCCGACGCTTCCGGCGGGTGTGAGTGGGCTCACGCTTGGTGCTTCATTCCATTCTGCCAGTAGCTTTTCCCAAAATAACTAGCAGTGCGCCACGCTTTACAGACCCTAGAATGTGAGAATGCACAATTTTGAATCGCCGGGCGATGCTTTCCGCTGGAGCGAGCTGGTGGACCAGCTGGAAGGGCGGCTGGACCTCCTGGCCCAGGCGTTCACCGCCCGGGTCCGGCAAATCCCGGAATACGGCGACAGCCAGGTGACTGTCCTGGAAATCCGGGACACGGCGCGGGAAACATTCCGCCGGCTCATCCATGGGCTGCGGGGCGGCCCGGCGGACACTGCACGGGACGGGCTGCTCGCCTTTGCCTCGGACCTCGGGTCCAAACGGGCGAGGGCCGGGATACCGCCGGAGTCCCTGACCTCGGCGGTGCGGCTGGACTTCAGCATCCTGTGGGCAGACCTCCTGGAGATCGCCGCACCGGAGGATGCCGGTCTGCTGGCCTCCCGGGTGGACCAGGTCTGGCGGGTCGTCGACGAGTTCGCCACCCGCACCCACATGAGCTACCTGACCGAGCGCGTGCGCATGGCCCAGGAGGAGTCCAGCATCCAGCACGAATTTATCGCCCGGCTGTTCAACCAGAGCACGCCCTCGGCCGAGACGTCCGCGCAGGTTGGCTCCGCCCTGGGCATCGGGCCGGATGCCCGCTGCGGCCTCGTGGCTGCCAGCGGCGACGCCGGCGCCCGCCTTCGTGCGGCCGCTACCCAATTCGGCGCCGCCCAGCGCCGACAGAAGATCTTCCTGCACGAATCCGGCGGAAACACGTACCTGTTTTGGCCGCTCTTGTCGTGGACACCGTCGGGGAGGTCCGGAGAAGCGCGGAGCGCGCCGCAGCCCCCGCCGCTCGTGGCGGATATTCCCTCCGGATATGTCCCGGAGGTGCACGGGCTGCGCGGCCTACCCGCCGCCGCCCGGACCGCAGAGAGCCTTGCGGCCCTGTTGCGCCCCAGCGACGCCGGTCCCCTGTCCGCGGATGCCGCATGGGCCCGGTTTGCCCAGCAAAACCTCCAGGACGCCGGGCTCGACCTCGCCGCCCAGCTGGAGGAAGCCATGGAGGAATGCCGCGGCGGGGAACGGGAACGTCTCCGGGAAACGGTGCAGCACTATCTCTCCACCGGCAACATCACGGCCACGGCGGAACAGCTGTTCTGCCACCGGAACACCATCCTGAACCGGCTCAACCGCTTCCAGGAACTGACCGGGATCGACCTGACCATTCCGGCCCAGGCCGCGCGGCTGGTGGTTGCCTGGGCCTGATAGTTGTGTGAACACACACTTCGAGGCCTTTACTGGTGGGGTTTTTGCCATTGAGCTGTGATCACCAACACAGAATAGTTGGCTACTACCTTGCACTGGACATTCGTCCCCGCACCCCCATCTGGAGATATTGATGGCTCAATCGGTAGAAACCACCTCCCACGCGGCTGCCCGTCTGGACCTCGCAAAAATGCGCAAAATCGCTCTCGCCAGCGTCATCGGCACCACCGTTGAGTGGTACGACCTCTTTGTTTTCGGCACGGCATCCGCGCTCGTGTTCAATAAGATCTTCTTCCCCAGCTTCGACCCCATCGTGGGCACCATGCTCGCCTTCGGAACCTTCGCCTCCGCCTACATTGCACGCATGGTCGGCGCCATCATCTTCGGCCACTTCGGGGACCGCCTGGGCCGCAAATCCATGCTCCTGATTTCACTGCTGACAATGGGCGCCGCCACCTTCGCCATCGGCCTGCTGCCGGATTACAACAGCATCGGGATCATGGCGCCGCTGCTGCTGCTCTTCCTGCGCGTCATCCAGGGCCTGGCCCTGGGCGGCGAATGGGGCGGAGCGGTCCTGATGACGGTGGAGCACGCTCCCGCATCCAAGCGCGGGTTCTACGGCTCATTGGTCCAGGTGGGCGTGCCCGCCGGAACCCTGATCGCCAACGTGGCGTTCCTCATTGTCGCCTCGACGGTCAGCACCGAAGAGCTTCTCGCCTGGGGCTGGCGCATCCCGTTCCTGGCCTCCGCGCTGCTCGTGGCCGTGGGCATCTACATCCGGCTGCACATCGAGGAAACCCCGTCCTTCCAGGCGGTCAAGGAAGCCGGCGCCAAGGCCAAGTTGCCGTTCGCCGCCCTCATGGCCAAGTACTGGAAGCAGGTCATCCTCGGCGGCGTTGCCACCCTGTCCACCGGCAGCACCTTCACCCTGCTTGTGGCCTCGGGCGTCTCCTACGGCAAAAAGGAACTGGGCCACTCGGAGGCCCTGATGCTATGGGTCGTGCTGGCCGCCTGCGCCCTGTGCTTTGTCCTGATCCCTTTCTTCGGCCGACTCTCTGACAAGCACGGCCGCAAGCCGATCATCTACGCCGGAGTGGCCGCCGAGGCAGCCCTCGCGTTCCCGATGTTCTGGCTGATGGACACCAAGTCCGTGCCGCTGCTCTTCGTCGCGTACCTCGCCATGATGACGGCCTTCGCCGCGAACTACGGCCCGATCGCCACGTTCCTCGCCGAACTCTTCGGTTCCAAGGTCCGCTACTCGGGACTGTCGGTGGCCTACATGCTCTCCGGACTCCTCGGCAGCGCCGCCACGCCGTTCATCACCACCTGGCTGCTGGGCATGACCCACCAGAGTTCCTCCATCGCGTGGTACATCATGGCCGCCGCCCTCGTCTCGCTCGGCGCCTTGTTCGTCCTGACCGAAACCCGGCACGGCAACATCGACGCCGTCGACTCCGCCCCGACTGACGCAGTCACTGACGCAACCACCGACGCGAGCACCGGGCCGGCCGCCGAAGCGGTGGCTGCCAAATGACAGCTCCACAGGCCGTTCTCCCCGCTGCCGACCCCGCTTTTCAGCCCGCTGTTCAGCCCGTAACAGAGTCCGTCCGACGGATCGCGCAGATCCCGGGCGGCGCGGCCGCCGTCGGCCCGTTCTCCCAGGCGGTCGCCGCCAACGGGTTCGTGTTCACCGCCGGCCAGATCCCCGCGATCAGCGGGCTGGAGGACCAGCCGGACACGTTCGAGGACCAGGTCCGCCAGACCATCATCAACCTCCGGTCCGTGCTCGAGGCGGCCGGGTCCGGCCTGGAGCATGTGGTCAAGGTCAACGGCTACCTCACGGATCCCAGCCAGCTCGAGGCTTACAACCGGGTTTACTCCGAGTTCTTCGGGGCGGCCAAGCCGGCGCGGACCACTGTCTGCGTGAGCCTGTGGGGCGTCGCGCTGGAAATCGAATGCGTTGCCGTGGTTGCCGGCGCCACGGCGCCGGACGCGCCGTGAACGTCGTGAACGCGGTGAACGCGGTGAACGCAGGGCTCGCCGAGGGGCTCCGCGAGGGGCTCGCCGCCGTCAGCTTCCCCACGATCGGGCACTTCCTGGAGGACGGATTCGTGGATCCGGCCATCCGGTCGCTGCTCGACGGCGTCGAGGTGGCGGGCCCCGCGGTCACGGTGCGCATTGCGGAAAATGACGCCTACGCCATGAACCGCGCCCTGCTGGAGCTGTACCCCGGCGCGGTGCTGGTCGTGGACATGTCCGGGGACCACCGGCACGCGCCGGTGGGCGCGGTCACCGCCGCAGCGGCCACCGCGCAAGGCGCCGCCGGCGTCGTCGTCGACGGCGTGGCCACCGACATCCTGGAGCTCCGCGCGACCGGCCTGCCGGTCTTCGCCCGCGGGACCTCGTGCCTGACCACCAAGCGGGTCCGCAGCGCCGGCTCCGCCGTCAATGTCCCGGTGCAGTGCGGCGGCGTCCAGGTCAATCCGGGCGACTGGGTGCTCGGTGACGACAACGGCGTGATCGTCCTGTCCGCGGAGGCGGCCGCCGACGTCCTGGGCCTGGCCCTGGACTCGGACGCCGCCGAGCCGGCGCTGCTGGCACGGATTGCCGCCGGCGAGCCACTGGAATCGGTGCTGGCGATCTGAGTGACGGCGCGGGGTTCGGGGACGGGATGGGGTAGAACTTAACCATGAATGTGCGCACCCCTGACCCGAATCCCGGCTGGCTCTCCGACGACGACCTGTTCGAAGCGCGGGGCAGGCTGCCGATGGTCTATGTCGAGGCCGTTCCGGTCCGGCTGGACCCCCTCGGGTTCGTGAACGAGGTCGGCACCCTCCTGCAGGCCGACGAGGACGGCACCATGGTCCGGTCCCTGGTGTCCGGCCGCGTTCTCTACCGCGAGACCATCCGCGCCGCCCTGCTCCGCCACATGGAGAAGGACCTGGGCCCGCTCGCCTTCCCACAGCTTCCGGTCAGCCCGGTGCCGTTCACCGTGGCCGAGTACTTCCCGTCCCCGTCCCATACCGGCTTCACGGACGACCGCCAGCACGCCGTTGCCCTTGCGTACGTCATTCCTGTGACCGGCGAATGCTCCCCGCGGCAGGACGCCCTTGAGCTGACCTGGATGACCCCGCAGGAGGTCATGAGCACCGACGTGCAGCTGGAATTCAGCGGCGGCCGGGGGGCCCTGATCCGGCAGGCGCTGGCCTTCGCGGGGGTCGGCAACTAGCCGGTTCCCTTGGGCCCGGCTCCGGCCGGGGACTCTCGGGGCCTCCCCTGCGTCCCCGACTTCACGCAACCGATTTTGTAGACTGTTGGGCGGACCGCAAGAGAACTTTAAGGACTCCCGATGACCCACCCCCCAGCCTCCCGGAACTACAGTGAACAGCAGGCTGGATCTCTGCGGGCCGGCGACCACCTGATTCTGCCTGACGGAAACCGCTCCGCAGAGATCCATCGCGTGGATGTCGAAACCGACGATTTTGGTACTCCCGCCATGGTGTTGACGACCCTCAGCGGTGGCGGTGTGCTGCGGATCGCGGCGGGATCACTGGTCCGCGTCACGGACGACGCCGGGGCCGGCACAACGGCGTCCGACGGCGGCGCGCCCGGCACGCCAACTCCTTCCGATGGCGGCGCCCCTGCGCCGGACGAGGCTGAGCCGGTCGCACCCGGGCCTGGCACAACTGAATCCGACGCAGCTGAATCCGACGCTGTCGGGTCCGACGCAGCTGAATCCGACGCTGCCGGGCCCGACAATACGGCGGCAGCCGCCGTCGTCGTTCCTCCCCAGCCTGTTGCGCCGCCCGCGGTGAGCGGACCCAGCGAAGCGGACCTGGCACTCATCCCGGCCCCCGACGGCACGCCGGAGTCTGTCGTGGAGGCCGCGGCCGAGGACCATCCGGGCGCCGTCGGGGTCCTCCTGCTCAGTGAACGGCTCGCCAAGGGCATCAACACCAAGTCCGGGAGCTGCCTGAAGGATCTCAGCGACCTCGCGCACGAGCTCTTCGTCACCCTCAAGGACCCCGACAACGCCCTGGCGGTCGCGGACCTGCTCAACGTCCTGCCGTTCGACGGCAACCCCGACCGCTGGGCCTCCGTGGAGTCATCGCTGGCGCTCTCCAGCTACATCTGCCGCCAGCTGGGTCAGGACCAGCGCGCCGGGATCTACGAGAAACTGCTCCGCGCGCCGGAGGCCATGGAAACGGACCCGTTCAAGGCCAGGATCAACGCC
Organism: Arthrobacter sp. 05T410; assembly: GCF_056396505.1. NCBI lineage: Bacteria > Bacillati > Actinomycetota > Actinomycetes > Micrococcales > Micrococcaceae > Arthrobacter > Arthrobacter sp. 05T410. Next base: position 27,421 of record NZ_JBFTLP010000024.1, on the reverse strand, counting down.
AAGGTGCGCCAGCGCTCGCTCAACGAGCCCAACCTGTACGACAAGGAAATCTTCCGCTCGATCGACAACGCGAACCAGGATGCGGAACGCGACTGGCGCCTGCTGCGGCTCGAGGCGCTCCTGTTCCTGCGCGCGCACGGCGGCTCCGAAACAATTGGCACCGTTGAGCTGGAACGCCGGATCGCCAACGAGCTCGAATCGGTCCGCGCCTGAGGTCTAGCGTTGGGCCCTACCCGTGGCGGGCCCGGAGTTGTAGATTCACCCCATGACGAACAATCTGAGCGTTGTGATCAATTCCGACGCGCAGCAAGTTTGGACCATGCTGCGCGAACCCGCCAAGATCGCCCAATGGCACGGCTGGGTGGCCGATGACCAAGAGGCCGAAATCAACGAAATCTACTTCGGCCCCAATGTGGTCGAAGGCGCCGACCACACCTCCCTGGTGGTCGACGGCGGCGACGTTTTCACCTTGAAACCTGTCCCCACGGGCACGGAGGTCAGCGTCACCCGGGCGGCAATCGACCACAATTCCGAGTGGGCGGCCTGGGACGAGGACATCACCCAGGGCTGGCTGACATTCCTCCACCAGTTGCGCTTCGCCCTGGAGCGTCACCCGCATGGCAAGCGCCGGACCTTCTTCTTCTCCGTTCCCGGCTCCGGCGGGTCCGCGATCGAAAGGCTGGGGCTGAGCGATGTCCCGGCGCCGGGGGACCCGTATTCGCTCACACTGCCCACGGGCGAGGAAATCTCCGGCAAAGTGTGGTTCCGCAGCAACCACCAGGTGGGTCTGACCGTCCACAACTATGCCGAGCACGGGGACGGCCTGCTGATCGTGGCGGACCAGCCCGCCATCGCCGACGTCCGGCCCGACGGCGGATCCCTCGCAATCGTCTCCACGTACGACCTCGGGGCCCACCAGCTGGAGGCGGTCCGCGACTACTGGGACAAGTGGCGGGCTGAGAACTACCCCACATCGGATCCCGTCCACTGAGTCCTGAGCTGCGTTAGCTGGCACACTTGAACCGTGCCAGCCAATCCTGACTTCGCGTCTTCGTCCCCCGCGCCTGCCCGGCAGTCCGAGTTCTCCTTCCGCGTGGGCAAACGCCTGAGCGAGACGTGCCCGCCGTCGGCCGGGCAGGTTGCCGCCAACGGCGGTGAGTTCCTGGGCCGGACCGGCACCATCGCCACCCCGCACGGGGAGATCCAGACCCCGGCGTTCATCGCCGTCGGCACCAAGGCCACGGTCAAGTCCGTGCTGCCGGAATCCATTGCCGAACTCGGCGCGCAGGCGGTGCTGGCCAACGCCTACCACTTATACCTGCAGCCGGGCGCGGACATCCTGGACGAGGCCGGAGGCCTGGGCGCGTTCATGAACTGGCGCGGTCCGACGTTCACCGATTCCGGTGGTTTCCAGGTGATGAGCCTGGGCTCGGGGTTCAAGAAGGTCATCGACATGAAATCGGTGGACAATTCGGGGCCGGACGACGCCGTCGCCCCCGGCAAAGAACGCCTGGCCCACGTGGACGAGGAAGGCGTGTGGTTCAAGAGCCACCTCAACGGCGACCGGCACCGCTTCAGCCCCGAAATCTCCATGAACGTCCAGCACCAGATCGGCGCGGACATCATGTTTGCGTTCGACGAGCTCACCACGCTGCAGAACTCCCGCGGCTACCAGGAGGAGTCCCTGGAGCGGACCCGGCGCTGGGCCGAGCGGTGCATCACCGAGCACTTCCGGCTCACGGACGAGCGCGCCGGCAAGCCCTACCAGGCCCTGTTCGGGGTGATCCAGGGCGCCCAGTACGAGGACCTGCGCCGCAAGGCCTGCCGGGACCTCGGCGCCATGAACTTCGACGGCTTCGGGATCGGCGGGGCGCTGGAGAAAGAGAACCTCGGCACGATCGTGCGCTGGTGCAACGAGGAGCTGCCGGAGAACAAGCCGCGGCACCTGCTGGGCATCTCCGAACCGGACGACATTTTCACGGCCATTGAAAACGGGGCGGACACTTTCGACTGCGTCTCCCCCACCCGGGTGGCCCGCAACTCGGCGTTCTACCACCCCACTGGCCGGTACAACCTCTCCGGCGCCAAGTACAAACGCGACTTCGGCCCGCTGCAAGAAGGCTGCGACTGCTACGCCTGCCTGAACTATTCGCGGGCCTACATCCATCACCTGTTCAAGGCCAAGGAGATGGTCTCGGCCACCCTGATCTCGATCCACAACGAACGCTTCGTGGTGAAGATGGTCGACGACGCCCGACTCGCCATCGAGGCCGGCAACTTCTTCGAGTTCAAGGCCGAGACCCTGGCGAACTACTACTCCTAGGCCGTCCCGGCGCCGGTGCGGCCCGGCGTCGAGGTCGCCGGAACCGTGCGAGATCGCCGGAAGTTTCCGGCGACCCCGCAGTGTTCCGGCGACTCGGCGGCAGAACTCGGGTGCCGGGCCGTCAGGTCATCAGTTGGTGAGGTGCAGCGACGCCGCGAGTGCCGAGTCGGCGTCCCGCAGGACCTTGGCCGCCACCTGGAGGCCCTCGATCCGGCCCAGGGAGACGTCCTCGTGCTCGATGTTGACCAGCATCTCCGGGTCCACCTCGTAGAGCGCGCGCAGGAACTCGGTCCAGTAGGCCGTGTCGTGCCCGCGGCCCAGGGCAACGAAGTCCCAGGCGGAGTCCTTGGGCCATTCGTTGGCCCACTCGTCGCCGCCGAGGTTGGTGCGGTTTTCGTCCGGGGAGAGCCGCCGGAAGCTGTTGTCGAGGACACCGTAGAGCGCTGCGTTCCCGGTATTGATGCGGACGTCCTTCGCCGCGGCCTGGAAGACCAGCGGGCCGAGTTCGCGGACGACCGCGACCGGATCCATCTGCTGCCAGAACAGGTGCGAGGCGTCCAGCTCGACGCCGACATGGGTCGCGCCGGTAAGCTCAATGAGCTTGTGGACATCGGCGGTGTTGAACACGATGTTCTGCGGGTGTAGCTCGAGGGCCACCTTCACGCCATGGTCGGCGGCCAGGCGGTCGGTTTCCTTCCAGAAGTCGGCCGCGATGCCCCATTGGTAGTCGAGCACGTCCAGGGCCGCCGAGTTCCAGGCGTTGACCACCCAGTTGACCGTGGTGGCCCCGGGTTCGCCGCCGGGCAGGCCGGACATGGTCACCACACGGTCCTGTCCCAGCCGCTGCGCCAGCCGGATGGAGCGGCGGATGTCCTCGGCATGCTTCCCGCCGATCTCACGTTTGGGGTGCAGCGGGTTGCCATTGCAGTTCAGGCCGGCAATCGAGACGCCGGTGCCCTCGAAAATCGCGAGGTAGTCATCGCGGGCCGCATCGCTTTCCAGGATCTGGTCCATGGTGGGGACGTGGACGGCCGGCAGGAACCCGCCCGTGTTGATTTCGATGCCGGTCAGTCCGAGGTTGGCGATGACCTTGAGGGCCTCGGGAAGGGGCCGGTCGTGCAGGATTGCGTTGTAGACGCCGAGTTTCATAGCGTGATTTTCTTTCCGTTGTTGAGGGCGGATTCGGTGACTGCGCCGAGCAGCTCCATGTTGCGCACGCCCTCGTCGAACGTGGCGCAGCGGGGCAGGGAGTCCGCCTCGCTGAGGCCGGCGACCTCCTCGAGGAAGGCCCGGGCCTGGTAGCCGAAGGCGTCGTTCTGGCCGAAGCCGACGCTGGGCGCGTCCATGGCCAGCCCGCCGGCGATGTAGGGGTGTCCGGGGCCGAGGATCACCTGACGGTAGCCGTTTTCGTTGGCCGGGCCGTCGTTGAGGAACAGCTCGATCTCCGCGGGGCGGCGCTGGTCGAACCGGGCGGCGCCGTTCTCGCAGAAGACCTCGAAGATGAGGCTGTTCGCGTGTCCTGCGGCGACCCGGGAGACCTCGAAGCCGCCTGCACCGTTCTCGAATTCGGCGGAAAACACCGCGTAGTCGTCGTTCTCGACCGGCTCGAACGTGTCGCTGACCGCGGCGTGGTCGTGGCCCATGACGGCGCCCAGCGGCAGCGGGCGCTTGTCGATCACGGTGCTGAGGCGTCCGCCGCTGATGGACTTGATGTCGCCGCAGAGGAACTCAGCGACGTACGTCAGGTGGCTGCCGACGTCGGCCAGGGCCCCGGAGCCCGGGCCGCCCTTGTAGCGCCAGCTCATGGGCGCCGACGGGCTGAACCCGTAGTCGGTCCAGTAGCGGCCGCTGAAGTGCAGGACGTTTCCCAGCACGCCGGTGCGGATGAGGTCCCGGATGTAGGCGATGCCCGGCGTGCGGCGGAAGGTGAACCCGATGCGGGCAATCGAACTGGCACTGCGGGCCGCCTCGGCCATGGCGCGGGCGTCCTCGATTGAGTCGCTCAGCGGCTTCTCGCACAGCACATGCTTGCCGGCGGCCAGCAGGCCCTCCACGACTTCGCGGTGGAGGGAGTTCGCGATCACGACGCTCACGACGTCGATGTCATCGGCCTCGGCGATCGCCTGCCACGAGGTGTCGTGGCGTTCGTAGCCGAAACGCTTCGCGGCCAGGGAACCGAACTCGGCGTTGACGTCGCCGATGGAGACCAGCCGGATAGGAGGAAGAACCGGGCTGTAGAGCGCCGACGCCGTGCGGTACGCGGCCGCATGCGCTTTTCCTGCCATGCCGGCGCCGATTACGGCAACTCCCAAACTGTCAGCCATCGATTTCTCCTTTGAAATTCGGTCAGGCCGACGGCCCGACGGTAGAAATTGGAGCGCTACAAAATCTGGCGCTGAACAAAAGCGTAGCTATGTCCATATGTCCTGTCAATCGTTGACCGGTTATCCTCGGATGAGACGTGAAAGGCCCTGCAGATGTCGTTGAATACCCCCAGAACCCGCCGCCCGACGATCTACGACGTCGCCAAGAGCGCCGGCGTCTCCCCGTCACTGGTCTCGCTCGTGCTTCAAAACCCGTCAAAGGTCAGCGAGAAGCGTCGGGAGGCCGTCCGGGCGGCCATGTCGGAGCTCGGTTACCGCCCCAGCCGGGCGGCGACCACGCTCGCCAGCAGCCAGACGAAAAGCATCGGGCTGGTCATTGACGACTTCCGGAACCCCTGGTTCGTGGACCTCCTGCGCGGCATGGAATCCGTGTTCTCCCCCCACGGCTACCAGGTCACCCTCGCCGATTCCCGCCCCGGCGAGAACCGCATCACGGAGGCCGTGGACGGCCTGCTGTCCATGCATGTGGAGGGCCTCGTCATCGCCGCCGAGCCGAGCGAGTCCATGATGGCCGGCACTTGGGTTCCCGCCGTCGTCGCCGGCTGGCGGAACGGCGTTCCCGCCGGCGCCGGGCTCATCACCAACGACGACGACGGCGGCGGCCGCATGGCGGCGGAGCACCTGATCGGGCTCGGCCACACACGCATCGGACACCTCTCGGGCTCCGGCGGCGCCGCGGCCCACCGGCGGGAGGGCTTCCGCCGCCGCATCCTGGAGGCCGGCGTCGAGGCCCGGATCGCCGGTGAATCCCGCGGCACCTCTGAGGAGGACGGCTATGCGGCCGCCTGCTGGGTCCTTGACCACCACCCCGACACGACCGCCCTGTTCGCCGCCAATGACACCATGGCCCTGGGCGCCTTCGCCGCAGCCAAGGCCCGGGGCCTGTCCATCCCGGAAGAGCTCTCCGTGATCGGCTACGACAACTCCCCGCTGGCCAAGTCGCGGTATCTGGACATGACCTCGGTGGACAACCGGAGCGACATTGTCGGGTCCGGCGTCGCAAGCGCCCTGCTGGCACGGATCCAGGACCCGGCCCTCGAGCCTGAGCGCCAGCTGATCGAGCCGGACCTCATCGTCCGCGGAACCACCGCCCGCGTTCCCGGCTGACGCCCCGCCGAATTCGCGGGAAACCACCGAGTTCGCCGTAACTTTGCGGCGCCTTCGCCGCTTTCCGGCGAATTGGGCGGCGTCCAAAGCGGCCGTCCCCCAAAGAAGCCAAGGTGCGGCGCCCTCGTGTTTTCCACATAGCGACGGCGGGGCCTCCCGCCTGCTCCTGCAGCGGCCGAAGCTGGTGGCATGACGCATAACCCCGTGCTGGAGCTGCCGCAGACCGGTAACCTCTGGCGCACCGAACAGCTCCTGGATCTCGGCTTCAGCTCGCGCGCCATCCGCTCGCTCCTCGATTCAGGCACCCTCGTCCGGCTTCGGCACGGCTGCTACATCCGCGCCAGCCTCTGGAACGCCCAGTCGCATACTGTCCGGAGCCGGCAGCTCATCTACGCGCACGCCCACGGAACGCGTACGACGTCGACAGGAGCCTTCCACTACAGCCACACTTCCGCGGCGCGCCTCCGCCTCCTCCACCTGTGGGAAGTGGATGACATGATCCATGTCCTCCAGAAGGTACGGCCCTCGAACGAGCGTCACGGCAGTGACGTCCGCTGCCACACGCGCCCCTTCGCCGACCACGACGTCGCCGTGGTGAACGGCCTCCGGACCACGTCCCTGGAGCGCACGACGGCCGACTGCGCCATGCTGCTGCCCTACAGGCAGGCGTTGATCCTCACGGACCACGCGCTTCGACTCGGCGCGGACCCGGGCGCCCTGCAGGCCATGGCAGATGACCTGGACGGCCGCCGGGGCATTCGGACTTTCCGCCGTGTCCTGGCCGCGGCCGATCCGCGCTCCGAATCTCCCGGCGAGACCCTGACCCGCGATCTGATCCTGCGGCTGCGGATCCGGCCACCTGAGCCGCAGCTGGAAGTGTCGAGCCGCGCCGGGCGCCATCGCCTGGACTTTGCATGGAAGGAGGAAAAGGTCGCACTCGAGTTCGACGGCAAAATCAAGTACTTCGACTACAGTCCCACGGCCGAGGTGCTCTTCGAGGAACGGCGCCGGGAGAAGGCCTTGGTTGAAGAGGGCTGGCGGTTCGTCCGCGTGGAGTGGAAGGACCTCTTTCGCGAGCAGGAATTCAAACACCGTCTGCTTCGTGCGCTGGCCGGCCGCCGGCACCCCTGAGCGTCGAATGCGTCGCGGCGCCCGGCACCCCGCACCCCGCACCCCAACGACTCGAATTCGCCGGTAGCCCGCCACGTCGTCGGAAACTTACGGCGACACCGCGGGTTTTCGGCGAATTGGGCGGCTGCTGGCTCCGAACCGGCTAGCTCCCAACTGGCCGGCGGCCGGAGGATGAGGAGGAGTCCTAGGCGCCGTAGCTCGGTTCGCGCTTCTTGACCCAGCCGATGGCGAGCGAGGTCAGCGGGACGAAGGCGAACTCCACGAGGGTCTTGTAGAGGAAGCCCACGAGGACGTAGTTCATGAACATCGCGGCGTCGGTAATTCCGATCACAGATGCGGCGATGCTGCAGAATATCAGGGTGTCCACGAACTCACCCGCCACGGAGGAGCCCATGATGCGCGCCCACAGGGACCTTTCCCCGGTCCGCGCCTTCATCTTCACCAGGATCCAGGAGTTGATGGTCTGGCCGGCGAGGAAGGCCAGCAGCGATGCCAGCACAATCTGCGGGACCGGTCCCAGTGCGCCTTCCAAGGCTGCCTGCTTGGAGGAACCGTATTCGTCGTCGAACCCCGGAAGGGCGATGATGACCCAGTAGCAGACCGACGCGAAGACGGACAGCGCAAAGCTGGTGATGATGGCCTTGCGCGCCACTTTGAAGCCATAGACCTCGCTGATGACATCGCCCAGGATGTACGCCAGCGGGAAGAGGAAGAAGCCGCCGTCGGTGATCACGGGGCCGATCGCCACGCCCTTGGACGCCCCGATGTTGGACAGGATCAGCACCACGGCCATGACAGCGAGCATGATGCCGAAATGTGGGGAGCCGATCGAGGCGAACCTTGGTGCGGCTGACGCCGGGAAGGTCTTGGCGGAAGTCATGGGTATTCCATTCGTAGTGGTTCGCTCGGCGGCCCGCACCCGCAAGGGGAACACGCTGGGCGGCCGGCTGTATTAGCACTGGACGGCCCCGGTAACACAAGCAGCCGGAACCGCCTCCATTCTCGCACCCGACGGTGCGGGAGCCTGATGCAGCCGCAGCTTCACCCTGTGAACGCTCCGGGCATGGTGGCAGGATGGGGCCATGGAGGAGCCCCATGCCTGACTCCGCGGTTTCCACGCGCGCCCTCGTCAAGCGGTACCGCGACGTCACCGCCGTCGACTCGCTCAACCTCGACGTCCGCCGGGGCGAGATCTACGGGTTCCTCGGCAGGAACGGGGCGGGCAAAACGACCACCATCCGCATGATGCTCGGCCTGATCCGGCCGAGCAGCGGGGAGGTGACCATCCTGGGCCAGCGCATCATCCCTGGCGAGACCGCTGTGTTCGCCCGCGTTGGCTTCCTCGTCGAGACCGCGACCGCCTACCCCAACCTCACCGTGCGCGAGAATCTGGACATCCAGCGCCGGCTCACCGGTTCGCCGCCGCGGTCGGTCGCCGACTCGATCACGCTGCTGCGCTTGGATCCTTATGCCGATCGGCGTGCCGGGCAGCTCTCGCTCGGCAACAAACAGCGTCTCGCTCTCGCCCGCGCGCTGCTGCACTCCCCCGAACTGCTCGTGCTCGACGAGCCCGCCAACGGCCTTGATCCGGCTGGCATTGTCGAGATCCGCGACCTGCTCCGTTCGCTCGCCGACGGGCGCGGCGCCACCGTCTTCATGTCGAGCCACATCCTCGCCGAGGTCGCTCACCTGGCCGACCGCATCGGTATCGTCCACGACGGCCGTCTCATCGAGGAGTCGTCGCGCGACGAACTCGCCGCGAAGGCGCGCGCGTTCGCGACCGGCGCCTACACCCCGGAAGAGCGCGAGCAGGCGCTGCTCACACTGGATCTGGAGCGCTACTTCCTGGCGCGGACGGGCGATGCGCGCGGTGCCGATGGCCGGAGGAGCGGCGCTTCGTCCGAGGGCGGCGCGGTTTGATGTTCGGTCAGGTTCTTGGCACCGAGTTCATGAAGCTCCACCGTGCCAAGGCGACGTGGGCCACGCTGGCGGTGCTCGCGATCATGCCGCTCGGTATTGCGCTTTTCATGTGGATCGTGCGCGAACCGGGGCGGGCGGCCCAGCTGGGGCTTCTGGGTACCAAAGCGAGCCTTGCCGGGCTTGAGGCGACGTGGCTCCAATACTTCTACATGCTCACGCTGGTCTTCGGTGTCGGCGGGATGCTGCTGCTGACGTTCATCGTCGCCTACCTGTTTGGTCGGGAGTACGGTGATGCCACCGCCAAGAACATGCTCGCACTGCCCGTGGCCCGTCATTGGTTCGCCGCCGCCAAGCTGGCGGTCGCGGCCGTGTGGTGGATGGCGCTCATCGTCATAGTCCTCGTCGAGGCCATGGCGATCGGACTGGTGTTGGGGCTGCCGGGGTTCTCGGCAGAGTTGGCCGCGACGGGAATCGCACACGTGCTCCTCGCTGCGACGGTCTCGTTCCTGCTCGCGCCTGTGGTCGCCTGGATCGCAGTGTGGAGCCGAGGCGAAGTGGCCCCCATCGCTTTCTCGCTCGTTATGCTGGCCCTGGGCAATCTGTTCGGCAAGACCGGCTGGGCGGAGTGGTTCCCTTATTCGATCGTCCCGCTGCTGATCGGCATGGTGGCCGATCCTGTCGGCTCGCTCCAGCCAGGCAGCTATGTTGTGCTCGCGGGAACGTTCGTGGCGGGCACCGCCGCAACGATCCTGCAGCTGCGGTTCGCAGACAACGCCCAATAGCGTGGGACCGGGCCGCCGTCGTTGTCGCCGTCCATTCGCTCCTTAGGCCGCGAGTTCGCCGGAAACGCGCCAAGTCGCCGTAAACATACGGCGACCCGGCGCGCTTCCGGCGAACTCGAGGACGGCTTGCGGCCTGCCCTAGCGGCGCGAGGCGTCGATGAGGTCCTTGTCCTCGTCCCTGCCGCCGTCGCCCGGACCACCAGCAGCCGCGTCCGGACCAGCAGCCGCCGTCCCCGCAGCCGCGTCCGGACCAGCGGCCGCCCAGGCGTGGCCCTGCTCGTGGTCCAGGTGCGTGGACTTCTTGTTCTTCAGCGCGAAGATGTAGACCAGCAGGGAGATGGCGATGGCCACGGTGACGTAGGTGAAGAACAGCTCTTCCTGCCCGGTCTTCTGCAGAGCAGCGCCGATGAGCGGGACGGTGCCGCCGAAGAGAGAGTTGGCGATCGCGTAGCCCAGGCCCACCCCGAGGGCGCGGATGGACGCGGGGAAGAGCTCGGCCTTCACTAGGGCGTTGATGGAGGTGTAGCCGCCCACGATCAGCAGACCGCCCATCATCAGCAGGAACGCGGTGATCGGATCCTTGGTCCCCGCGAGCGCGGACAGGAGCGGCCAGGTGAACAGGACGCCGGTGATGCCGAACCACAGCAGCAGCGGTTTGCGGCCGACCTTGTCCGAGATGATGCCGTAAACCGGCTGGAGCAGCATGAAGATGAACAGTGCCCAGAAGTTGATGACCGACGTGTCCGTCTTGGCGATGCCGGAGGTATCGTTCATGAACTTCAGGATGAAGTTGGTGTACGTGTAGAACGCCACCGTGCCGCCAAGGGTGATTCCGATGCAGATCATGAGCGGTTTCCAGTAGCTGGTGAACAGCAGCTTCATGGTCCCGGGCTGCGCCTGGCCTCCCACGGCAGGGGCCTTTGCGGCCTCAAGCTGTTCGGCCGAGACGGTTTCCTCCATGGAGCGCCGCAGCCAGAGGACCACCAGCGCGGCCACGCCGCCCACCGCGAACGGGATGCGCCAGCCCCACTCGGTCAGCTCAGCCTTGGGCATGGCGTTCTGCAAGACCACAAGGACCAGCAGTGCCAGCATCTGGCCGCCGACCAGGGTGACGTACTGGAAGCTGGAGAAGAAGCCGCGGCGCTTGGACGTCGCAGCCTCGGACATGTACGTGGCGCTGGTGCCGTACTCACCGCCCACGGAGAAGCCCTGGATCACGCGGAGGAGGACCAGCAGGATCAGGGCCCACAGGCCGATCACGTCCTGGGTGGGCAGCACCGCAATCGCGAAAGAGCCCGCAGACATCATGGTCACGCTCAGTGTCAACGCGGCTTTGCGGCCCTTGCGGTCGGCGTACCGGCCAAAGAACCAGGCACCGATCGGGCGCATCAGGAACGACGTCGAGAAGACGGCCATGGCCTCGAGGCCGGCCTGGAGCTCGTCCTTGGAGTTGAAGAAGTGCGCCTGGAAGTAGGCCGCGAACACGGTGTAGACGTAGAGGTCGTACCACTCGACTAGGTTGCCGGCCGAGCCCTTGAGGATGTTGCCGACGGCTTTCCGGGTCTGGGCCGCTTCGGTCAGTTGGGTGCTCATCAATGAACCTTCCTGGATCCGGCGCCGCCTGTAAGCAACACCGTCCGCCACCCTAGTCCGCGTGATCCGGAACACTCAGGTTTTGTTCATACTGTTCATGGAACGCTTGTTCATGAGCACAATGCGCGCGGTTTTGGCGGGATGGCAGGATGGGACCATGACTTCTACCGCATTCGATTCCACCGCCCTGGCGGATGGCGCTGCTGCTTCCGACACAGCTACCGAGCCCGCATCCTCCCCCGCCGTCGCGCTGACCATCGCAGGCTCCGAAGCGACCGGCGGCGCCGGCGCGCAGGCTGACCTGAAGACGTTCCAGGAACTCGGCGTCTTCGGGATCGCGAACCTGACCTGCATCGTGTCCTTCGACCCCAAGGACAACTGGAACCACCGCTTTGTCCCGGTGGACCAGCAGGTCATCGCGGACCAGCTGGAAGCGACGACGGCGGCCTACGGTGCCGCGTCCGGCGCACCGGCCGTGCTGGACACCGTCAAGATCGGCATGCTGGGCAGCCCGGCGACGATTTCGACCGTGGCCGCGGCGCTGGCGGCCGGGCAGTTCACCAACGTGGTGCTGGATCCGGTGCTGATCTGCAAGGGCCAGGAGCCGGGCCACGCCCTGGACACCGACCAGGCGCTCAAGTCCCACATCCTGCCGCTGGCCACCTTCGTCACGCCCAACCATTTCGAGGCCGAGTCGCTCTCCGGGCTGGAGATTACCGACGTCGAGTCCCTCAAGGCCGCCGCGGTCCGCATCCATGAGCTCAGCGGCGCCGCGGTGCTCGCCAAGGGCGGCGTGCGGCTCGAAGGCCCCGACGCCGTCGACGTCTACTACGACGGCGAAACCCTGGAAGTCCTGTCCGCCCCGAAGGTGGGCGAGGTGGCAGTCTCCGGCGCCGGGTGCTCATTGGCCGCGGCGGTGACGGCCGAGCTCGCCAAGGGTGCGACGCCGCTGGCCGCCGCCCGGACGGCGAAGGCGTTTGTTACCGCCGGCATCCGGAACCGTGTGGCCTCGGGCGCCCCGTTCGATGCCTTGTGGCAGGGCGGCCCGCGCTAACTCGTTGCTGGGATCGTTGGAGGGAACGGCAATGGCACAGCACTTTGAGTCCGTGGAGGAATACATCGCCTCGTTTCCTGCTGACGTGCAGGAGGCGCTGCAGGAGATCCGGCGATGCTGCCGTGCCGCGGTACCCGGATCAGGGGAGATGATCAGTTACGGCATCCCGACGATCACGCTCGGGGGCAGATACGTCGTATATTTCGCGGGCTGGGCGCACCACATCTCCGTCTACCCCGTGCCCGACGGCGACGAATCGCTGAGCACGGAACTCGCCCCCTACCGCGCCGCGAAGGGCACCCTGAAGTTCCCGTTGCGGAAGCCTGTCCCGTACGAGCTGATTGGAAAAGTGGCGGCGGCCCTGGCACAAGAGCGCCGGAGCGGGACGCCCTAAGCCGCCGAGTTCGCCGGAGTCCCTCCAATTCGCCGGAAGTTTACGGCGAACTGGAGGGCTTCCGGCGATGTGGGTCCCGGTAGGCCGCCCCTCAGCGCGGGTCCGCGACCTTCCCCATGAAGATCGGGAGCCCGGTTTCGGTGTGCACGACCTGGTAGAGGAACGGCCGGTCGAAGTCGATGGTTTGGTCCGGGAGGGGCGGCACCCCGGTCACGGCGCCGTTGATCTGCGTCACGGCGGCGGCCACCGTTCCCTTCTCGGCAACGGTGATGTTGGCGGCCTGGGCGGCCTGCGTGAGCGTCAGCTTCGGCTGGATGGCGTCGAAGTCTTCGGTGGTGACCAGGGTCCTGGCCAGCCCCAGCGCTTCAAATACCTTCCGCAGGTCGAAGGTGCTCTTGTGGTCCCACTTGGGCAGGGAGATCAGTGCGGAGACCTCCGGGGCCGTGTCCAGGGCCGCCGCAATTGCCGTCAGCTTGGCCGCCGTGAGGCTCTCCGGCCCAACGCCAGGACCGGGCAGCACCAGCCGCATGGCAAAACCTTCTGCGTACGGCAGCTCGACCGCCCGCCAGCCAGGGCCCTCCGCATAGGCCAGCTGCAGCGAGTTGTACATGGTCGGCACGCTGATTTCCTCGCCACCGGACTTCGTGAAGGGGCTGTCCGAGGTGTCGTTCGGGTCGAAAGGCGACTGCCATGCCGCGGCGAAGTACAGGGCATTGAGGAGGCTGAACGTGTTGTCGCGATCGTACTCCGCAGGTGCTTTCTTGATCCGGCCGCCCGTGTTCCGGTCCACCCAGGCATCCAGGGCCGGCCCCGTGGCGGCCTCATCCCGGAAGTCCACGGGGTACACCCCGGTGCCGTAGTGCCGGGCAAGGGTTTCCAGGTAGTTCTTTCCGGTTGGTACGTCCTTGTCCACAAACAGACCGTTGGCCGCATGCATGACCGGCTTCCGGGGCGGGTCCTTTTCGTCGACCGAGCCGGGATCACCGTCGTACGCAGCCAGCGAATCGAGCAGGGCGTTCATGGCCTCATCCCGGTTGCCGTCCGGGAGCCCCAGCACCTGGTCCATTTCGACGGCGGTCTCCCCGGACGCCCCTGCCCGCAGCATGGCGAGCGCGATCAGCAGGCTGCCGGGGGACGACACCACGTTCCCTTCGGCCCCTTCACCGCCGTCGGCCAGCAGCGCGGCTCCCAACGTCAGGGCGGAGGCCCGGAATGCCTGAAATTCGGCAGCGTACGCGGCGCGGTCCACCGGCACCCGTTCGACGCCGTCGGCCTTCACAAGCCCTGGTACCGGGGGCGCACAAGCCGTGAGCACGGCGATGGTTCCCGCCGCCACAATTTTCGCCATGCGGTGATCTTTCATGGCCACCCCCTTCGCCTCGATTGGTGCGCAGTTCGCCGGAATGTCTCCAGTTCGCCGGACATGTCCGGCGAGCCGGGCAGCTTCCGGCGAACTCGCCGGGCCCGCCCCTAGCGCCGCGGGACGTTCCGCAGATTGCTCCGTGCCATACTGACGGCCTCGCCAGCGCCCCGGTTCAGGACCACTTTGGACATCGCCGTGGCGAAGCCCAGGACCTGCGCGCCCTTGATCTTCGGCGGGAGGGACAGCGCCTTGGGGTCCGTGATGAGCTCCACCAGCGACGGGCCGGGGTGGGCGAAGGCTTCCCGGTACGCCGCCTCGATGCGGGACGGATCCGTGACGCGCTCGGCGTGGAAGCCCAGGGCCCGGGCAACGTCCGCGTAGTTGGCGTCCGGGACGTCGACGCCGAAGTCCGGGAGCCCGTCCACCAGCATTTCGAGTTTCACCATGCCCAGGGTGGAGTTGTTGAAGACCACCACGTTCACGGGCAGCCGGTGCGCGGCGACCGTAATGAGCTCGCCCAGCAGCATCGACAGGCCGCCGTCGCCGGAGACCGAAACCACCTGCCGGCCGGGGTATGCCAGCTGGGCGCCGATCGCGTGCGGCAGCGCGTTGGCCATGGACCCGTGCAGGTACGAGCCGATCAGCCGGCGGGTGCCCAGCGGGTTGATGTACCGGGCGGTCCAGACATTGCACATGCCGGTGTCCGCCGTGAAAATCGCGTCCCTCGCCGCCACTTGGTCCAGCAGCGAGGCCGCATATTCCGGGTGGATCGGCTGTTTCGTCCCGACGTTGCGGGTATATGCCCCCACGGCCTTGTTCATGAGCCGGTCGTGCTTCTTCAGCATCGCGTCCAGGAAACGGCGGCTCTTCTTGGCCGTGACCAACGGCATGAGGGCGGCAAGGGTGGGGAGGACGTCGCCGTGCACTGCGACGTCGACGTCGGTCCGCCGCCCCAGTTTGTGCGCGGCCCGGTCCACCTGCGCCGTCCGGGTTCCGGGAAGGAACTGGTCGTAGGGGAAGTCCGTGCCCAGCAGGATCAGCAGGTCCGCGTCCTCGATGCCCTCGGCCGCGGCGCCGTAACCCAGCAGCCCGGTCATGCCGATGTCATAGGCGTTGTCGTACTGCATGAAGTCTTTGCCGCGGAGGCTGTGGCCGATCGGCGCCGCGATCAGCCCGGCGAGCGCAATCACCTCGTCGTGGGCGCCCTCGACGCCGGCACCGGCAAAGATGGCCACCTTGCCGGCGGCGTTGATGGCGTCGGCCAGTTCCTGCACACTCGCGGGGTCCGGCATCAGCGTCGCCGGCCGGAAGGTCGCCGGGGCCGGCGTTTCGGCCGTCGCCTCCAGGCCGGCGATGTCACCGGGAAGGGTCACGACGGCGACGCCCCTGAGGCCGACGGCGTGCTGGATGGCGCTGTGCATGACGCGGGGCGCCTGCTCCGCGGTGCTGATCAGCTCGGAGTAGACCGAGCACTCGTTGAAGAGCCGGTCGGGGTGGGTTTCCTGGAAGAAACTGCTGCCGATCTGTTTGCTGGGGATGTGAGAGGCGATGGCCAGCACCGGCGCCCCGGAACGGTTGGCGTCGTACAGGCCGTTGATCAGGTGCAGGTTGCCGGGCCCGCAGGAGCCGGCGCACACCGCGAGCCGGCCGGTCAGCTGGGCTTCCGCCGCCGCGGCGAAGGCGGCCGCCTCCTCATGCCGGACATGGATCCAGTCGATACCGCCCTGTTGCGAGCCTCCGGTCTTGCGGACGGCGTCGACAATCGGGTTGAGGCTGTCCCCCACAATCCCGTAGATCCGCTGCACGCCGGCAGCCTGGAGTTGTTCGATGAGCTGGGTGGCAAGTTCCTTGGCCATGGGCGCACGCTCCCGTGAGATGGATCGATGAGCTGACACAGGCCAATATAGTCCGCCCGCCTGCCAGCCGCCCCCACGGAACGCTCCCTCAGCTTTGGCAACCGATCGCCGAACGCTTCCTCACCTGATCTGAGAGAGCACCGGGGAGCTTCGGGCCGGATCTGAGGGAGCGTCCCGCCAAAAACCGCAGGACCTGAGGGAGCGTCTGGGAAAATCCTGCAGAAGCTGCGGGAGGGTCAACTCCCCGAGTGCGCCTGCAGGAAGGAGTAGACCTCGGTCTCGTCCACGCCCGGGAAGGCGCCCGGCGGCATGGCCGCCAGCAGGTGGGAATGGGCCCGGGCCGAGGGCCAGGCGTTCCCGGCCCACTCGGCGGTCAGCGACGCCGGCGGGCGGCGGCAGCAGCTTTCGTCCGGGCAGGTGGACTTGGACCGCTCGGTGGTGTCGCGGCCGCGGAACCACTTCACGTGCGCATACGGGACACCCACGGAGAGCGAGAACTCCCCGTTCGCGGAGCGTTCCGTCCGGGCCGTGCACCAGTACGTCCCGGCCGGGGTGTCGGTGTACTGGTTGTAGGCGCTGAACTTGTCCGGGACGTCGAACACCACCCGGGACGTCCAGTTCCGGCACGAGAACTGACCCTCGATGGCGCCGGTGTGGTCCTGCGGGAACGTCACGCCGTCGTTCTCGTAGGCCTTGTAGATGATGCCGCTCTTGTGCGTCTTCTGGAAGTGCGTGCGGATGCCCAGGTGCTGGGTGGCCAGGTTTGTGAAGCGGTGCGCGGCGGTCTCGTAGGACACCGCGAAGGCGTCCCGGATGTCCTCGACCGCGATTTCCTTGGCCTGCTTGGCCTCCTGCAGGAATGCCACGGTGGCCTGCTCGGGCAGCAGCAGCGCGGCGGCGAAGTAGTTCGTGGCCACGCGCTGCATCAGGAAATCGCCGTAGTTGTTCGGCGTCTGGTGGCCCAGGACGTAATGGCCCAGCGCCTGCAGCAGCACCGAACGGGGGTCGTGATCGCTGCGGGCGTTCTGCGTGAGATAAATTCGGCGGTTCTTAAGATCAGTCACCGAACGCGTGGAATGAGGGAGATCACCCACATGGTGGAGGCTGAATCCGAGATGCCCGGCGATGTCCGAAATGACGTGGTGGGACAGCGGACCGCTGGTGTGGCCCACCGAGGCCAGGACCTTCTGCGCCTCGGCCTCATACTCGGGGAAATAGTTGTTCCTCTCGCGCATCATCGCGCGCAGTTCACCGTTCGCGCGGCGGGCCTCCTCCGGCGTCGCGACCTGCTCATTGAGCCGGCGTTCAAGCTCATGCTGCAGGCCCACCATGGACTCCAGCACATCCATCGGAAGCCGCGAACTGATGCGGATCTTGGGCAGGTTCAGGGACTCATAGATGGGGCTGCGCTGGTACCGTTCCAGCTCGATCTCCAGCGCCGCACGCCGGTTGGGCGGCTCCGCGCCGAGCAGTTCGTCGATGCTCACCCCGAGTGCGGCCGCCAGCTGCTGGAGCAGACCAAGCTTGGGCTCGCGTTTGCCGTTTTCCATCAGGCTCAGCTGGCTGGGGGCCGTCCCGACGGCGGCACTCAGGTCATCGAGCGTGAGCCCTGCCGCCTTGCGCAGATGCCGGACGCGCCGGCCCAGGCTGATGACATCCACCTCCGGCGCTGCGGGCGCGGACGACGCAAGGGCTTGGCGGTTCCAGCTGGTTGAGTGCATTTCTTGAGAATACGCGAAGAAGTGCATTTCTTTCCATAGCTTTGGTCTAGAAACCCCTTGGAAAGTGCAGAAAAGTAGAACTCACGGAAAGATTCACTATCCGGGAACAACCAGCCAGGATCTGCAGAGACGCAGACTGACCGGCCCCGGACCCACCAAGGAGACAAAGATGACTGCAGCATTTGAGCCCACCCAGCAGACGCCCGAGCAGCAGGCCGCCGCACTGGAGCTCGAGTGGGCCGCCAACCCCCGCTGGGAAGGTGTGACCCGGGACTACAAGGCCTCCGACGTCGTCCGCCTCCGCGGCCGCGTCTCCGAAGAACACACCCTCGCCCGGCGCGGCTCCGAAAAGCTGTGGAAGCAGCTCACCGAAGAGCACAAGACCGGCGGCTACACCAACGCCCTCGGCGCCCTGACCGGCAACCAGGCCGTGCAGCAGGTCAAGGCCGGCCTCCGCGCCATCTACCTCTCCGGCTGGCAGGTCGCCGCGGACGCCAACAACTCCGGCCACACCTACCCGGACCAGTCGCTCTACCCCGCCAATTCCGTTCCCACGGTGGTCCGGCGCATCAACAACGCCCTGCTCCGCGCGGACCAGATCGAGTTCTCCGAAGGCATCCAGACCGTCGAGGACTGGATGGTCCCGATCGTGGCCGACGCCGAGGCAGGCTTCGGCGGCCCGCTGAACGCCTACGAGCTCATGAAGTCCATGATCCAGGCCGGCGCCGCGGGCGTGCACTGGGAAGACCAGCTCGCCTCGGAAAAAAAGTGCGGCCACCTCGGCGGCAAGGTCCTGATCCCCACCCAGCAGCACGTCCGGACGCTGAACGCGGCCCGGCTCGCCGCCGACGTCGCCGGTACCCCGTCGGTCATCATCGCCCGCACCGACGCCGAGGCGGCCACCCTGATCACCTCCGACGTCGACGAGCGTGACCAGGAATTCATCCTCCGCGAAGGCGGCCAGCCGGTCCGCACCCCGGAGGGCTTCTACAAGGTCCGCAACGGGATCGAACCCTGCATCGCCCGCGCCAAGGCCTACGCCCCGTACTCCGACCTCATCTGGATGGAGACGGGCACCCCGGACCTGGAACTGGCCCGCAAATTCGCGGAATCCGTCAAGGCCGAGTTCCCGGACCAGATGCTCTCCTACAACTGCTCGCCGTCGTTCAACTGGCGCAAGCACCTTGATGACGCCACGATCGCGAAGTTCCAGCGCGAACTCGGCGCCATGGGCTTCACCTTCCAGTTCATCACCCTGGCCGGCTTCCACGCCCTGAACTACTCGATGTTCGACCTCGCCCACGGCTACGCCCGGGAAGGCATGAGCGCGTACGTCGAGCTGCAGGAGAAGGAATTCGCCTCCGAGTCCCGCGGCTACACCGCCACCAAGCACCAGCGCGAAGTCGGCACCGGCTACTTCGACGACATCGCCACCGCGCTCAACCCGAACGCATCCACCCTGGCCCTGGTGGGATCCACCGAAGAAGGCCAGTTCCACTAGAACTCACGACGGCGGCAGTTCCGCCAGCGGACCGAACGCTCCCCCGCGTGCTATTCCCCATTGCCGCCTTCGCCATTGCCCACCTCGGCGGGGCGGCAATGGGGCCCCTTTTACGCACGCTTCCGGAGCATCCGGCCCGCCGTCTTCAGCGCACGTCACCACCCGCCGTCGAACTTTTGCTTCTCCAAGGAGAGATTGAGATGAACAGCTTCACTGACAACTTCACTATCAACGGGATCACGTTGACCGCGCAGCCGATTTGCCGGCAGAGCGAGGTCCTCACGCCGGACGCGCTGGCGTTTGTTGCCAAGCTGCACAAGGCCACGGCAGGGCCCCGTCGGGAGCTGCTGCAGGCACGGCAGGAACGCCGCCAGCAGATCTCCAAGGGCCAGGACCCGCGGTTCCTGCGCGAGACCGAGTCCGTCCGCAACGACCCGAACTGGCGCGTGGCTCCCCCGGCCCCGGGCCTGGAGGACCGCCGCGTGGAAATCACCGGGCCGGTCGACAAGAAGATGACGATCAATGCGCTGAATTCCGGCGCCAAGGTGTGGCTCGCGGACATGGAGGACTCCTCCACGCCGTCCTGGCGCAACGTGATCCAGGGCCAGCTGAACCTCACCGATGCGCTGGAGCGCAGGATCGACTTCACTTCCCCGGAGGGCAAGGAGTACAAGCTGCGCCCGGCCGGGGAACTGCCCACAGTCGTGGTCCGCCCCCGCGGCTGGCACCTGCCGGAAAAGCACATGCTCATCGATGGCACGCCTATTGCCGGCGGGATCGTGGATTTTGGCTTGTACTTCTTCCACAACGCCCGCCGCCTGATCGCCCAGGGCAAGGGCCCGTACTTCTACCTGCCGAAGATCGAGAACCACCTCGAGGCCCGGCTGTGGAACGACATCTTCATCATGGCGCAGGACCTGCTGGGCATCCCGCAGGGCACCATCCGCGCGACCGTGCTGATCGAGACCATCACCGCGGCGTTCGAAATGGAGGAGATCCTCTACGAACTTCGGGACCACGCCGCGGGCCTGAACGCCGGCCGCTGGGACTACATCTTCTCCCTGATCAAGAACTTCCGCACCCGGGGACCGCGCTTCGTGCTCCCGGACCGCGGCCAGGTCACTATGACCCAGCCGTTCATGCGCGCCTACACCGAGCAGCTGGTCCGGGCCTGCCACAAGCGCGGCGCCATGGCGATCGGCGGCATGGCCGCCGCCGTCCCCAACCGCAAGGATGCGGACGCCAACGCGATCGCCTTCGAGAAGGTCCGCGCGGACAAGACCCGTGAGGCGAACGACGGCTTCGACGGCTCCTGGGTGGCGCACCCGGACCTGGTGCCGGTCTGCCGCGAGGTGTTCGACGCCGTCCTCGGCGAGCGTCCGAACCAGCTCGAGCGCCTCCGCGAGGACGTCACCGCGGACGACCGCGCGCTCCTGGACATCTCCGCGACCACCGGAACCATCACTGAGCAGGGCATCCGGAACAACATCGAAGTGGGGATCCGCTACATCGAGTCGTGGCTGCGCGGCAACGGCGCGGTGGCCATCCACAACCTGATGGAGGACGCCGCCACCGCGGAAATCTCCCGCTCGCAGCTGTGGCAGTGGATCTTCGCCCGGGCCATCACTGACCAGGGCGACGTGATCACCCGGGAGTGGGTGGAGGACATGCTGGACGAGGAATTCGCCAAGCTGGAGCGCTTCGAAGGAGACCGTTTCGCCGACGCGCGGGACATCTTCGAGGAAGTCACCCTCAGCAGCGAGTTCCCGGCGTTCCTGACGCTGCCGGCCTACGACCGCTTCCTGCATGAAGCGCGCGACGGCGCCGACGCCGCCAGCGGGGACCCCGCACTGGTTCCGGCGTAGGACTCCGCGTCCCGGGCAACCGGGTCCGCACAGATTTCCGTTGGCTGGGCTGCCAGGCCCTTCGCAACAGGCACCCCGAAATCCGGGTGGCAGTCCAGCAACGGAAAATCCCCCCGTGCTCGACAACGGCGTCGAGACGACAGGTAAGGCCCATGTTCCCCGCGAACATGGGCCTTACCTGTCGTCTCGATTGACATCACCCCGGCGCGCGACAGCGAATCAGTGGGGCTTCGGCACCCGCCGCAGTGACAGCGAGGTGCCCAGGATGAACGCGGCCACCGAGCCCAGGATCATCAGCAGCGGTCCGGTCCAGGCGCCGGTGGTCCCGTGGACGTAGCCCAGCAGGGTCGGCGCCACTGCCCCGAAGGAGTATCCCGTCCCCTGGACGACGGCGGACATCCGGGCCGCCGAGGTCTGGTCCCGCGCCAGCCGGATAATGGCCAGGAAGATCAGCGTGATGCCGCCGCCCTGGGCCACACCGCCGAAGGAACACCACAGCCACCACAGCTCCGGTGCCAGCAGCAGGCCCACGGGTACGGTGAGCCACAGCAGCCCCAGGGCGAGGCCCACCGCCGTCGTACTGGCGAACCGGGCCGCCAGCGGCACGCCCAGTCCGCCCACAATGGCCAGGATCTGGAAGAGCGAGGACCCTGCCCCGGCGGCTGCGGGCGCCATGCCGAGTTCGTCCGAGAGCAGGCTCGGCAGCCAGGCGGTCACTCCGTAGTAGGAGAACGCCTGCCCGGCGAACCCGAAGGTCAGCGCTGCCGTGATCCACCGGGAGGTGAGCTTGCCGGGCCGCCGCGGGTCCGCCGCGGCGACGGCGGCAGGAATGAAGGCCCGCCGGCCAACCGCGATCATCCACACGGCGGCGGCCGCCACCGCGAACAGGCCACTGGCGGCAATCGCGGGCCGCCAGCCCAGGAGTTCAGCCAGCGGCGCCGACACCATGGAGGTCAGGAACGAGCCGATGTTCAGCGCCGCGGTGTAGGTGCCCATCGCCGCGCCTTGCCGGGCGGGGGTGAAGTCACGGCGGATGATCAGCGGGACCACGATGTTGCCGATCGTGATGGCGACGCCGAGGATCACCGTGCCCAGCATGACCAGGGCACCCCCGCCGGCCGAGCGGACCACGACGCCGAAGAGCACCCCCAGCAGGGTCAGAGTGATGGCGAATTCGGGCCCCAGCTTGCGCCCGGCCAGCGAGGCCAGGGGTGCGGCCAGGGCAAAGCACAGGACCGGGATGCCGGTCAGGAATCCAAGTTCCACGGGGGTGAACCCGAGATCGCCCTCCAGTTGGGCGATCACCGGCGCCACCGCCACCAACGGGCCGCGCATGTTCAGCGCGATCAGCCCGATCGCGAGCATGAGGAGCCAGCCGCGCGGCGCCCGGGCCACGCTGCTCATGGGGCGGCCCGTAGCCCGGCGGGCGGGCAGAAATATGATTTCATCAGTCCCATTGCTATCACGGGCCCCGGCCGCGCCTTCGGAATGTGACGCTTTCCCGGACACCCCTGCCGGGCGCGCCGCTTCCCCGGACACCCCTAGCCCGTGGCCTGCAGGGTCGCCTCAATGACCGCGGGTGAGAGCACATGCTGCGTGACCATCTGGCTGGCGCCGAGGATCGCGGCCTGGTCACCGGCCCGGGACACGCCGATCCGCAGGTGCGCCGTGGCCAGCGGCAGCGAGCGCCGGTAGACCACCTCGCGGACGCCGGCCATCAGATGCTCCCCGGCCTGGCCGAGGCTTCCGCCGATCACAATCACCGAGGGGTTCAGCAGGTTCACGACCATGGAAAGGACGTCGCCGAGGTCCCTGCCGGCCTGCCGCAGCGCCTGGATTGCCTGCAGGTTCCCTTCGGCGACCAGGCGCAACACATCGCCGCCGTCGTGCGCCGGCAGGCCCTGCCGCGTCAGCGCCTTGGCGACGGCGGGCCCGGACGCCAGGGCTTCGAGGCACCCGTAGTTCCCGCACCGGCACAGCACGTCATCGCCACGTGGAACCCGGACGTGTCCGAGGTCGCCGGCCGTCCCGTTGGCTCCGCGCTGGAGCTGGCCGCTGCTGATGATGCCCGCCCCGATGCCGGTGGCCACCTTGATGAACAGGAAGTTTTCGTCGTCAGGCCAGTGCGCCGCGCGCTCCCCCAGCGCCATGATGTTAACGTCGTTGTCCACCAGGACCGGCACCGGAAGGGACCGCTGGACGTGGCGGACGACGTCGAACCCGTCCCAGCCGGGCATGATTGGCGGCTTCACCGGCATGCCGGTGGCGTGTTCCACGGGCCCCGGGAGCCCGATGCCGGCGCCGGCCAGGTCCCCAGTGCCCCGGCCGGCCCCGCCGAGCAGCTGCAGCCCTTCCTCGATCACCCGGTCCAGGACAACCACCGGGCCGTCGGCGACATCCTGCGCCAGCCGGCGCTCCGCGAGCACCGTCCCGCCAAGGTCCGTGACGGCGATGATCACGTGGGTGGCCCCGACATCCACCGCCAGGACGACGCGGGCCGCCGGGTTGAAGGCAAAGCGCGACGGCGGGCGGCCGCCGCTGGAGCTCGCCTCCCCGGCGGGGCCGACGAGCCCGGAGACCATCAGCGCGTCGATGCGGGAAGCGACAGTGGACCGGGCGAGCCCGGTGGTAAGGGCCAGCTCCGCGCGGGTCCGGGCCTTGCCGTCGCGCAGGAGCTGGAAGAGGTCTCCGGCGCGGGACAGGCTGCCGCCGGCCTCGGGGGTTGCGGGCTCGGTGCCGGTGGGCGTACTCATGAGTAAGTGATAGCACGAAGATCTTCTGCATGTCACGCTTCACAAAGATTGACACGTAGGGTCCAACTTTTGCTTGACGCCCGGCAAAAGTCTCCCTAGTTTAGAGCCATCGTGTTCCTCCGCTCCAGACAAATCATCTCGCTGCCCATGGGCGTGCAGTCCTTCTTCGCGCAGAACCAAACGGAATGGATGCCCCCCTTCCCGCCGTCAGGGCTGACCCTCACACCTTTGAAGCCGAACTCATGCAAAGGAATCCCGTGTCTTATTCAATCCAGCTGTACACCCTCCGCAACGCCCTCCAGGAAGACTTGCCCGGCACCATCAAAAAGGTCGCCGAACTCGGTTTCACCCAGGTTGAGCCCTACAACTTCGTCGCCACGGCCGCCGAGCTCGGCGCTGCCCTGAAGGAGAACGGCCTGACCGCCCCGTCCGGCCACGCCCCGCTGCTGAGCCAGGACCAGGACGAAATCTTCGCCGCGGCCAAGGAGTTGGGCATCACCACGGTGATCGACCCCTACCTCCCGGCCGAGCACTGGCAGTCCGCCGAGGACGTCCAGGCCACCGCCGCGAAGCTCAACGCCGCCGCCAAGAAGGGCGCCGGGTACGGCATCCGCGTCGGCTACCACAACCACGCCTGGGAGCTGGAGTCCAGCATCGAGGG
The DNA here is from genome assembly GCF_056396505.1 of Arthrobacter sp. 05T410. Taxonomy (NCBI): domain Bacteria; kingdom Bacillati; phylum Actinomycetota; class Actinomycetes; order Micrococcales; family Micrococcaceae; genus Arthrobacter; species Arthrobacter sp. 05T410. The sequence continues at coordinate 3,013 of NZ_JBFTLP010000024.1, read as the reverse complement.
CCAGACCGCCCTGGAGTACTTCGAGGGACTCCTGGACCCGGAACTCGTCCTGGAAGTGGACACCTACTGGGCCGCCGTCGGCGGCCAGGACCCGGTGCAGCTGCTGCAGCGCCTCGGCGACAGGGTCAGATTCATCCACATCAAGGACGGCCCCGTCTCCACGGACACCAAGGCGCAGCAGCCGGCCGGGCAGGGCAAGATCGCCGTGCGGGACGTCATCGCCGCGGCTCAGTCCCTCGAAGTCGGCGTCGTGGAATTCGACGACTACTCCGGCGACATCTTCGACGGCATCGCCCAAAGCCTGGGCTACCTGCAAAGCGGTTCCGCCGGCGCGCAGGGCGTGAACGCATGAGCGCCGCACCGAACCGTGTAGCAGCGAACCGTGCCGCCGGCCGCGGCCCCGTGGGCGTCGCCGTCATCGGCGCCGGCAACATCAGCAAGCAGTACCTGGACAACCTGACCGTCTTCCCCGACCTTAAGGTCCACGTGATCGCCGACCTCTTCGAGGAGGCGGCCGGGGCGCGGGCCAAGGAATACGGCATCCCGGAGTGGGGCGGGGTGGACGCCGCCCTGAACCACCCCGACGTCGAAATCATCGTCAACCTGACCATCCCGGCCGCGCACGTGGAAGTGGCCACGGCCGCCGTCGATGCCGGCAAACACGTCTGGACGGAAAAGCCGTTCTCGCTGGACCGCGATTCCGGCCTGGGCCTGCTGAAAACGGCCGACGCCGCGGGGCTGCGGCTGGGCTGCGCCCCGGATACGTTCCTGGGCGCCGGGCTGCAGACTGCCCGGCGGCTGATCGAACGTGGCGACATCGGCACCCCGCTGACGGCCATGACCACGTTCCAGACGCCCGGGCCGGAATCGTGGCACCCCAACCCCGCGTTCCTCTTCCAGCACGGCGCCGGGCCGCTGTTCGACATGGGCCCGTACTACCTCACAGCCCTGGTGCAGACGTTCGGCTCCGTGCGCCGCGTGGCCGCGACCGGATCCAAGGCAAAGGAGGTCCGGGTCATCGGTTCCGGCCCCAAGGCCGGCGAGGAATTCACGGTCGAGGTCCCCACCCACGTCTCCGCCATGGCCCAGTTCGAGTCCGGCGCGTCCTCCCACAGCGTGTTCAGCTTCGAGTCCCCGCGGCTGCGGATGGGCTTCGTGGAGATCACCGGGACCGAGGCCACCATCTCGCTGCCCGATCCAAACTACTTCGACGGCGACATCAAGCTCTGGCGCGCCGGCGACGAGGAATGGACCGTTATTCCGGCCACCGGCCCCAGCCAGGGCCGCGGCATGGGCGTGCTGGACATGGCACGCTCCATCCGCGCCGGCGTTCCGCACCGCGCCACCGGCAACCTCGCCTACCATGTCCTGGACACCATGGTCTCGATCTCCGAGTCGGTCGATTCGGGCACGTTCATCGATGTGGAAAGCTCCGCGCCCACCTCCGCAGCCCTCCCCGAGGACTGGGACCCCACCGCTTCCACACTCTAGGGACCAGCAATGAATTCCCACGAAACCACCCCCGGCCCCGCCGCCGGTTCACGTTTGGGTGTGGCCATGATCGGGTACGCGTTCATGGGCAAGGCCCACTCGAACGCCTGGCGGAATGTTGCCAGCTACTTCGACGTCCCGGCGTTCGAACGGCGCGTCCTGGTCGGCCGCGACCCGGCCGGCGTCGCCGAGGCGGCCGCAAAGTACGGCTGGGCCGAGTCCGCCACGGACTGGCGCGCAGTGATCGCCCGGGATGACATCCACATCGTCGATATCTGCGCGCCGGGGTTCATGCACGCGGAAATCGCCATCGCCGCGCTGGCCGCCGGCAAGCACGTCCTGGTCGAGAAACCACTGGCCAACACCCTGGCCGAGGCCGAGGCCATGACCGCGGCAGCGCAGGCAGCCCGGGAGCGAGGGGTGCAGTCCATGATCGGCTTCAACTACCGCCGGGTCCCGGCCCTGGCGCTGGCCCGGGAGCTGATCGCGGAGGGCCGGCTCGGCGCCGTCCGGCATGTCCGCGCCGCCTACCTGCAGGACTGGCTCGTGGACCCGGATGCGCCCATGACGTGGCGGCTGAACAAGGACACCGCCGGGTCCGGGGCGCTGGGCGATATTGCCAGCCACGCGATCGACCAGGTGCTGTTCCTCCTGGGCGAGCCGGTCACCGAGGTCTCCGGCCGACTGCACACTTTCACGCCGCGACGCCCGGGCGCTGCCGGGCTGGAGGAGGTGACGGTCGACGACGCCGCCTGGGCCACGCTGACCCTCGCCTCCGGGGCCATCGCCTCGGTGGAGGTCTCCCGGGTGGCCGCCGGGCGGAAGAACTCGCTCACGCTGGAGATCTATGGCGACAAGGGAGCCCTGCTCTTCGATCTGGAGGACCTGAACGAGCTCTGCTTCCTGGACGCCACACTGCCGGTCCGCGAACAGGGCTTCCGCCGGATCCTCGTCAACGAACCCGAGCACCCGTACCTTGAAGCATGGTGGCCGCAGGGCCACGTGATCGGCTGGGAACACACGTTCACGCACGAGATCCGCGACTTCCTCACCGCGGTGGGCAACGGAACCCAGCCGTCGCCGTCGTTCGAGGACGGCCTGAGCGTCCAGCGGATCCTCGCCGCCGTGGAGGAAAGCGCCGCGGCCAAAAGTTCACTCATCCAGCTCACCCCGTCCGCACGGACCACCCAAACGATTACCGAAGGAACCTGACATGCCCCGCCCGTACACCCTGTTCACCGGCCAGTGGGCCGATCTGCCCTTCGAGGAAGTCGCCCGCCTGGCCTCCGGCTGGGGCTACGACGGCCTGGAAATCGCCGTCTCCGGCGACCACCTGGACGCCTGGCGCTGGGACGAACCCGGCTACGTCGAGTCCAAGCTGGCCGTACTGGAGAAGTACAACCTCAAGGTCTGGGCCATCTCCAACCACCTCAAGGGCCAGGCGGTGTGCGATGACCCGATCGACTTCCGGCACGAGGCGATCGTCGGGGCCAGGGTCTGGGGCGACGGCGAGCCCGAAGGC
>NZ_JBFTLP010000023.1:0-68424 GCF_056396505.1 Arthrobacter sp. 05T410 | reverse complement strand
GGCCCGGCAAATTCAACCAATTCAATACAATAAATTGGTATCAACAAACTTGGCACACTATTGAGTTCTCAAACAACAGACACACCCGGCACCACCACAACCAACAAACAGTCAAGGATCGCTCCGGAGCAACTTTTCAAACTTACCCGGCCGCTTCACCCTAGTCAAATCGGCGATCCAGACTCATTCTTGCCATAGGCTTCTGGGTCTTGGTGGCCGTTCAACTCCGGGGAGCAGCGCGGAAATAAACTCTACCACCACTTGGGCCGGCTGACAAAGCGGCACCGAAGACGGTGCAGAAAAGCCCGGAATCACGGGGATTCCGGGCCTCTCGCAAACACTTCCCTACGCGCGCCAGGTCTGCTGTCCGGGCGCTGCGCCTAGCCCAGCGGCTTGAAGTACGCGGCCCCTAGCGGAGGCAGGGTGACGGTGAGCATGGCCGGCTGTCCGTCCAGGCCGTCCTTCGTCGCGGTCAGGGTTCCGGTGTTCTCCACCCCGGAACCGCCATAGCTGGCGGCGTCGGTGTTGAGCACTTCCTGCCACTCGCCGGCGGCCGGGACGCCGAGGAGGTAGTCCGTGTGCGGCCCGCCGGAGAAGTTCACGGCGCAGACCAGCGGGTTGCCGTCGGCGTCACGGCGGATGAACGTCAGCACATTGCGGTCCGAGTCTCCCCCATTGATCCACTGGAACCCTTCGGGCTGGTTGTCCCGCTCGTACAGTGCCGGCGTGGAACGGTAGAGCTCGTTGAGGTCCTTGGTCAGGAGCTGCATGCCGTTGTGTGCCGGGATGTCCGCGAGCCACCAGTCCAGGCCGTACTGCTCCGACCACTCCGCTTCCTGGCCGAATTCGGTGCCCATGAAGATCAGCTGCTTGCCCGGGTGGGCCCACTGATATCCCAGGAATGCGCGCAGGTTTGCCAACTGCTGCCACCGGTCACCGGGCATTTTGCGCAGCATGGAGCCCTTGCCGTGCACAACTTCATCGTGGCTGATGGGCAGCAGGAAGTTTTCCGTGAAGGCGTAGACCATCGAGAACGTGATGGTGCCGTGGTGCCACCGGCGGTTGTACGGGTCCTCGGCCATGTATTTGAGCGAGTCGTGCATCCAGCCCATGTTCCATTTGAGGCCGAAGCCCAGGCCGCCGCCGCTCGTGGGCGCCGTGACGCCCGGGAATGCGGTGGATTCTTCGGCAATCATGACCGCGCCGGGGTGGGTTTTGTAGACCGTGGCGTTGACCTCCTGGAGGAATGAGATCGCTTCCAGGTTTTCGCGGCCGCCAAAACGGTTTGGCTGCCACTGACCCTCTTCGCGGGAGTAGTCGAGGTAGAGCATGGAGGCGACGGCGTCCACGCGGAGCCCGTCGATGTGGAACTCATCGAGCCAGTACAGGGCGTTGGCCACCAGGAAGTTACGCACCTCCCTGCGGCCGAAGTCGAAGATCAGCGTTCCCCAGTCCGGGTGTTCGCCCAGGTTCGGATCGGCGTGCTCGTATAGTGTTTCGCCATCGAACCGGGCCAGGGCCCACTCGTCCTTGGGAAAGTGCGCCGGGACCCAGTCGAGGAGGACGCCGATGCCGGCTTGGTGGAGTTCGTCAACGAGGTGGCGGAATTCGTCCGGGTGCCCGAAGCGCGAGGTCGGCGCGAAGTACGAGGTGACCTGGTAGCCCCACGAGCCGCCGAAGGGGTGCTCGGCCACAGGCATGAACTCCACGTGGGTGAAGCCGAGCCATTTGACGTATTCCACGAGTTCCTTGGCCAGTTCGCGGTAGCCCAGCCCCACCTTCCAGGAACCGAGGTGGACCTCGTAGACGCTCATGGCCGAGTTGTGCGGATCGCGGGCGGCGCGGGCCTGCATCCACTCGGCATCCTTGAAGACGTAAGAGGGCTCCACCACCCGGGATGCCGTCAGCGGCGGGACTTCGGTGCCGAAGGCCAGCGGGTCCGCTTTTTCCACCCAGTATCCGTGCCGGGTCCTGAGTTCAAATTTGTAGCACGCCCCTGCTACAACCCCGGGAATGAAGACTTCCCACACACCGGTGGAACCGAGGGAGCGCATGGAGTGTTCGCGGCCGTCCCAGCCGTTGAAGTCGCCCTTGACGCGCACTGCCTGGGCGTTCGGGGCCCAGACGGCGAAGGACACGCCGTCGACGTCGCCAAGCGAGGACTTGTAGTGCTGCACGTGCGCGCCGAGGACATCCCACAGACGCTCGTGCCGGCCCTCACCGATCAGGTGCAGGTCTACTTCGCCGACGGTTGGCAGGTAACGGTAGGGGTCGTCCATGACCTGGGGCTCGTGGTCCTTGTAGGTCACCTCGAGCCGGTAATCCGGCACATGGCCGCGCTCGAGTGGCTCCATCACGGCCACCCATACGCCGCTCGATTCGTGCGTCATGGGCGTCGAACCTGCCGACGTCACGACCGAGACCGCTTCCGCCAGGTGCTTGACCGTCCGGATGGTGACATGGCCGTGGTCATCGAGATGGGCGCCGAGGACCGAGTGGGGCGCGTGGTGTTCGCCGCTGGAGACCCTTGCAAGGGTCTCGCCATCCACGGGCAGTGGTGTGCCGGGCCGATCGATACGTGCTGATCCTGTCATTTTTATACCTTCCGCTGCGGCTTCGGCGGCGACGCCGGAACCTGTACTGCCGAGGAGACGACGCGATGCGTTCACCGGGATGGAGAGCCAGTCCGGCCTGTTCCTTAGTTCGTAGATGACTTCGTAGAGGGCTTTGTCGAGCCACAGCGCCACAAAGAGCGGCGAGTCGCGGTCGATGCTGCCGGGAATGACGTCGGCGTAGCCAGCCAGGAAGGCCTCAGCGCAGTCATCCACCCAGGTCCCGGGCACCACGGCTCCGGGGTTTTCGCGGACGGCGGCTCCGGCGGCGTAGTCGAAGGACCGCAGCATGCCGACAACGTCGCGAAGGGCGACGTCCGGGAAGTTGCGCTCGGAGATGGGGCGCAGGGGCTCGCCCTCGAAGTCGAGGATGGCCCAGCGCGGGGGGCCCCCCGGCTCGCCCGGGACCATGCTGCCGGGCACCTGCAGGATCTGCCCGAGGTGGAGGTCGCCATGGATACGCTGGAGCGGGCCTGCGCTGGTGCCCTCGAGCCGGCCGAGGAGACCGTTCAGCGCTTCTTCGTAAGGCCCGACAGCCTGGCCGGCCTGGGCCCAGGACTGACGGACGCGCTCGGCTACTCCCGGCGCGATGTCCTGCCCCGGCGCAGATTCGGCGGCTGTGCCCAGGGCCTCGGCGAGCCGGCGGTGCACGGTGGCCGTGGCCGCGCCCAGCGCGTGGGCTTCTGCAGCGAACCCGATCCCCCGGCTGGCCGCGTCCACGGCGAGCCGCCACGCATCGAGTCCGCCGGCGAGGAATTCGTGCGCCACAGCCAGCTCGCCGGAGGCGGGACGGACAGTGGCGGGACGGCGGGCATCTGATGGCTCCGCCCCTGCTGCGGCCGCCGGCACCTCCCACTCGCCAGCCACCCAGCCAAGGGTTGCCGGGACCTCCGCGGTGTGTCCCGCAGTCAGCGCCGCACCGATTTCAACCTCGGGATTCTGCCCTTCGGACAGCACCCGGAAGAACTTCACGATGGCGACTGTGCCGCCGTCCTCGTCGTCGACGATCACCGAGCTGTTCGATTGCTCGCCCGAGAGGACCTTGACCTTGCCTGTTGCGAACGGCAGGCGGTAGCCGGACTCCACCAGGTGGCCGGTGGCGTTGCCCGACGGCGTCGTTGCGCCGTGCCGCATGAGCTCCAGCCAGGCGGCGACGAAGGAGGCGTCGTGGACGCCGTCGTACACCCACTGGTGGGCGGCATCAGCGCGGGTGCCGGGAAGTTCGCCGATCAGCGCGCGTTCTGCCCCCGGCAGGGGTTCTGGCCGGAAACTGAGCGGCACCTGGACGACGTCGGTGCGGCTGCCGCCGGGCGTGGGGTAGGACACCGCGACCAGCAACACCTCGAACGTGGCCCCGCCGGCGGCGGTCTCAAGGCGCAGGCCGCCCGCCGGTTCGAAGGTGAACTCGGCGGTCTTGACAGGGAACCATCGCTGGCGCGGGAGCCAGGCGCCAAGCAGTCCGCTCAAGGCCGGGGCAAGGGCGGGTCGCGTCATCTCAACCCTCGATGGACAGGACGGGCATCGCCTGTGTGAACGGGGATGCCGGGTTGGAGGCGGCGGAACGGATCCGCAACCAGAAGAAATCGTGGCTGCCCAAGGTCAGCGTCAGCGTTCCGTCATCGCCGATGGCCGGGAAGGCCTGGCCGCCGAAGACGTCCCGGAGGCCGCGGCCGGCGAAGTTCGGCACCCGCAACGTGGCAGCCACGGGGTGCTGTGAGAGGTTGAAGGCGCACAGGATGGTCTCGGCGTCCTCACCGGCGGCGTTGCCTTCCGGGAGCTCACGCAGGTAAGCGAGGACGACGTCGTGGTCAGCCTCCACATGCTTGAATCCGCCGAGCCCGAAGGCGGGGTGGTTCTTGCGGACGCTCAGGATCTGGCGGGTCCAGCGCAGCAGGGACCCCGAATGTGCGGCCTCGGCCTCCACGTTCGCCATGCTGTAGTTGTAGACCAGCGACTGGATCACCGGCAGGTACAGCTTGCCCGGGTCGGCACTGGAGAACCCGGCGTTCCGGTCCGGGTTCCACTGCATCGGGGTGCGGACCGCGTCACGGTCCTCGAGCCAGATGTTGTCCCCCATGCCGATCTCGTCCCCGTAGTACAGGAACGGGCTGCCCGGCAGGGACAGCAGCAGGGCGTTGATCAGCTCGATCTCGGAGCGGGAGTTATCCAGCAGCGGGGCCAGCCGGCGCCGGATGCCGATGTTGGCGCGCATGCGCGGATCCGGCGCGTACCAGCCGAGCATCGCGGCGCGTTCGTCGGAGGTGACCATTTCCAGCGTCAGTTCGTCGTGGTTGCGCAGGAACGTGCCCCACTGGGCACCTTCGGGAATGTCCGGCGTGTCCTTCATCGTCTCGATGATGGGGGACGCCTTCTGGTCCCGCAGCGCGTAGTACAGCCGCGGCATGATCGGGAAGTGGAACGCCATGTGGCATTCCGGTTCCTCTTCGGTGCCGAAATACTCCACCACTTCGGCGGGCGGCTGGTTGGCCTCGGCAATGATCACGCGGCCCGGGTAGCTTTCATCGACCATCCGGCGCAGCTGGCGGAGGAATTCGTGGGTCTGCGGCAGGTTCTCGCAGTTGGTGCCCTCCTCCTCGAACAGGTACGGGATGGCGTCCGCCCGGAAGCCGTCGATGCCCTGGTCCAGCCAGAACCGCACGACGTCGAAGAGCGCGTCAATGACCTTGGGGTTCTCGAAGTTCAGGTCGGGCTGGTGGCTGAAGAACCGGTGCCAGAAGAACTGCCTGCGGATGGGGTCGAAGGTCCAGTTGGATTCCTCCGTGTCCACGAAGATGATGCGGGCGTCTTCGTACTTCTCGTCCGTGTCGCTCCACACGTAGAAGTCGCCGAAGGGACCATCCGGGTCCTTGCGTGACTCCTGGAACCACGGATGCTGGTCGGAGGTGTGGTTCAGCGGAAGGTCGATGATCACCCGGACGCCGCGGGCATGGGCCTCGGCCACGAGCCGTTTGAAGTCGCTGATGGTGCCGAACTCGTCCAGCACGGAGTTGTAGTCCGAGATGTCGTAGCCGCCGTCGCGCAGCGGTGACTGGAAGAAGGGCGGGAGCCACAGGCAGTCCACCCCCAGCCACTGCAGGTAGTCCAGTTTCTCGATCAGGCCGTGGAAGTCACCCGAGCCGTCTCCGTTGCCGTCGGCGAAGCCCCGGACGAGCACCTCGTAGAAGACCGCCTTGCGGTACCAGAGGGGATCGTGCTGGAGGCCCGGGGCATTCAATTCAAAGCTCCCCCTCGGGCTGAAGTGCTGGCTCGGGTTCTGCGGGCTAAAACTCACTGGCACTACCTCCGGATGCTAAGAATGTGAACGGGCTCGACGTGCGGGTCCAGGCGGACGTAGTTGTACTCCCCCCATTCCCAACTCTCGCCGGTCAGCAGGTCATCAACCATGAAACGGCCGTTGTGCGTGAAGTTCTCCGGGTCCAGTTCCAGCGCCGGCAGGTCCAGGGACACCGTGCTCTCCCGGGTGCCGTGCGGGTCCACGTTGACGACGATGATCAGGGTGTCTTTGGTCCCGTCCGCGAGGGTCTTGTGCTTGGAGAACACCACGGTGGAGCTGTCCGAGCTCTGGTGCACCGTCAGGTTCTGCAGATCCCCCAGGGCCGGGTGCGCGCGCCGGATCCCGTTGAGCCGGGTCAGGTACGGGGCCAGGGTGCGCCCCGATTCTGCCGCCGCGTCCCAGTCGCGGGCCTTGTATTCAAACTTCTCGTTGTCGATGTACTCCTCGGCGCCCGGGCGCGCCACGTGTTCGTAGAGCTCAAAGCCGGCGTACACGCCCCAGATGGGGCTTGCCGTCGCGGCCAGGGCGGCACGGATCTTGAAGGCCGCCGGGCCGCCGAACTGCAGGTATTCGGTGAGGATGTCCGGGGTGTTGACGAAGAAGTTCGGCCGGAAGTAGGCCGCCGACTCGTGGCTGACCTCCTGGAAGTACGTCTCCAGTTCTTCCTTGGTGTTCCGCCAGGTGAAGTAGGTGTAGGACTGCTGGAAGCCTGCCCGGCCAAGAGCGTGCATCATGGCCGGGCGGGTGAACGCCTCGGCGAGGAAGACGACGTCGGGGTGCTTCTTATTGACCTTGCCGATCAGCCATTCCCAGAACCAGACGGGTTTGGTGTGCGGATTGTCCACCCGGAACACTTTGACGCCGTGGCTGACCCAGAGCATCACAATCCTTAGAATTTCGTTGGACAGCCCCGCGGGGTCGTTGTCGAAATTCAGCGGGAAAATGTCCTGGTATTTCTTTGGCGGATTCTCCGCGTAGGCAATAGTGCCGTCGACGCGCGTGGTGAACCATTCCGGGTGGCTTTGCACCCACGGGTGGTCGGGCGCGGCCTGCAGGGCCAGGTCCAGGGCCACCTCGAGTCCCAGCTCACCGGCCCGTGCCACGAAGGCGTCGAAGTCCTCGAAGGTGCCCAGATCCGGGTGGATGGCGTCGTGGCCGCCCTCGTGGGATCCGATGGCCCACGGCGAACCGGGATCGTGCGGTCCGGCGATCAGGGTGTTGTTCGGCCCCTTGCGGTGCTGGCCGCCGATCGGGTGGATCGGCGGCATGTAGATGATGTCAAAGCCCATGGCGGCGACGGCGTCGAGGCGCTGCGCGGCGGTGCGGAAGTTGCCGGAGGTCCATTCCCCCGTGTCGTGGTTGCGCACGGCACCTTCGGAGCGGGGGAAGAATTCGTACCAGGCGCCGGCTCCGGCAAGCGTTCGCTCCACCAGCAGCGGGTAGGGCTCGGAAACCGTCACAAGTTCGCGGATGGGCTGGCGTTCGACGACGGCGGCGACGTCGGCGCCGAAGCCGGCGGCGAGGCGTTCCTCGGGTGTCCGGGACGTATCTGAGAGGACGACGACGGCCATCCGCAGCGTTCTGCGGTCACCAGAGGGGCGGGAGGCGTCTTCGGAGGCTTCAGCCAGCAGGGCGGCACCTTCGGACAGCATGAGCTCGACGTCGATGCCGGCCTCCACCTTGACCTCGGCGTTGTGGTGCCAGGTGCCGTAGCGGTCGTGCCAGGCCTCGATGACGAAGGACCAGTTGCCAGTGGCGGGCGGGGTCAGGAGGCCTTCCCAGCGGTCCGTGCCCATTCCCCGGGGTCCGCTCGGCGGGGCGAGGCGGACCCGCTGCCGCTCTTTGCCGCGTGGGTCGAGCAGGACGGCGCTGACCCCGAGCTGGTCGTGTCCCTCCCGGAACGCGGTGGCTCCCACGACAATGGTTTGGCCCTCGACCGCTTTGGCGGGAAACTTTCCGCCCTCCACCGAAGGCTGCACGGCGGTGATCGGAAAGCGGCCAAATCGAAGGCCATCCGTGATCAGGGCCTTGGGCTTTTGCTTGGACACGGCGCTGGTTCGCGAGTTATTCGTCACAGCCTCGACGTTATCTACAAAACGGCCAGAATGCTAAGGCCTCGAACGTTTTCCGGAGGTTTCTGGTTCTGGTCGGAGTGATATCCGTCATTTACGGGAAAGAATCTTAAAGCAGTTCCGGGGCAACGACTTGTCCGTTAGTGTTTCGCTGGTGAAGGCAATCCGCAGATTTACCGTCCGAACCGTACTCCCGGAGTCGATCCGGCCGCTGGCCCGGCTCGCCACCAATCTCCGGTGGTCCTGGCATCCGCCCACCCGGGAGCTTTTCGAGGGGCTCAACCCCGGGGTCTGGGCGGAGAGCGCCCACGACCCCGTGACTTTCCTGGGCCTGGTCAGCCGGGAAGAGCTGCAGCGCCTCGCCGCGGACCAGGACGTGGTGCGGCGCGTCCACGCCGCGGCCGATGACCTCGACCAGTACCTGGAACAGCCGCGCTGGTACCAGAGCCTGGGCGACGGCGCGCCGGCATGCATCGCCTATTTCTCGCCGGAGTTCGGCATCACCGAGGTCCTGCCCCAGTACTCGGGCGGCCTTGGCATCCTGGCCGGGGACCACCTGAAGGCGGCTTCGGACCTTGGCGTGCCGCTGATCGGCGTCGGACTCCTGTACCAGGCCGGCTACTTTAAGCAGTCGCTCTCCCGGGACGCCTGGCAGCAGGAAACGTACCCGGTCCTCGACCCCGACGGGCTGCCCCTGACGCTCCTGCGCGAGGCCTCCCCGGACGGCAACGGCAAACCGGTCCAGATCTCCCTGCCGCTTCCCCAGGGCCGGCGCCTGCTGGCGCACGTGTGGCGGGCCGACGTCGGACGTGTGCCGCTGCTGCTGCTGGATTCCAACGTTCCGGGCAACGACGAGGCTGCCCGCGGCATCACCGACCGCCTGTACGGCGGCGGCGGAGACCACCGGCTGCAGCAGGAGCTCCTGCTGGGCATGGGCGGGGTCAAGGCGCTGCGGGAGTTCCAGCGGCTCACGGGTGTCCCCGCGCCGGAAGTCTTCCACACCAACGAGGGCCACGCCGGATTCCTCGGCGTCGAGCGGATCCAGGAATTGATGTCCGGCACGGCGCCGCTGAGCTGGGAGGAGGCCCTGGCCGCCGGGCGGGCGTCCACGGTGTTCACCACCCACACGCCGGTGCCGGCGGGGATCGACCGCTTCGAAATCTCCCAGATTCAGCACTTCTTCGAAGCCGGCCTCGCCCCGGACGTCCCGGTGGCCAAGATCCTGGACCTGGGCCGCGAGGACTTCGCCGACGGCAACCCGTTCGTGTTCAACATGGCCGTGATGGGGCTGCGGCTGGCCCAGCGGGCCAACGGTGTGGCCAAACTGCACGGCGTGGTCTCGCGCGGGATGTTCTCCGCCCTCTGGCCGGGCTTCGACCACTCCGAAATCCCCATCACCTCCGTCACCAACGGCGTGCACGTCCCCACTTGGGTGGACCCCCGCATCGCCGCGCTGGCGCGGGACCACTTCGGTGCCGAGGCGGAGGCGCAGGGCCGGTGGGACCTGGCCTACAACGTCACCGACGAGGACCTCTGGGCGTTGCGGCGCGAGATGCGGGTGTCCCTGGTCGAGGATGTCCGGCGCCGGCTCCGGGCCGCGTGGAAGAAGCGCGGCGCGGCCGACGCCGAGCTGGCGTGGACGGACTCCGTCCTGGACCCGGACGTCCTGACCATCGGCTTTGCCCGCCGCGTGCCGACCTACAAGCGGCTGACCCTGATGCTGCGCGACCCGGAACGGCTCAAGGCGCTGCTGCTGCACAAGACGCACCCCATTCAGCTGGTCATCGCAGGGAAGTCCCACCCGGCGGACGATGCCGGCAAGAAGATGATCCAGGACCTCGTCCGGTTCACCGACGACCCCGCCGTGCGGCACCGGATCGCGTTCCTGCCCAACTACGACATCGCCATGGCCCGGACCCTGTTCCCCGGCTGTGATGTGTGGCTGAACAACCCGCTGCGCCCCTTGGAGGCCTGCGGTACCTCCGGCATGAAGGCTGCCCTGAACGGTTCGCTGAACCTCTCGGTCATGGACGGCTGGTGGGATGAGATGTACGACGGCGAGAACGGCTGGGCGATCCCGACCGCCAACAACGACGCCTCCCCGGAGGAACGCGACGACATCGAGGCGGCGGCTCTGTACGAGCTGCTCGAAACGCAGGTGGCGCCGCGGTTCTACGGGCTGACCGTATCCGACGCCGCGGGCGCTGCCGGACCGTCCCAGCCCGGCCCGCAGGCCGTGCCTACGCACTGGGTTTCGATGATCAAGCACACCATGTCCCACCTGGGCCCGGCGGTTTCCGCGGAACGGATGCTCCGGGACTACGTCAACGTCCTGTACCGGCCCGCCGCGATCGCAGGACGCCACGCTGTGGCGGACAACTACGCCCAAGCCAAGGCCCTGGCGGCATGGAGCTCACGGGTCCGGGCCGCATGGCCGCACATCCAGGTCGAACACGTCGACTCGGTGGGGGTCTCCGAGGACCCGCAGATCGGCGATCTGCTGCAGGTAAATGCCTACGTGGCGCTGCGTGAGCTCTCACCGGACGACGTCTATGTTGAGGTGGCCTACGGCCGGGCCGAGGACACCGACGAGCTGACGGACATCACGGTCGCGGAGCTCAAGGCCGCCGAAGACCTCGGCAAGGGCCGGCACCTCTTCAGCGGCACGCTGGTGATCGACCGTTCGGGGTCCTTCGGCTACACCGTGCGTGTGCTCCCCAAGAACGATGCCCTGGCCTCAAAAGCGGAGCTGGGCCTGATCGTCAACGCCTGACCGTCACCGCGTGGCGTGCTAGCTCTCTTTAGAGGCAGACGGCGATGACGTCCAGGCTCTTGCCGGCGTAGCCTTCGGCGTCCTGCAGCGTTTCGCAGATGACGCCGAAGGAGCGGTCCGCGCGGAGCGCGGCGGGCACCTGCCAGATGAACGTGACAGGGGCCTCGCCGTCGTCTGTCACGGCATCCGCGACGTCGTGCAGCGAATCGTGCAGGGCATCCAGGTCTGTGCCGTAGTCCTCGGGGACGTCCAGGAGCTCGCCGAACGTGTCCAGGACCGCCTGCTTGGTGTCGGCGGCGGGGACAACCAGGGCGCGCCGGCCGGCGTCGCCGATTTGCGCCGTGAGTTCTTCGATGGTCCAGGTCTCTGCCGAGTAAATCTTCATGGGGTCCTTAATCTCGAATTATTTAGGTGCGGTAGATATTGATCGTGTTGGCCTGGACGAGGTCGCGCTCACCGGAGGCGACGCGGGCGCCCTGACGCCGGTCATGGAGTTCGGACGTCGTCACGCGGAGTTCGAAGAGCCGGTGCCCGGTGCCGTCCTCGTTGCTCAGCCGTGGCAAGGTGACCTTGACGTCGTCGGCGCCGCCGTTGACCACCACGAGGCCGTCGACGTGCCCGTCGTCGGACCCGAGCAGGAGCTGGATCACCCGGTGGCCGGGGTCATGCCACGTGTCGGCGGACATGGGCCGGCCGTCCACATCGAACCAGTGGAAGTAGGACTGGTTGTCACGCGCCGGGTAATCATGCGGCTGGCTGGCCAGAAACTCCTTGCGCAGCCGGATGACGCGCTTGGTGGTGCGCAGCATCGCATGGGATTCCGTGGTGCTGGTCCAGTCGATCCAGGTCAGTGCATTGTCCTGGCAGTAGGCGTTGTTGTTCCCCTGCTGGGTCCGGCAGATCTCGTCCCCGGCGGTGATCATGGGTACGCCCTGGGAAATCATCAGGCAGGCCATCAGGTTCCGCCTGCTTTGGGCGCGCCGGGCGAGGATCTCGCCGTCTTCAGTGGGGCCCTCGAAACCGTGGTTGTAGCTGCGGTTATCGCCGTGGCCGTCCCGGTTCTGCTCGCCGTTGGCCTCGTTGTGCTTGCGGTCGTAGGCCGTCAGGTCGGCCAGGGTGAAGCCGTCGTGGGCCGTGATCAGGTTCAGCGAGGCGAGCCGGGACCGGCCCGAGGACTCGAACAGCCGGGCGGAACCAGAGAGGGCGTCCGCGAGGCGGGCCACCGGGCCGCCGCTGCCGCCGCCGTCGATCGCTGCGCGGTCGGCGAGCCAGAAGCTGCGGACGGCGTCGCGGAAATGATCGTTCCAGTCCACCCACCCGGCGGGAAACCGGCCGGTCTGCCAGCCGCCGTAGCCCACGTCCCAGGGTTCGGAAATCAGCTTGACGCCGGACAGGACCGGATCGGCTCCGACGGCGACGAGGAAGGGGTGCCGCGGATCGAATTCGTTGGCGCTGTTACGGCACAGCGTGACGGCGAGGTCGAAGCGGAACCCGTCGATGTGGAACTCGCTCACCCAGTAGCGCAGGGAATCCAGCACCAGCTGTACGACGCGGGGTTCGCCGAAGTTCAGGCTGTTGCCGCAGCCCGTGGTGTCCACGTACCTGCCGTGGCCGTCGTTGCGGTAGTACTGCATCTCGCCCAGGCCGCGGAAGCTCAGGGTGGGACCGTCCGTGCCGCCCTCGGCGGTGTGGTTGTACACGACGTCGAGGATGACCTCGAGCCCGGCGGCATGCAGCAGCTTGACCATGCCCTTGAACTCGTCCTGGACCGCGTGGGCGCCGGCGGCCTGGGCGGCCTCGGTGGCGTAGCCCGGATGCGGGGCGAAGAACGCCGCCGTGTTGTAGCCCCAGTAGTTCGTCAGCCCGAGCTGTTGCAGGTGCGGCTCGTCCACGTGGAAATGCACGGGCAGGAGCTGGACCGCCGTGACGCCCAGCGAGATCAGGTGCTCGATCATGGCCGGGTGGGCCATCCCGGCATAAGTCCCCTGCAGGTCCTCCGGAATGTCCGGGTGCAGCTTCGTCTGGCCCCGGACGTGGGCCTCGTAGACGATCGTGTTGCGCCACGGGACCCGCGGGCTGCGGTCCAGACCCCAGTCAAAATCGTTGCCGACCCGGACGCTGGTGATCAGCCCCTCGCGTTCGTCGACGGCCCGGCCATAGGGGTCCATCAGCAACGGCTGCTCGCCGACGGCATCGAAATTCGTGGCGGGCATGGACAGCGGGAGGGCCTCGTGTTCCGGGGAGGACCGGAAGCCATAGCGCGAGCCGGCCGGAATGCCCTCAACAATTCCGTGGTGGACGCCGTCGGTGACGTTGGGCAGGGTCTTCACCTGCCAGGTTCCCCCGGGCGCCTGATATTCGATCTCCAGCGTGGTTACGCCGGGCGCGTAGACGGCCACGTTGGCGAACGCGCCCCGGGGATCGTCCACTGCCGGCGACCCGGTATGTGGAACGCTGATCCCCAGCGGAAACGCCCGCGAAGCGTCTACGGTGGAAGCGGTATCTATGTAAGACATAACCATTGCTTAAAGCTTAGCCGGGCCAGACAAATGGCCCCCGTTTTCGTTTTCATGACGTTTTGCAGTGTACGGACCGCCGCACTGCATACTGTAATGGAGCGCCGAGTTGGAGGTAATTGTGCGCGTTGCACTAGCCCAAATAATTACCGGCCGTG
This sequence comes from Arthrobacter sp. 05T410, assembly GCF_056396505.1. Lineage (NCBI taxonomy): Bacteria > Bacillati > Actinomycetota > Actinomycetes > Micrococcales > Micrococcaceae > Arthrobacter > Arthrobacter sp. 05T410. The sequence goes on along the minus strand of NZ_JBFTLP010000023.1, from coordinate 54,998 downwards.
ACGTGGCCGCAAACCTGGACCTCGTGGACGCCTATGCGCGCCAGGCCAAGGCCGGCGGCGCGGACCTGGTGGTGTTCCCGGAAGCCACCATGCGGGCCTTCGGCAATTCGCTCCTGGATATCGCCGAGCCGCTGGACGGCCCGTGGGCATCCCGCGTCCGCGCCCTCGCCGCGGAGCTCGGCATCGTGATCGTCGCCGGCATGTTCACTCCCGGCACCGCCGGCAACGGCGCCAAGGTGCGCAACACCCTGCTGGTCACCGGCCGCGGCCTCGAGGCCAGCTACGACAAGATCCACCTGTTCGATGCTTTCGGTTTCGCCGAGTCGGACACGGTTGACGCCGGCACCTCCCCCGTCACCTTCGAGCTCGACGGCGTGACGTTTGGCCTCGCCACGTGCTACGACGTCCGCTTCCCGGACCTGTTCACGGAAAACGCGGACCGCGGCGCCGACGTCAACATTGTGTGCGCCTCCTGGGGCTCGGGCCCCGGCAAGGCCGAGCAGTGGAAGCTACTGGCCCGAGCCCGCGCCCTGGACTCCACCACCCTGGTCCTCGCTTGCGGCCAGGGCGACCCCGCCAGCGTGGGTCACCCGGTCAAGGGTTCCGCCCCCACCGGCGTCGGGCACTCCGTGGTGGTCTCCCCCATGGGCGACGTCCTCGAAGAACTCGACGGCGCCCCCGGCCTTCTGTTCGCGGACTTGGACACCGACGCCGTCCAGGAAGCCCGCACCAAACTCCCGGTCCTGGCCAACCGCCACAGGTTCTAAGCCGTCTGTTCCCCAAAGCTTCACGCTGTGGTCACCCCTGCTCTGGTCACCCCAGCGTGCAACGGCGCCTTGCCGTCGCTTAGACACCTCCCGCCGCCTCCTTCGGCCGCTGGGCGGCCTCATCCGGCTCTGGTCGGCGATGCGCTCCTTTGCAAGACACCGCCGCCCGCTCGATATTGGGTCACCAACCGCCGGGCTGCTTGAAAGAGACGCTCCCTCACGTTTCGCACGTTAAACGGAAGCGCTCCCCCACATAAAGTGAGGGAGCGCTTAGCCGCTTACCGCGAAAGGTGAGGGACCGTTTGCCATCAACCCGCACAAGGTGAGGGAGCGTCAGAGACGGGACCGGAGTTTTGCTAAGGAGCGCATCGCCGACCGGAACCGAGTAAGGCCGCTAGCGGCCGCACGAGGTGCAGGGAGGTGTCTAAGCGACGGCAAAACTCCGGTTCCGTCCTACCCAGCCACGACTGCGGCGACGGCAAGACTACGGTTCCGGCGGAACCCAGCCACAACTCAGGTGACCGCGGAACCCAACCCCCGACTCCGGCGACGGCGAAACCGGCCCCGAACGCAGGACTACTTAGCGGCGCGCTGGCGGGAGATTTCGTAGAGGGAGATACCGACGGCCATGGAGGCGTTGAGGGATTCCATGGCAGAGTCGATCGGGATGGAGACGATCTGGTCGCAGTTTTCGCGGACCAGGCGGCTCAGGCCCTTGCCCTCGGAACCGACGACGATGCACACGGGTTCGGTGGCCAGGGTGAGCTCGGGCAGCGAGACGTCGCCGTCGCCGTCGAGCCCCAGGACGTAGATCCCCATGTTTTTGAACGCCTTGAGCGTGTTGTTCAGGTTGGCCGCGCGGGCGACGGGGACGCGGACGGCTGCACCGGCGCTGGTCTTCCAGGCCGAGGCGGTGACGCCCACGGAACGGCGCTCCGGGACGACGACGCCGTGGCCGCTGAAGGCCGAGACGGAGCGGATGATCGCGCCGAGGTTGCGGGGATCGGTGATGCCGTCGAGCGCCACGAAGAGCGGGGCGTTGGCCACGTGGCCCTTCTTCCAGGCCTCGAGGGTCTCTTCGGCGAGCTCGTACGCGTCCTGGTATTCGTACGGCGGGATCTGCAGCACGAGGCCCTGGTGGATGGCGTCGTCGGTCATCCGGTCGAGCTCGGGCTTGCCGGTTTCCATCAGCGGGATGCCGCGTTCGGCGGCCAGCTTCAGGGATTCCTTGACGCGGTCGTCCATTTCGATGCGGACGGCGACGTGCAGGGCCTTGGCCGGGATGCCGGCGCGCAGGGCTTCGACCACGGAGTTGCGGCCGGTGACGACCTCTTCGGTGGCGCGGCCCTTGGGACCGGAGCGTCCGGTGCGGGCGGCGGCGCTCGTGGTCCGGCTTCCGCTGGCGCGCTTGGCCTCGGAGCGTTCGGCGAGCTGCTTGTTCTTGAACGCCTTGTGGTAGGGGCGGTCCTCCGCCTTCGGCGTGGGGCCCTTGCCCTCAAGTGCCTTGCGGCCGTGACCGCCGGTTCCGACGGAGGGGCCCTTCTTCAATTTGACCGAGCGGCGACCGTTGTTGGCCATGAGTTTCACCCTTTAAATACGCGATTCGTTGATAAGTCTGACCTCCAGTCTACTGACTCGAGTAAAATCCACGATTTCGGGGTGGCCCGGAGGGAACGACGACGGCCCACTTCACCGGCCGCCGTCAACGGGGTTCAGCCGCGCTTCAGGCTCCAGCTCGCCCCGTCCGGGCCGTCCTCGACGACGACGCCGGCTGCGGCCAGGGTGTCCCGGATGGCGTCGGACGCGGCCCAGTCCTTGGCGGCCCGGGCGTGGGCGCGCGCCTCCAGCTGAGCCTCGACCAGGACGCCAAGGGCGGTGTTGGCTTGTTCGTCGGCCGCAGGCGTTGCGGTGGCGTTGAGGCCGAGGACGTCCAGCATGGCGGTGACGCTGGCCAGCGCCTGGCCCGCGGCGTCGAGGTCGCCTTCGGTGAGAGCCGTGTTGCCGGCGCGGACGGTGTCGTGCAGGACGGCGAGGGCCTGCGGGACGTTGAGGTCATCGTCCATGGCCACCCCAAAAGCTTCCGGGACAGAACCAGCGGATGCCTCCGGTCCCGGGTCGGGCAGGACCCGGCTTGCGCGGCTGAGGAAGCCGTCGATCCGCTCGACGGCGGCGGCCGCTTCCTGCAGGGACGTCGGCTGGTAGTCCAGGACCGAGCGGTACTGCGCCTGCCCGAGGTAGTACCGGACAACACGCGGCGGGGCGATCTCGAGCATTTCCGTCGGGCTGACGGTGTTGCCGATGGACTTGGACATTTTCTCGCCGGCGTAGGTGACCATCCCGTTGTGCATCCAGAAGTTGGCGAAGCCGTGGCCTGCCGCCTGTGACTGCGCCATTTCGTTTTCGTGGTGCGGGAAGCGCAGGTCCAGGCCGCCGCCGTGGATGTCGAACTCGGTGCCGAGGTATTTGGTGACCATCGCGGAGCATTCGAGGTGCCAGCCCGGGCGGCCGGCGCCCCACGGCGAAGACCAGCTCGCCGTCGTCGGCTCCCCGTCCTTGTAGCCCTTCCACAGCGCGAAGTCGCGGGGGTCCTTCTTGCCGCGGGGGTCCGCGTCAGGGGCGCCCTGCATGTCGTCGAGCTTCTGCCGCGTCAGCGAGCCGTAGTTGGACCAGGAACGTACATCGAAGTAGACGTCGCCGGAGTCGTCCAGGGCCGGGTAGGCGTGGCCGCGGTCGATCAGCTGCTGGATGAGGGTGTGCATTTCCGGGATGTGGCCGGTGGCGCGGGGCTCATAGGTGGGGCGGGAGACACCCAGGGTGTCATAGGCCTTGAGGAATTTCTGCTCGTAGCGGTAGGCCAGGGCCCACCATTCCTCGTTGCGGAGGGCTCCGGGCTCGTCTTCAAAGTCTGCGCCGAACGAGGCGGCTGACTTGGCAAGGATCTTGTCGTCGATGTCGGTGACGTTGCGGACTGCCGTCACCCGGAAGCCGCGGTACTGCAACCAGCGGGTCAGCTGGTCGAACGCGATGGCCGAGCGGATGTGGCCGACGTGTGGCATGCCCTGGACGGTGGCTCCGCAGTAGTACAGGCTCACCTTGCCAGGTACCAGGGGGACGAAGTCGCGGACTTCGGCGGATGCAGTGTCGTAAAAGCGCAGGGTCACCGCTCCAGATTAGCCGATGACGCTCCGGGGCCTGACCCGCGGCTTTGCCGGCACGGCGCAGGCCGGCAGGCAGGGACGGCCGGTGCGGCGACCTACTTGCAGTATTGGCCGATCTTGTTGATCTGCTCCGTGAGCTGGGCCGTCTGTTGGTCGGTCTTGGTTCCCGTAGGGCTCGCCGCAACCTGCTTCATGATCTCGGCCATCTGCTGGATCGGGGCGCCCACCTGCGGCGCTACCTTGTCCGCAACCTCCTGGTAGTGCTGGCCAATCTGCCCTGCCTGCTCCTTAGCGCTCCCGGAGGGCACGAAGGTGTCGGTGTTGAGGAACTTACAGCTTTCCTCGACGCTGAGCTTCGGAGTGGCGCTAGGCGTTTGGGGCGCTGTCGTGGAGGCGGCACAGCCGCTCAGCATGGTCCCTGCCACGAGTACGACGGCGGTCAGCAGCTTCTTCACGGCAGGTCTCCTGGCAGTTCGGAACGGGTGTCTCGCTTGGGTCTTCCCTCAAGCGTAGGGGACCGGGGCCGGCGGTGCTTAACCAGCGGCGCCCAACCTGCGGTGCTTCACCTGCTGTGACCTGCGGTGCTTAGCCTGCCCGATACACGAGCGCTGTTGCCACGGCCGAGATCCCCTCGCCGCGGCCGGTGAACCCGAGCCCGTCGCTCGTGGTGGCTGTGACGCTCACCGGCGCCGCGGCAGCGGCACTGAGGACCTGCTGGGATTCCTCCCGCCGCGGGCCGAACTTTGGCCGGTTGGCCACGAACTGGACGGCGATGTTGCCGATTTCGAATCCGTGGGCGCGAACAATCCGGGCGGCCTCGGCAAGCAGGGTCACGCCGGATGCTCCGGCATATTCGGGCCGGTCCGTACCGAAGTGCGTGCCCAGATCCCCGATCCCGCAGGCCGAGAAGAGCGCGTCGGCGGCGGCGTGGGCCACGGGGTCGCCGTCTGAATGGCCGGACAGACCCCGCTCCCCCTCCCAGAAGAGGCCGCCGAGCCACAGCGGCTGCGGCTCGTCCTCGGCGGCGAAGGCATGGACATCGACTCCGACCCCGGTCCGGGGAATGACCGGGGGAACGGCTGGCGGGTTGGTGGACATGCTCATCCCTCCACCCAGCGCAAGCCCAGGGGCCCTTCGAGAAGGCCTTCGGCCAGGATCAGGTCCAGGGGCGTGGTGATCTTCAGGGACTGGCTGGCGCCGCGTACCGCGTGGACCGGGACCCCGATGAGCTCCACGAGCATCGCGTCGTCCGTGACGAGGGCGGCCTGGCCGGCGTCGAACCCGGAGGCAGCTTCGTGGGCGCGCTTGAGGGTACTCAGGGCGAATCCCTGCGGTGTCTGCACGGCGCGGAGCGATTCCCGGGGCGCTGTCCCGGTGACCAGTTCGGGGGCCACCGCGGCGCCGTCGCCGGTGGTCGGTTCGACGGTCTTGACGGTGTCGACGACCGGTATCACCGGAATGACGGCCGAGGCACCGGCGCCGAGCGCCGCTGCCACGCGGTGAAAGACGGCTTCAGGCGTCAGCGCCCGGGCGGCGTCGTGGACCAGCACCGATTCGATATTGGGCAGGAGGGCCGCCATCGCTGCGCGGACTGAATCGGCGCGGTCCGCACCGCCGTCGACGACCGTCACCACGGGAGCCCGGACGCCGGAGCCCGACGCCGCGCCGGAGTGTCCGGCCGCAAGCTCCTGCGTGAAGGCCTCGCACAGCGCCCGCAACTCGGTGTCGCCCGGGGGGAGCGCAATGCAGATCTGCTGTGCGATCCCGGCAGCCGCCACACCTCGGAGGGCGTGGGTGAGGATGGTGTCCCCGCCGAGAGGTACTTTTGCTTTCGGCATGCCGTAGCCCAGGCGCTGGCCGGAGCCGGCGGCTACAACTATGACCGCTGTGGCGGGACCGGGCTGTGACGTATTCGCCTGTGACGTATTCGTCGGTGCAGTATCCATGGGCACAAGACTACGTCCCCGCGCCTCGGACCGGGGCGCTCAAAGGGACCACAACCGATAGCGCAACGGAGGGGGCGGCCGCTGAAAAAGGGCAAAAAGAAGCCCCGGCGGCTGACGCCACCGGGGTTCGATTCTTATCTGCGCCGGCCCTGCTGGGCCGGCCCTGTGCTAGGAAGCCAGGACCTCGTCGAGAACGCTTGCAGCCTTCTCTTCATCAGTCTTCTCAGCCAGTGCCAGTTCCGAAATCAGGATCTGACGGGCCTTGGCCAGCATGCGCTTCTCTCCCGCGGAGAGACCCCGGTCGTGATCACGGCGCCAGAGGTCGCGGACGACCTCTGCTACCTTGATGACGTCACCGGAAGCAAGCTTTTCCAGGTTTGCCTTGTAGCGACGCGACCAGTTGGTGGGTTCTTCAGTGAACTCGGCCCGCAGCACGTCGAACACGTGCTCCAAGCCTTCCTTGCCCACTACGTCCCGAACCCCTACCAGGTCAACGTTTTCTGCTGGAACTTCAATGGTCAGATCACCCTGAGCCACCTTGAGCTTGAGATACATCTTCTCTTCGCCCTTGACAGTGCGCATCTTGATTTCTTCAATTTTGGCTGCACCGTGGTGAGGGTAAACTACTGTCTCGCCGACCTCAAAAACCATGTGGACATTCCCCTTTCCCGCAGACCAGTTTATCACGATTAAGGCATACAACTGGCATCAAAAGGTGCCGGGAACCGCATGAATCCGGGGAAAATGGCCTCAATCCGCCCCCTCAAACCCCTTGACGAATGCGGATAATAGTGCCTGCGGCCCTAACTGCCAAGAGGTTTCCGTCCCCCGCCGAGCCGGGTCCCGTCGCCGGTGACGCACGCTTGGCAGCGCTTGTGTGTAGTCGCCGAATCCTTGTTTGCGGCCGATTGCGGCTAGGCTATGGCTGAATAATGTTTCAAGACTCTCAAGGAGTGCGTGACGTGCGTTTCACTGCGATGAACCGGGGCCAGCGCGGCAAGCTGGCAATGGCAACGGCTGCACTTGGCATCGGCCTGTTGTCCCTGACCGGCTGCGGCTACATCAACGCCCAGCAGACCACGGAGCAGTACGCGGCCTCGGACGGAACCCGGACTGATCTCGGTGCGCTGCAGCTGCGCAACTTCATCATCGTCTCCGATGGCGAGGACAAGCCGGGCCGCGTGATCGGCGCCGTGTACAACACCTCCTCCAATGACGTGGTGCTGACCATCAAGGGTGCGGAGGGCTCGCAGACCCAGGTTCCGGTCAAGAAGAACTCCTACACGATGCTCAACGACTCCACCGACGCCGCGATCCTGAACCCGGCCGGCGCCAAGCCGGGCGCCGTCCTCGATGTCACCATCTCCGAGAACGGCACCAATAAGGAAGCCAAGTTCACGGTTCCGGTCATGGACGGCACGATCGTCGACTACAAGTCGTACCTGCCGACGCCGGCGCCCACCGAGTCCGGCACGGCCACCTCGACGGAGACGGCTACGCCGACCGAGACGGCCACGCCGACGCCGAGCAGCACGGCCGGCCACTAGCTTCAACGGCTGGACCTATTGCAAAAGGAGGGGCACCTGCAGGTGCCCCTCCTTTTGTGTCCCCTGATGTTCTACTGCGCCGGACTTCCAGCGGCCCGGCAGCAGCGGCAGCAGCGGCCGCCGGGCTGCCTCTTCCGATCTTTAGGGCTCGAACTTGTAGCCCAGCCCCCGGACGGTGATCAGGTACCGCGGCGCGGACGCATCCGGCTCGATCTTGCTGCGCAGCCGCTTGACGTGGACGTCGAGGGTCTTGGTGTCCCCCACGTAGTCGGAGCCCCAGACCCTGTCGATCAGCTGCCCGCGGGTCAGGACCCGGCCGGAGTTCCGCAGCAGCATTTCCAGCAGCTCGAACTCCTTGAGCGGCAAGGCGATCTGCTCGCCCCCGACGCTGACCACGTGGCGTTCAATGTCCATCCGAACAGGACCGGCCTGCACTGTGGTGGAGACAAGTTCCTCCGGCTCGCTCTGGCGCCGCAGGACGGCCCGGACCCGGGCCACGAGTTCCCGCGAGGAGTAGGGCTTGGTGACATAGTCGTCGGCGCCCAGTTCGAGCCCCACCACCTTGTCGATTTCAGAGTCCTTGGCCGTCAGCATGATCACGGGCACCCCGGAGCGCTGCCGGAGTTGGCGGCAGACCTCCGTGCCGGACTGGCCAGGCAGCTGCAGGTCCAGGAGCACGAGGTCGGCGCCGTTGCGGTCGAATTCGGTGATGGCGTCCAGTCCGTTGTCCACCACCTCCACTTCGAAGCCTTCTTTACCCAACAGGTAGGACAGGGGGTCGCTGAAGGACTCCTCGTCCTCGACAATCAGAATCCTGCTCAAGCGGTAGCTCCTTGCTCATGGACGCCTGCGGCGTCACGTCGTTGCGGTCTGGGGTCCCGACTGGAAGTTTGGGCAGCCGGCTTGCCCGCCTCGGGGGCGTCGCCGTCGTCCTGCCCTTCTATCTCGGGAAGTCGAATGGTGAACGTGGAACCCTGGCCGAGCCGGGACCACAGGGTCACCTCGCCGCCGTGGTTGGAAATGACGTGCTTGACGATGCTCAGGCCAAGCCCGGTGCCGCCGGTCTGCCGCGAGCGGGCAGCATCCACGCGGTAGAAGCGCTCAAAGACGCGCTCCTGGTCCTCGGCGCTGAGCCCATCGCCCTGGTCCGTCACCGAGACCGCCACGAGACCGTCCTTGGCCCGGATGCCCACGCCCACCTTGGTGTTCTCCGGCGAGTAGCGGATGGCGTTATCGATCAGGTTGCGCAGGGCGGTCACGAGAAGGTCCTGGTCGCCGTAGACCAGGGCATCGGCGTGCCCGCCGACCACCAGCTGGATGTTCTTGCTCTCGGCCGGCAGCGCGGAGCGGTCCACGGCCTCGCTGACCACGAGGTTGATGTCCACCGGGCGGCCCTGCTGCGCGACGTTGGCGCCCTGGAGCCGGGAGAGTTCAATGATGTCCTGGACAAGCGCCGCAAGCCGTGTCGATTCCTTGTGCATGCGCTTGGCGAACCGCTTCACCGCCTCGGGGTCGTCAGCGGACGACTCGAGTGCCTCGGCCAGGAGGGAGATCGCCCCGACCGGTGTCTTCAGTTCGTGGGAGACGTTCGCGACGAAGTCGTTGCGGACTTCCTCGGTGCGGGTGAATTCTGTCCGGTCATCGGCCAGCAGGAGGACATATTCCTCCGTGATGACGGCGGCCCGGACCTGGACAACGATCGTGCCCTGGCCGAGCGGGCCTCGCGGCAGTTCCAGCTGCTGTTCGAGGATGACGCCGTCCCGCCGCACCTTGGCCGTCAGTTCCAGCAGCTGCTGGTGCACCACCGTGTGCCCGCGGACCAGGCCGTAGGCGTAGGCGGCGGGGCTGGCGCGGACCACGCCGTCGATCGCATCCACCACCACGAACGCGCGGCCGAGGACGGCGAGCACTTCCGCGGCCCCCTCGGGCAACGAGGGGTCATCGACGTCGACGTCGACAATATGCCGCTGCTGCTCACTGACCCGGAACGCGAGTACGCCGAACATGCCAAACGAGAGGCCGATCAGGCCGGCGATCACGCCGATGAGCATTGGATCCACGGCTCCAGCTTATGCTCTGCCACGTGACCGAATCCGAAATCTCCTGCGATTCGGGCAGCGGTTCAGCTAACGTTCACCTATTGGGGCGTAACAGTTCACCGGACACTGAAAGAGTTGACAGTTGGAGCGCCGGTAGGTGAACCGAAATAGGCCCGCCACTTCGATTGCAGGCAATATTTCCGAGGAAAGGACGCACACGTGCGTAAGGTTTTTCAGGAGGAGCTCGCCCAGGTAAGGGAACAGCTCGTCGAGATCTCAGCGCTGGTCACAGAGGCCATCGACAAGGCCACGACAGCTTTCCAGGGCGCCGATATCGACCTCGCCGAGGACGTGATTGCCGCCGATGCCCGCATCGACTTCCTGCAGAACAGCCTCGACGAGCGGGCCATCGACATCCTCGCCCTCCAGGGCCCGGTGGCGAGCGATCTGCGCATGCTGGTTGGTTCGCTCCGGATGAGCGCCTCGCTCGAACGCATGGGCGACCTCGCCCGGCACCTGGCCCAGCTGGCGCGTCTGCGCTATCCGGCGTCAGTGGTCCCGGACCAGCTGCGGGAGACCTTCAAGGCTTTCGCGGAACAGGACCTGCTGATCGCCCAGAAGCTCACGGAGCTGCTGGCAACCCGCGACCTCGGCGTGGCCCGGGAGATCATGAAGGCCAACGGCGCCGTCAACGACCTTCACCTGAGCGTTTTCCAGGCGATCGCCCGCAGCGACTGGCAGGAGTCGCCGGCCACCACGGTGGACGTTGCCCTGGCCAGCCGCTACTTCGAGCGCTTCGCGGATCACGGCGTCTCCGTGGCCCAGAAGGTCACGTACCTGGTGACGGGCGCGTGGCAGCCGAGCACGATCGAGCACAACTGACTCCGGCCAACTGCGGCTGACTCAGCAGCAGTTACAACGGCGCTGATAGCACCGCGCTGATACGAACGACGGCGTCCGGTCACCTTGGGGGTGGCCGGACGCCGTCGTTTGTGCGCTGTCCCTTACTTAGTGCCTGCCCGGGCGGGGGCCGGTTACTTCTTGCCCTGGTTGGCGACTGCCTTGATGGCCTCGGCGGCGGCCTCGGGATCGAGGTAGGTGCCGCCCGGGTTCAGCGGCTTGAAGTTCTCATCCAGTTCGTAGACCAGCGGGATGCCGGTGGGGATGTTCAGGCTGGCGATGTCCTCGTCGCTGATCCCGTCAAGGTGCTTGACGAGGGCGCGGAGCGAGTTGCCGTGGGCGGTGACCAGGACGGTCTTACCGGCCCTGAGGTCTTCCTTGATGTCTGATTCCCAGTACGGCATGAGCCGGATCAGGACATCCTTGAGGCATTCGGTGCGCGGGACGGCGTCGCCGAGGTCCGCATAGCGCGGGTCCCCCACCTGGGAGAACTCGGAATCGTCAGCCAGGGGCGGCGGCGGGGTGTCGTAGGACCGGCGCCACAGCATGAACTGCTCCTCGCCGAATTCGGCGAGGGTCTGGGCCTTGTCCTTGCCCTGCAGCGCGCCGTAGTGGCGCTCGTTGAGGCGCCAGTCGCGCTTGACGTCGATCCAGCCGCGGTCGGCCTTTTCCAGTGCCATGTTCGCCGTGTTGATGGCCCGCTTCAACCGCGAGGTGTAGAGGATGTCGGGGAGGATGTTGTTCTCCACGAGCAGCTCGCCGCCGCGGACCGCCTCGGCACGGCCCTGGTCATTGAGGTCAACGTCCACCCAGCCGGTGAACAGGTTCTTGGCATTCCAGTCGCTGTGGCCGTGGCGCAGCAGAATCAGCTTGTAAGTCATGCTTTTCATCCTAGCCGAGCGGTTGGCGGCGGTGCCGAGCGTTACACCGCGCGCGTTTCAGAGCGTGCCTCACCTTCTGCTTCACCGCGTGCTTCAGGGCAACGCGGGGTCGCTCCCGGCCCATCCAGCGCCCATCACGGAAATGAGGTGACCCCGTGTTGGAGGATAGGCTTGGGCGGTGGTACAGAAGGCTGAACGGGTGCTGGCCCCCCGAAACAAGGGCGGAACGAGAGGCGGCGTGCGCGGCGGCAGGCCCGTGGGTAACGTGACCCGCGGAACCACGAACCCCAACCGGATGCGCCGCGTGGACCGCTGGCTGACCGGGCCGCAGGCATGGCGGCTGCGGGCCGCGGCCCATCCTCTCGCCGTCGACCTCGGGTACGGCGCCTCACCGGCCACCGCCGTCGAACTTTTCGAACGCCTCGCCGCGGTCCGCGGGGACGTACAAATGGTGGGGATCGAAATCGAACCGGAGCGCGTCCGGCAGGCCCAAGCCCTTGAACGGCCCGGCTTAAGGTTCCAGCTGGGCGGCTTCGAACTGCCCATGACCGGAAAGCCCGTGCTGGTCCGTGCCTTCAACGTGCTGCGGCAGTACGAGGAAACCGACGTGGCGGGCATCTGGCGGCTGGTGCAGGACCGGCTGGCCCCGGGCGGGCTGTTCATCGACGGCACGTGCGATGAGATCGGGCGGCGCGCCGCCTGGGTGGCGCTCGACGTCGAGCGGCCGCTGAGCCTGAGCCTGTCCATGCGGTTCGGTGCCTTCGTGCTGCCCTCCGACGTTGCCGAAAGGCTCCCGAAGGCCCTGATCCACCGCAACGTGCCCGGCGAGAAGATCCACACCTACCTGCAGGCGATGGACCAAGCCTGGCTGGAAGCGGCGCCGCTGGCGGCCTTCGGAAACCGGCAGCGCTTCGGGGCTATGTGCCGCGCACTGCTCGACGCCGGTTGGCCGATCCAGGACGGCCCGTCCCGCTGGCGGCTGGGCGAAGTGACGGTCGGCTGGGAAGCCGTGGCCCCGGGAGCTTAGGCGCCGGTGGTGGGCCCACGCCGGCAGGGTTCCCTGGGCGAGCTTGCGAGCTTAGGGTGCCGGTGCGGATCACCAGGGGCCGTAGGGGCCCATGTTGCTGCCGCGGCCGCGGCCGGCGTCCTTGACGGCGGGGCGGACGTCGGCGAGGTACACGGACGCGGCCGTCACGGCTGCAAGGCCGAAAACCCCGAGCGAACTGGCGCCGCCACCGCTGCCCAGCTGCGAGAGCAGGGAGAACAGTCCCACGGCGAACGCGCCGCCGGTCAGGGCCAGCCAGAAGGTCTTGGTCCGCTTCGATACGGCCTCGAACGCGTTGGCCTTGTGCCGGAGGCAATCGAAAAACGCCCATGCCTCAAGGACAAAGGCCACGACAGCCAGGACCAGGTAAACCCCGGATTCGACAAAGTAAATGAGTATGCGTCCGTCCACTCCCCCAGCCTAGCCGTCCAGAGTGCCCAATGCCTGCTCCAAATCGGCCCAAAGGTCTTCCACGTTCTCAATGCCCACGCTCATCCGGACCAGGTTGTCCGGCACGCTCTCCGGCTCGGCGGCGTGCCGGCGCCGGCGTTCGATCAGGGATTCCACCCCACCCAGGGAGGTCGCGGGGAGCCAAAGCTGCAGGGCGCGGATCATGCGGTCCGCGGCGTCCGCGCCGCTGAGGCCCCTGCCCTGCCCACCCACCGGTGCCACCTCGATGCACAGGACGGAACCGAAACCCTTCATCTGCTCCTTGGCCCGCGCGTGGCCGGGGTCCGAGGCCAGCCCGGGGAAGCGGACGCCGGCCACCTTCGGATGACCGTCGAGCCGCTCGGCCAGGATTTGGGCCGACGCCTGCGAACGCTCGATCCGCAGCGCCAGGGTGCGGAGCCCGCGCAGCGCCAGCCACGCCTCGAATGGTCCGGCGATTCCGCCGTGGATGGTGCGGTGGTGCAGCAGGGCGGCGCGGAGACCGGCGTCGGACGTCACCAGGGCACCGAGTACGACGTCGGAGTGGCCGGAGAGGTACTTGGTCACCGAATGCAGCACGACGTCGGAGCCCAGGCTCAGGGGCTGCTGCACCAGGGGCGTGGAAAAGGTGTTGTCCGTGACGACGATGGCGCCGGCCACATGCGCCGCGGCGGTCACGGCCCGCATGTCCGCGACGCCGAGCATGGGGTTCGTGGGGCTCTCCAGCCAGAGCATGCTGGCGGCGCGCCCGCCGGCCGGGGCAAGCGCCGCAAGTACAGCGTCGGTGTCCGCGATGTCTACCGTCCGCAGCTCGAGGAACCCTTTGGCCGCCAGTTCGGTGGCCATGGTGACCGATCCCGCGTAGCTGTGCGACGGCATGACGAGGACGCCCTGGGCGGGCACCAGGGACAGGGCCGAACTAACGGCGGCGAGTCCCGAGGCGTAGAGCAGGCCCGGCAGTTCCGCGCCCTCCAACTGGCCCAGCGCCTCTTCAAAGGGGTCCCACGTGGGGTTGGAATACCGGCCGTAGCCGCGGTCGCCGTCGCCCAGCGGTCCCGTACCGAAGTAGGTCGAGGACAGCACCAGCGGCGGGTTGACCGGTTCGTCGCGGGTGCGCGGCGGGCGCCCTGCCGCGACGACCAGGGAATCCGGCGAAAGCGAGGCGGCCTGTTCTTCAGTAAGACTCATGAGGACAGGGTACGTGGGCGCCCGGCAGGGTACCCAAGCCGTTACGCCGCAGACTTTGCGCAGACTAGAGCGTCGGGGATTGTCGGTACTCTTGAACGGTGACTACCCAGAGCCCCGGAGCGTCCCGCCGAAAGTTGACCGGCCTGTTGCCCGGACTGTTTATTGCCTTCGAAGGCGGAGACGGCGCCGGCAAGTCCACGCAGGCGGCTGAACTCGCCAAGGCCCTGGAATCACGTGGTTTTACCGTGTTGCGGACCCGGGAACCGGGCGGCACGGCGATCGGTGAGAAGCTGCGGTCCCTCGTGCTGGATCACGGCCACGGCCACATCGATGCCCATACCGAGGCCCTGATTTTCGCGGCATCCCGGGCGGCGCACGCGAGCCAGGTCATCCGCCCCGCCCTGGAACGCGGCGAGATCGTCCTCACCGACCGGTACATCGATTCCTCGGTCGCGTACCAGGGCGCCGGCCGAGGCCTCGGAACGCAGGCGGTCCGGGACATCAATGCCTGGGCCACATCGGACCTGCAGCCGGACCTGACCGTACTTCTCGACGTCGAACCCGCCGTTGGCCGGCAGCGGCGCACCGCCGGCCAGGCCGCCGAAGACCGCCTCGAGTCCGAGGCCGACGAATTCCATGCCAAGATCCGGGCGGCCTTCCTGGACCTCGCCTCGGCCCGGCCGGAGGCGTATCTGGTGCTGCCCGCCCGGCTGCCCGTCGCCGAACTCGCCGCCCGCATCCTCGAGCGCGTCGAATCCCTGCTGGCCGTCACCCAAAGCAGCACAGCATGACGGTCTGGGACGACCTCCAGGGCCAGGACGCCGTCGTGGCCCAGTTGCGCCAGGCGGCCCAGAACGAAGGGCTCACGCACGCGTGGCTTTTCACCGGCCCGCCCGGCTCCGGCCGTTCCAACGCCGCGAAGGCGTTCGCCGCGGCCCTGAACTGCGACCAGGAGGACGTCAGCCTGCGCGGCTGCGGCGAATGCCCGGCGTGCCTGACCATCCTCGGCGAAACCCATTCCGACGTCGCGTTCGTGCGCACGGAGAAGGTCACCATCACCATCGACGAGGCGCGCGAGCTCGTGTCCACCGCCGGGAACCGGCCCTCGTCGGGCCGGTGGCGGATCATCGTGGTGGAGGACGCGGACCGGATGGCCGAGCGGACCACCAACGTGCTGCTCAAGGCCATCGAGGAACCCACGCCCCGCACCGTCTGGATGCTCTGCGCCCCCTCCCCCGCCGATGTCCTGGTGACCATCCGCTCCCGCTGCCGGCCGGTGGCGCTGCGGCTTCCGCCGGCCGCCGCCGTCGCTGCCCTGCTGGTCAAGCGCGACGGCGTGGACCCGGCGGTCGCCGAGCGCGCCGCCCGCGCGGCGCAGAGCCACGTCGGGATCGCCCGCCGCCTGGCCCGGGACCCGGAGGCCAGGGAGCGCCGGCTCGAGACGGTCCGGTTTCCGCTGTCCCTTCGCGGCGTCACGGCGGCGGTCATGATGGCCGAGAAACTGGTCAAGATCGCCACCGAGGAAGCCAACAGCTCCAACGACGAGCGCGACGCCGCCGAGAAAACCGCGCTTCTTACCACCCTCGGGGCACCCGAAAGCGGCACGCTGCCGCCAGCCATGCGGAGCCAGGTCAAGCAACTCGAGGACGACCAGAAGCGCCGCGCCAAGCGTTCCGTCACCGATTCCCTTGACCGCACCCTGACGGACCTGTTGTCCTTCTACCGGGATGTCCTGATCATCCAGATGGGGAACGCAGTGGAACTCGTCAACGTTGAACTCAGAAGCGAACTCGAAGACTTCGCCTCCCGTTCCACCGCCGAAGTGACCCTTGCCCGAATGGACGCCATCAACAAGGCCCGCACGCGGATCACCACAACCAACGTGGCCCCGCTGCTGACGATCGAGTCCATGGCTTCCAGCCTTATTTGACGGTTCCGGCCGCTCCAACGATCATCTTCGCTTTCGTTCCTAGCCTCCAAGGAGAACCGCATGAAGCCTGCTCGACCCAAGTCCGCAAGATCCCGATCCCTGGCGATCGGCATGCGGGCCGTCGGCGCCGTGGCCCTGGCCCTCACGCTGGCCTCGTGCACCCTTTTCGGCGGCGGGGGCGGCAACGGGTCCAGTGCGCCGGCATCGGGGACAGCGGGGCAGGCGGACCCGTCAATCGTGGCGGCCGCGCCGGCCGAACTGCGCAGCTATTACTCCCAGCAGGTCGACTGGAAACCGTGTGAAGGCAACTTCCAGTGCGCCAAGATCAAGGTTCCGCTGGACTACAGCAAGCCCGACGGCGAACGCATCGAGCTTGCCGCCATCAAGCTCGCCACGACAGGTGACAAGAAGGGCACCCTGATGGTCAATCCGGGCGGCCCGGGCGGCTCGGGGTACGACTTCGTCAGGGATGCGGCCAACACCAACATTTCGGACAAAGTCCGGTCCGCCTACGACATCGTGGGCTTCGACCCCCGCGGTGTGAAGCGCTCCGCCCCGGTCACGTGCCTCACGGACAAGGAACGCGACGCGTCACGCGCCAAGACCTACGCCCTGGACACCGACGCCGGACTGGACGAGGCCCTGGCCGACAACAAGGCCATCGCTGCCAAGTGCGTGGAGAAAACCGGACCGGTGCTGGCCCACATCGACACCTTCAGCGCCGCCAAGGACCTCGACATCCTGCGCGGCGTGGCCAACGACTCAAAGCTAAACTACCTCGGCTACTCCTACGGGACCCTGCTGGGCTCCACCTATGCGTCGCTGTTTCCGGACAATGTGGGCCGGTTGGTCCTCGACGGCGCCATGGACCCGTCGCTGAGCAACGAGGAACTGACCCGCGACCAGGCCGTGGCCTTCGACAAGGCCCTCCACGCCTATGTCGCCAAATGCCAGCAGACGTCCGGATGCCCCCTCACGGGAAGCACCGAGGAAGGCGTCCAGCAGATCCACAACGCCATCAGCGCGGCCGAGGCGAACCCGCTGCCGGCGAAGGACGGACGGAAGGTCTCGGGCTCCACGTTTGTCAGCGGCCTCATCATCCCGCTCTACAACGATGACAACTGGCCGATCCTCACCCGTGCGCTCGCCACCGCCCTGGCCGGCGACGGCACGGGCATGTTGCAACTGGCCGACTTCGGCGCCGACCGCGATCCCAGCGGCACCTACACGTCAAACAGCACCTTCGCCTTCAACGCCATCAACTGCCTGGACTACCCGATGGTGTCCGACACCGCGTCCATGCGGGCCGAGGACCAGAAGCTGCGCCAGCTGTCGCCCACCCTGGGCTACTACTTCGCCTATGGCGGCAGCAACTGCAAGGACTGGCCGTACAAGAACGTCCGGACCCCTGCCCCGATCGAGTACAAGGGCTCGGCCCCGATTGTCGTAGTTGGAACCACCGGCGACCCGGCTACCCCCGTGGAATGGGCCAGTTCGCTGCGCAAGCAGCTTGGGAACGCCTCGCTGCTGACCTGGAAGGGTGAGGGCCACACGGCGTACGGCCGTTCCAACAGCTGCATCGGCAACGCGGTCGATGACTACCTGGTGGACGGAAAGGCCCCGGCGGACAACACGGTCTGCTAGGTCCGTGACGGGGCCGCATGGCGGCTTCGGTCGCTCATTTTGACCCGGACGCCGGGACTCTATTACAGTTGTCTCTTGCATGATCCGCCCGGTTCGCCGGGCATTCATGTGGTTGCTTCCTTAGCTCAGTTGGTAGAGCGTCTCACTCGTAATGAGAAGGTCGCCAGTTCGATTCTGGCAGGAAGCTCGGGAAGAACCCCGTATCACCGTTGACTTAACGGGGATACGGGGTTTTTTATTGGTTGCGGCGGGACGGGGCCGTACGGCGCCGCATAGGGCCAGGGCACACCTATGGCAGAAGAAGGCCCCGCAGCCCACAGGGGCGGCAGGGCCTTCTTGTAGTTCGTGCGGGGTCAGTGGGTGCGACCGGATGCTTATGCGGGGACGTCGAAGCGCTGGCCCTCGGGTTTTGATTCCAGCAGCGTGAAGACGAGGAGAATGATCCCGCCGATAAACGGGATGAGGACGATGAGGTACATCCAGCCGCTGAAGTTCGAGTCGTGGAGGCGACGGACCGTCAGGGCCAGGGACGGGACAATGACTGCCAGGAACCAGACGGCTGCCAGGATCAGCCCGATCATATAGGCGGGGCCGGGGACGCTGGCGCCGTTGGGGCCCAGTTTTGCGCCGGCCGCGCCACCGGCAAACATGATGACGTTCAAGACGATCGAGACGAGTCCGGAGACGAGCATCCACCACCAGTATTCGCTCCGGCTGGCGCGGCCGGAGAACGTCCCGTACTTCTTGAAGAACCGCGACGCGGCCTCTGGCAGGGAAGCGCCGTAGAGCGGTGCCCAGAGTGGCACGGGCCCGGATCCCTGAGCCGGGTATGCCGCAGCGGCGTACGGGTTCGGCGCCCACCCCGGGTTCTGCCGGGGCTGCTCGCTGGGCCACATCTGCCGGCCGGTGCCTTGCTGAGAATTATGCGGATCTGACAAGTGATGCTCCTTCACTGGTGTGGCGGGTGGATCCGGGAGGGTCAGGGGCCGTCGGCCGCGGCGGAATCGCTGAAGTGTGGCGCCTGGCTCGGCGGGGGCTGGACATGGGTCTGGGCACGCTCGGCTCCGCGGCGTTGCGCGTTGTGGACCTCGAGGCGGTGACGGCCTGCGATGACGGAGCTTAGACTGCTGCCGAGTAGCCGGCGCGGTTGTGCCATGGTCCCCCCAATACCGGGCACCCCAGCGGGCCCCCGGCTGTCATGCTACCGGCGTTTTCGTCCCGTGGGCACTATGGCATCCCGGAATGTTTCCGCAGGTCAGGGAGCAGAACGGGCCGACACCTTGGTGTGCCGTCCTTAGGGACGGAAGCTGCTCGACGAGACGGACGTTTGGTCGCGGGTTGGGCGCGGGTTAGGCGGCGCAGCCGAAGGTACCCCTCAGGGATGCGGTGCCGCTACTTGCAGGTGGCGAGAATCCCGGCGATGGCGTCGTGCTCGGGACGGGTCATCCACAGCTTGTACTTGGCCTTCACAGCAGTCTGGCGGGCGACGTATTCGCACCGGAACGCCTTGTTGGCTGGCAGCCAAGCATCGGCCGAGGAATCTGACTTCTGCTGGTTCGCGGGGCCGTCGGCGGACATCAGGTTCAGCGGATCATTGGCGAGCTGGAGGCGCTGGCCGGCGCTGATCTGCTGGGCGCCGGTCTGCCAGGCCAGCGACAGGGGAATAATGTGGTCGATCTGGACGTCCGCCGAGTTCTCACCACGGGTGAAGGTGATGGTCTTGCCGGTGTATTTGTCTGCAAGCTTGCCGGAGGCGATGACGCAATCCCTGGTCCCGGGCTTGGTCGTCACGTCGGTGAGGTCACGGCGGAGCATGTCGTTGCGCGTGTCGCAGCCGTTGTGGTCCACATCGGACCAGGCGGGACCGAACTGCCCGCGGCTGTACCCGGTCTTTGGGGCCTTGCCCTTCAACGGGATGGACGCCAGCTGGGCTACGGCCGCGGCGGCCTCGCCCGGGTGCGCGGTGCCGGTGCCGGTGCCGGTGCCGGGAGCCTGGGACGCGGCCGCGCTGTGCACGGCGTCAGCGACTTTGGCGCCAACGTGGGCTGCGGCATCACAGCCGGCGAGGGAGCCTGCGAGAAGCAGGCCGGCAAGGACGGTCAGGGACTTGGTGGCGGCGGAGCGGGAGATGTTCATGCCTATCATGAGTGCGGCGAAAATGACCAGATTACCCGCGCCCCGTTCCGCGCCCGCGCAGGCCGGAGCATGGAGTCGCTCACGTGCAGCTGTGGCCGCGGCTCCAGGCTGCTTCTCGTCAACACGTTGCGCGGTGAGGGCGTCCTTGCACGGCCGGCTACTTCAGGGTGAGCACCGGGTTCACGGGAGCCTTCAGCGAATCCACCTGCAGGCCTACGGACAGTTTCTGGCCGGCGGCGACCTTGGTGGCCCAGTCCGAGCCGCTGCAGGTCACCGACACCTTGGGGAGTACCGTGCAGCTGATGCCCCAGGAGTTGGCCACCCGGGTGACGTTCGGATCGGGCCAGCTCACGCTCCAACCGGCCGCCGCCCGGAGGCCGGTGACCTCAATATTGGCCACGTAGCCGCCGGTCCATGAACTGCCGAGTTTCCAAACCGCGCTGATCGGCGCGCCCGATGTAGGGGTGGGAGACGGCGAGGGCGTCGGCGTGGCGGTCGGCGTCGGCGTCGCCGTGGCCGTGGGCGTGACGGTCGGCGTCGGCGTCGCGGTGACGGTCGGCGTCGGGGTGACGGTCGGCGTCGCGGTGACGGTCGGCGTCGCGGTGACGGTCGGCGTCGGGGTGCCGTTCAGGAGGGGCGCGAGCGCGGCCAGTTTGGCGGCCTCCGGGGTGCGCCAGTCCGCCTGGACAAGGCCTCCGGTAATGCCGCTGTTCGGGTTGAACGCCCAATACGCGAAGCTCATGGAATTGGTCCCGAGGTAGGAGACGATCTTCTCCATCCACTGCTTGTCCGACGTGGTCTGCAGCGCGGTCCCGAACTCTCCGAGCAGAACCGGGGCGATGCCCTGCTTCTGGATGTAACCCCAGTTGGCATCCCACACGGCCGGCAGGTTGTTGGGGTAGGTGGGGTCGCTGAACCACTTCTGCGCAAACAGCGACGCCGGGTAGTCATGCGGGGAATAGACCACGCGGTTGGGCGTGGCCAGGGTGACCGGCTTGTTCTTGACGTCGGCCAGGCCGCCGCCCCACCAGGTGGAGGTGCCGTTGCCCTGGTTCTCGATGCCCTCAACGATGATCAGCAGGTTGGGGTTGGAGGCCAAGACGGCGTTGCCGCCGCGGGTGGCCGCGGCCTGCCAGTCGGTGGCCGCGGCGCCGCCCCACGTCGCCGCCCCGGCAGGCTCATTGTGAAGGTCGGCGCCGATGACGGTGGGATCGTTCTTATAGCGGGCGGCGAGCATCTTCCAGTCAGCGATCCACTTCGACTCCGGGTAGGCGGAGGTGTACCAGAGCGGGGACTGGTCGGCCGAGGACGGCCGGTGCCGGTCCAGGATAATCTGCAGGCCGTTGGCCTTCGCGCGGGCGATCACGGTGTCCATCAGGACCAGGGGCGTCTTGCCCTCCAGCGCGTAGGCGCGGTTGGCCCAGTAGTTCAGGTTGCCCTTGATGGATGCCGCTGCCAGGCACTCGTTGGAGAACGGCAGGCGGACGGTGTTGAATCCCATCGATTTGATGTTGGCCAGGGCCTCGTCGATGGTCAGGGTTCCCCAGAGCCCGTGCGGCATGCAGTCGGTGGTTTCCATGCCGAACCAGGACGCGGCCTTGATCGTATACGGGGCGTTGTTCGAGTCCAGGATCCTCGCGCCAGAGGTGTGCAGCCAGCCGGTGGGCTGCGGCGTTGTGGCGGCAGAGGCCAGGGGAAGCGAGGCCGCGGCGACGCCGGTGAGGGCCAGTCCGGCAGCCACAGCGATGCCCAGAAGTGTGGCAGTCAGGCTCGGGCGCCTTCCCCCGGCGTGGAGTGGGGGATTCGAAAACGGTTTCACAGTTCCTCCGTGAGAATGGCGTGCAGGTGCGGCCTGGTTGGTGCGGCTCTTGGCGCGCGGGGCGGCACCGAGGATGAGGGCCCCTTCCGGCGGGTGCCGGTGGGTGCCGTCCGAGCTCATGGGTGTGTTGCCTTTCAGTCCGTCATTGTGGGTCCCCCCGGCCCGCACAATACGGATCGGCTCTCAAAAAGTACCAAGCTGCCGCCCAGAAAGAACCTCTTTGGCCAATATTTCCTTCTGCGCCTCGACCCCGCGACAGGCCCCTGACCTGCGTATTGTCTTTTTCCGGGCCGTCCGTCAGCCTTAGGAAATGGAACGGCCCCGGCGCAGGATGCCAGCCGGCCAGCAATACCCGCCGTCGCGGTCCGGCCAAACCGGGAATTGGCGGCACCGGCTGTGGGGCCCGGTTGTCGGCTTCGGCCTGGTCAGCCTCGCCGCGGACATGGTGTCCGACGGCGCCCGCCCGCTCGGCGGTCCCCTGCTGGCCCAGCTCGGTGCGTCCGCGCTGTTCGTCGGCCTCGTGACCGGCGCCGCCGAAGCCGCGTCCCAGGGACTCCGGCTGGTGTTCGGCCCCTGGGCGGACCGCACCGGGAAGTACTGGACTTTCACGATGGCCGGCTATGTGCTGACGGCGGTGTGCGTCCCGCTGCTGGCATTGACGCCGTTCGCCGGGACCGCCGGGATGGCCCTGGCGGCCGTGCTCATCATCGGGGACAGGGTCGGCAAAGCCGTCCGAAGCCCGGCGAAAACCGTGCTGCTCGCCACCGTCGCCGGGCCGGTTGGCCGGGGCCGCGGCTTCGCCGTCCACAAGTCCCTCGATCTGGCCGGGGCGCTCTTGGGCCCGCTGCTCGTCTCGGCGGTGCTGGTTACCACCGGCTCACTGCCGGCAGCCTTTGCGGTGCTCATCATTCCGGCGGCGGCGGCGCTGGCGATTCTCGTGTGGCTGCGCCGCCGCGTCCGGGATCCCGGCGCGGACAGGCCTGCGGCCGACCCCTCCGTACTGCCGGAGCCGCCCCGCGGGAAACCCGCCGGGCGGCCGCCGTCGGCGCTCTCCAGCGTCTTCATCTTGTTTGCGTTGGCCGGGTTCTTCTGGAGCGCCGGACTGGTCGCCTTCGGCGTCATCTCCTATCACCTGACGGCCGACGTGGCCGTCCCCGTCCCGGTGGTTCCGCTGCTGTACGCCGGCGCCATGGGGGCCGGCGCCGTCGGGGCCCTCGCCAGTGGCGTCCTGTACGACCGCGCCGGGGCGGCCGTGCTCCTGGCACTTCCCGTGCTGATTATGGGGGTGCCCGTGCTGGCCCTGGCGCCGAGCGCCGGGCTCGTGCTCGCGGGCGTCCTGGTCTGGGGCGCCGCCACCGGCATCCAGGACTCCACGGTCAAGGCGTTGGTTGCCGATCTGGTGCCCCAACCCCGGCAGGGCACGGCGTACGGGGTGTTCGCGGCGTTCGAGGGCGCCGGCGCCTTGGCCGGCGGCGCCCTGTACGGGTCACTTTACGGCGCACGGCCGGCGCTCATCGCTGCCGTGGCCACACTGCAGGCAACGGCCTTCGTCCTACTGCTCGTCACGCTGCACCGGGCCCGGCACGCATCACCTGGCCAAGGGCCCGCGGATGGGCTGACTTAGCGCGCCCAGACCGAGGCCGCGCCGGAATGTCCCGTGATGATGCTCTGGTAAATGAAGAAGCCCCCCGCGAGGGCGCCGGCAATCAGGACGGCTCCCCGGACAATCCGGTTGCTCCGAAGGCCGCCAAGGAACGCCAGGCGCCGGCCAAAGGGCTCGTAGGTGACTATCAACATTGCCGCGACCAGGACGAAGAAGATCACGGAAAGCACTTTGAGTACGTCACCTTCCTGGGCGTGCTCGTGGACCACCGCCGACGCCGGACGGACTTTCTCCAACTGCTCGCCTGCCTGCGCGGTCAGGAGTGTTACTGGCACCAGCCCCAGTGACAACACGCCCAGGGGCCAGGCCAAGTAGCCCCACCAGCGCCGTGCCACGGCATAAACGATGGCGGCAAGACCTGCGATGGGCGCTAATACGACTACGGCGTGGACGAGCAGGACATGGGCCGGGAGCCCACCAATTTCGATCAAGTGAAATCTCCTCCAGAACGTGACGGCACCGGGGCTGATGATGGGGCAGCGAACTCGCGGCGGGGCCAGACTCCTATGATTCTTGCATGGGATCGCGGGAACTAGCGGGCATTGCCGGACCGCTCTATGCATTGCCCTACGGGGATTTCGTGGCTGCTAGAACGGCGGCGGCCAAAGACGTCAGTTCCGCGGGCGTCACCGCCGCCGAGCAGCGTGCCCTGGCGGCCGCAGTCCGTGCCCTGCCCAAGCCGTCGGTGGCGGCGTGGGCGGTGAACATGCTGGCGGCGCACAGCCCCGAAATCCTGCGGGAGCTGGCTGTGCTGGGGACGTCGATGCAGGCCGCACAGGATGCCCTGGATGCAGCGGACCTCCGTCGCCTCGCCCAGCAGCGGCGCCAGCTCCTCGGCAGCACGGTGAAGGCGGCACAGGCCTTGGCGGCCCGGCACGGACGGGCCATCAGCGCCGCCGTCGCAACGGAAGTGGAGCAGACCCTGCGGGCCGCCACCGCCGATCCGGGGGCCGCCGCCGCCGTGCAAAGCGGCTGCCTGCTCCGGGCGCTCTCGGCGGACGGGGTCGACGTCGTCGATCTCGCCGGCGCAGTGGCTGTCCCGGGGAGCCATGCGGCGACGGCGCCCGGCACTGGAGCCGCGCCTGGAACGGCCAGCGTCCGCGGGACAGAACCAGCGCCCGGCGCCGGCGGGACAGAACCGGCGGACCGGACCGCACAGCGTGGCACAACTGCCGGCGGAAAGCCGACAACGGAACAACCCCGCCTCCGGGCCGTCGGCACGGCACGGATGACGCCCGCGCCGTCGGCGGTGGAACGGGCGCGGGCCGCCCTGGAGGCGGCCGAAGTGGCCGCCGCGGAAGCCGACGAGGAGGCAGGCCGCGCGGCCGCGGAGCTGGCGGAGGCGGCGGCGGAAACCACCCTGCTGGCCGACGAGGTGCGCGAGCTCAGGCGGCGTCTGGACGCGGCAGAAGCCGGGCTCAAAACGGCCCGGAAGAATCACGAGCTGGCGGCGGCTTTGGCGCAGCAGACGGCACGGGCCGCCGACCGGCAGCGCCGCAAGGAAGTCCTGGCGCGGGAACGGGTGCTGCGGCTCGGCAACACGCCGGAGGAGTGAAGTCTTAGTGTCGGAGGTCAGTCGCACACTGGAATCATGGAGAACAACCAGAATTTCCAGCAGAGTTTCCGCCATGATATCGAGTCAGATTTTGAGGCGGATTTCAACAACGCACAGGACGGCGCACTGTATTTCGCGGTCACCTACCTGGACACCGACTGCGGCCGGATCCGCACCGAGAGCTTCGATGACGCTGCCGCCGCAGACCGCTTCGCCAGCCGCTGCGTTGCGGGCGAAGACGGCTGGGCCGTGGTCGATGCAATTCCGGCGAAAGAGCGCCGGGCCGCCGCCTGACTCCGGGGGCTTTCGGGACCGGCGCCTGTGTCCGGGCCGTCTATCTCCGAGCGCGTGGGATTGGCCGGTCACGGTCGCGGACGTCAGGAAGGGGCCGGACGGCGGGAAGGTGCCGGACGCCCGAAGGGCCTCCACCCCGTGCGGGGTGAAGGCCCTGTGTGATCGCCGGCTGGCTGCCGGCGTCATGGGAGGTGCTTAGGCGAAGTCGGAGACGGCCGGATCCGGTCCGATCCGGCCGGCATCTTCGGCGGAACGGTCCAGCCCGTTGATGGCCTGGATGTCGGTCTCGTCGAGGCTGACGTCCAGGGCCGCGTAGTTCTCGCGGATCCGGGACTCGGTCACCGACTTCGGGATGACCACGTTGCCGATGGCCAGGTGCCAGGCGATGACCACCTGGGCCGGGGTGGCGCCGTGCTTGGCGGCAATCTGGGCAATGACGGGGCTCTCGAGGAGCTCGCCGCCCTGGCCCAGCGGCGACCATGCCTGGGTGAGGATGCCCTTGGACGCGTTGAACTCGCGCAGGTCGGCCTGGCTGAAGAACGGGTGCAGTTCGACCTGGTTGATGGCCGGAACCACGCCAGTCTCATCGATCAGGCGCTGCAGGCCCTCCTTGGTGAAGTTGGAGACGCCAATGGTCTTGACCCGGCCCTGCTTCTGGAGCTCGATGAGCGCCTTCCAGGTGTCAACATATTTGTCCTGCTTGGGCTGCATCCAGTGGATCAGGTACAGGTCCAGGGTCTCGAGGCCGAGCCGCTCCATGGATTCCTCGAACGCCTTCAGGGTGGACTCGTAGCCCTGGTCCGCGTTCCACAGCTTGGTGGTGATGAAAATTTCCTCGGGCTTGAGGCCGGAACGCTCGATGGCGCGGCCTACGCCTGCTTCGTTGCCGTAGATCTTTGCCGTGTCGATGTGGCGGAAGCCGGCCTCGAACGCCTGGACAACCACCTTTTCGGCCACGTCATCTTCAACCTGCCACACGCCGTAGCCAAGCTGGGGGATGGTGTTGCCGTCATTGAAAGTCAGTTCCGGTGAAAAAGTCATATAAGTATCCTGCCAACTTCGGCGCCCTCCGGCCAGCTACAGGGCGCCGCTAAGCTAGGCGCGTAACCGGGAATACCCGGGAATTTCGGGAAATATCGGGAACCCCAGCCATGCCGGGGCGGGCCTGTGCAAGAGACTAATTCGCGTAGCGGCTCAGGCTGGCGTCGGCCCGCCGCCGTCGGCTTCCGCAAGCCGCCGCTCGGCGTCGTGGACCTGTTCCAGCACGGAATCGGCGCGCCGCCGCACCGACGCGGCACCCGCCGGGACCGGCCCCACTGCGAGCCGGAGCATCGCGGCCGCCTCAGCCGTCATGGCCAGGGAGTTGCCAGCCGTCGACAGGGCGCGGTGGACCCCTGCCAGCGGCCCCGGGATATCCAATCCATTGCTGGGAAAGCGCCGCTGGGCCTCCACGCAGACCTGCCGGACCCGGGGCGCGAGCGCGGAGAGCTGATTGGCGATCTCGACGAGCTCGCCGTACAGGGCCTCGTCTTCGACCCCCTCAAGGACCTGGTGGTAGCGGTCAAGTCCGCGGTTGAACCGGTCGTGGGCGCGCCGCCAGAGCCCCTTGCCAAGTTCTGCGTCGTCCCTGCGGCCTTGCCGTGCTGCGCTGAAGAAGCCCAAGGTCGCGCTAAAGGTACTGGCCCGGGCCATGGTCAGGGTCCGCGGGTTCGGGCGGCTCGGGGGACTCCGCGCCGTGACGCGGCGCGGCGGCGCGGACCGGTTCGCCGTTTTCCCCGATGATGACGCCCGGCGCGATCACGGTTCCGGGAGGCAGCTGGCGCAGCTGCATTTGGGCGTAGGTGTGCTCCCTGGCGGCGTGCTGCGCCGCGATGGCCGTCTGGATGCCGTGGAAGAGCCCCTCAAGCCAGCCGACCAGCTGGGCCTGGGCTATCCTCAGTTCCGCGTCGGAGGGGGTGGCGTTCTCCGGAAAGGGGAGGTTGATCCGTTCGAGCTCCTCAACGAGCTCCGGGGCCAGTCCGTCCTCGAGTTCCTTGATGGACCGGTCGTGGATTTCAGCCAGCCGTACGCGGGCCGCGTCGTCCAGGGGCGCGGACTTCACTTCGTCCAGCAACTGCTTGACCATCGTGCCGATCCGCATGACCTTCGCGGGCTGGTCCACGAGGTCCTGAAGTTCGCTTCCCCGGGGCGGTCTGGGCCCGGAACCGGCTCCACGGGCGCGGCCGGGCGGCACCGCAGCCGGTGGCGCCAGGGGCGTCCCGGGCAGGGCGTCATCCACGGGTGTGCCTTCGACGGGCTCGTCGTCGGCAGTTTGGGCGCTGGGCTGAGTGTCGTGCTGATCGCTCATGGCTTCATACTCTCACGCGCCGGGCGGCCCGGACCCGGCGTCCGCCGGGAGCGGAGGGGCGGCGTCGGACACCGTTGTGCCCCACGCCGCCCCTCCCCCGGCCCGGCCAGCTGCTCAGCATCAGCCGCTCAGCAGCACCAGCTCAACAACACCGGCTCAGCAACACCGGCTCAGCAGCACCGCCTCAACAACACCGCCCCTGCGGGTTGGTGTCCTGCCGGTCGGTCCGGTCACGCCAGAAGTCCCGCTCGGTGAGGGGCGGGCTGGTGTGCCCGGCGGCCTCATGGTGTTCCAGGTACTTCTTGTAGGCATCGGCGCCCAACACTCCGCCGAGGTACGCGGCAAAGCCGCGGACCCCGGCGAGGACCGCGTTCACACCCGGCCCCGCATCAGTGGTGCCCGGACTTTTCGAGCCGGTCTCCGGCCGGGAGCTGATTCCATTCGGCCACGAGGTCACGCTCCGCCGCCGTGGGAACAAACCCTGCCGGGGCGAAGACACGGGAGGCCCGGGCGGGGTCTTCGTTCTCGGCGTTGGGGAGCCCCGCGGCCGTGTTCCGCAGGGCCTTGATGGTCGCCATCACCGCCGTGACGATGACGATGATGCTCAGCACCACGAAGATGATCGACAGCCATCCCTGGATCATGGTGTTGCGGACCACGGCCTCCATGGCGGCCTGGGTCTTGGCGGTCCCGAAGGACGTCTTGCCGTCCGCCAGAGCCTTGGCGAAGGCTGCGTTGTTGGCGAAGTAGCCCACCGCCGGAACGGGCGAGAAGATCTTGTAGAAGCTCGCCGTGATGGTCACGACGGCGGCGAACGCCAGCGGCGCCGCCACGATCCACAGGTACTTCGGGGCGGTGCGCTTGGCGGCAATGGCCAGGCAGACCGAGAGGGCGATGGCCGCCAGCAGCTGGTTGGCGATCCCGAACAGCGGGAACAGGGTGTTGATGCCGCCCAGCGGGTCGGTGACGCCCATGATCAGGACCGCGCCCCATGCGGCCACCATGATGGCCGTGCAGAGCCAGGCACCCGGGCGCCAGGAGTGTTCCTTGAACTTCGGGACGAAGTTGCCGATCGAGTCCTGGAGCATGAAGCGGGCAACGCGGGTGCCGGCGTCGACGGCCGTGAGGATGAAGAGGGCCTCAAACATGATGGCGAAGTGGTACCAGAAGGCCATCATCGCGGTGCCGCCGATGAACTGCTGCATGATGTGGGCAAGGCCGACGGCGAGGGTGGGCGCGCCGCCCGAACGCGACACGATGCTTTGCTCCCCGACGTCCTTGGCCGTCTGCGCGAGATCACCGGCCGTGATGTTGACGCCGGACAGGCCCAGGCTGTTGACCCACGCGGCCGCGGTCTCGACGGTCCCGCCGGTCAGCGCCACGGGGGCGTTCATGGCGAAGTAGATGCCGCGGTCAATGGAGATTGCGGCCACGAGGGCCATGATGGCCACGAAGGATTCCATGAGCATGCCGCCATAGCCGATCAGGCGCGTCTGGCGCTCCTTCTCGATCAGCTTCGGTGTGGTGCCGGAGGCGATCAGTGCGTGGAACCCGGACAGCGCGCCGCAGGCGATCGTGACGAACAGGAACGGGAACAGGGCGCCGGAGAACACCGGACCGTTGTCCCGGCCGGCGAACTCGCTGAAGGCCGGCACGGTGATTTCGGGGCGGACCACGATGATGGCCAGCGCCAGCATCACAATCACGCCGATCTTCATGAACGTGGAGAGGTAGTCGCGGGGGGCCAGGAGGAGCCAGACGGGCAGGATGGCTGCGATGAAGCCGTAGATGATGAGGCCCCAGGCGATGGTGACCTTGTCCAGGTGGAAGAACGCGGCACCCCATTCGGTGCCCGCCACGGCGCCGCCGCCGATGATGGCGGCCATGAGCAGCACGAAACCGATCACGGACACCTCCATGACCTTGCCCGGCCGGATGAAGCGCAGGTACACGCCCATGAAGAGGGCGATCGGGATGGTCATGCCCACCGAGAAGACGCCCCAGGGGCTCTCGCCGAGGGCGTTGACAACCACCAGGGCGAGGATGGCCACGATGATCACCATGATGAGCAGGGTTGCGACGAGGGCGGCCGTGCCGCCGATGACGCCGAGTTCCTCGCGGGCCATCTGGCCCAGGGACCGGCCCCCGCGGCGCATGGAGAAGAACAGGACGAGGTAGTCCTGGACGGCGCCGGCAAGGACGACGCCGATGATGATCCAGATCGTGCCGGGCAGGTAGCCCATCTGGGCCGCGATGACCGGGCCCACCAGGGGGCCGGCGCCGGCGATGGCGGCGAAGTGGTGGCCGAAGAGGACGTTGCGGTCCGTCCGGACGTAGTCCTTGCCGTCGGCCTTGTATTCGGCCGGGGTGGCACGGCGGTCGTTGGGCTTGGTCAGGTAACGCTCAATGACCTTGGAGTAGAAGCGGTAGCCGATCAGGTAGGTGCAGACGGAGGCGAACACAAACCAGATGGCATTGACGGTCTCGCCGCGGATGATGGCGAGCATGAACCAGGCGGTCCCGCCCAGCAGCGCAATGGCCGCCCACAGCGCGATCTTGGCGGGCGTCCAGGCGCGGTCCGCGGCGTCGCGGACCGACTCATCCACCGACGTCGGCGGGAGGGACGGGTCCGGAACGACCCCGTCGTCGAGTTGCGCGGTGCCACGCGCGCTGCCCTGCGTGAGGTTGTTTGTGCTTTCGCGTTGTGTGCCATCTGGCATTGTGCCCATGTCTCCTCCTTGAGAAACCCAGCTGGGCAGTCCACCGGTACAGAACTGCCCTCCGGCACCCTACCAATGCGGGCGGGTCCCGGTCGGGTCCCTGCGCCCGGCGGTGTGGATTGCGCGACGAGCGGTCGGCCCGGCTACGCCCGGAGGTTGCTGAGCTGCACGAGGCGGGCCTCGCAGAGGTCCAGCCAGCGCACCTCGGCTTCGGTCTGGAAGATGAGGGAATCCAGCACCAGGAGCCTGGCGGTGTCGGCCGGGCGCTGAAGCGCGGCCGTGTCGCGGCGGGACTTGGTGTAGTCCTGCAGCGCGCGGATGGAGACCGTCCGCTGGGCCTGGATGATGGCGCCGACGTCTGTCCCGGGAATCGTGAGGCCGAGGGCGAGCTTGATGGCCAGTTCATTCCGGGGCGGATTCGCGCGGGATACCGGGGCCGTGAACCAGGAGCCGACTTCGGTCCGGCCGGCCGTGGTGATGCTGTAGATGACGTGCCCGTCGCCGTCGCCGCCGTCTTTGCGGACCAGCCCGTCGCGTTCCAGCCGGTCCAGGGTGGTGTAGACCTGTCCGATGTTCAGCGGCCAGGAGGACCCGGTGCGGTCCTCGAATTCGGTCCTGAGCTGGTACCCGTAGCGCGGGCGGTCCTGCAAGAGGGCGAGGAGACTGTGACGGATAGACATGGCGCCCCCGGAATCGCTAAGTCACGAAATCACACAGCATACACGCGCCCCAAGACGCGTGTATACCGCGTATGGAACCACGCTATCGTCTTTGGTGTCCTTGCCGCAAAACAGCGCATGCCCCGCACGGAATAAGTCGGCCCGGACCTGCGGTTTCAGGCCGGATCCGGCACCCCGCTACATGACCAGCAGGACCTTGCCCACGTGGTCGCCGGAGTCGAAGTAGGTGTGTGCGGCGGCGACCTGGTCCAGCGGGAAGCTCTTGGCCACGAGGGGCCGGATCCTGCCGTCGGTCAGCATCGGCCACACGGCGTCGCGGACGGCGTTCATGATCACGGTCTTTTCCTCGACCGGGCGGGGACGCAGCGCGGTGGCGATGATGGCGGCCCGTTTCTGCAGCAGCTGGCCAAGGTCCAGTTCCGCCCTTGCGCCGCCCTGCAGCCCGATCACCACGAGGCGGCCGTAGTCGGCGAGAGCATCGATGTTCTGCTCGAGGTATTTGGCCCCGACGACGTCGAGGATGACGTCCGCGCCCTTTCCGCCGTTTTGCGCGCGCAGGCTCGCCGGGAAGTCTTCCTCCGCGTAGTTGATGGCGATGTCCGCCCCGAGGAAGGCTTTGGCGGTGCCGACTTTTTCCGCGTTCCCGGCCGTCGTGGCCACGCGGGCGCCAACGGCCTTGGCCAGCTGGATGGCCATGGTGCCGATACCGCCTGTGGCTCCGTGGATGAGGACAGTTTCGCCCGGCTGCAGCTGCGCCGTCATGATCAGGTTGGAATAGACCGTCGCCGCGACCTCGGGCAGCGACGCCGCCGTGACCAGATCCACGCCGTCGGGGATCCTCAGGACCTGCCCCGCGGGCACGGCCACCTGCTGGGCGTAGCCGCCGCCGGCGAGCAGCGCCACCACCTTGTCCCCCACGGAAAACGCCTTGGTCACGCCCGGACCGAAGCCTGCGATCCGGCCGGAGACCTCCAGCCCGGGGACCTCCGAGGCGCCCGGGGGCGGCGGGTAGAAGCCCTTGCGCTGCTGGACATCGGCACGGTTAAGGCCCGCGGCCACGACGTCGATCAGCACCTCCCCGGGGCCGGCCACCGGGGCCTGAACCTCACGGACTTCCAGGACCTCGGGTCCGCCGGGCTCTGATATATAGACAGCCTTCATGGAGCACTCCCGATTCCTAACTGGCTCCGCGCACGTTCGCCGCGATCGCCAGGTCCGATCAACATCACTCCCCAGAATATGGCGGGGAGCTGCACGCGTCCGCAAGCGCACCGTGTTTTTGGTTTTTGTTGCAGCCGACTGCCTATGAAAGACTACTCGTTAGGGAAGGTTGTCCGAGCGGCCGATGGAGCTGGTCTTGAAAACCAGTGTGCGGTGACCCCGTACCAAGAGTTCGAATCTCTTACCTTCCGCGGGAGCGCAGATCTTGCGCGGTTCAGAGGCCGGCCCGGGGCGATCGAAAGATCGTTCCGGCCGGCCTTACTCGTCTCCGCCCCGGAGTGAAACTCCCGACCGGCCCAAGAATCATCTGCTGTCAATGTTGGCCGTGTTGGCGGCCAACTGGCAGCCCAAGGTAACGGTTCTGCACCGTCTTCCAGACCTGACAATAACTTCCGGCCGCATACCTGATACTGAGGTCTCGAGCGGGATAATCACCCCGCCGTCGCAAATATTGGGGGAACAAAAAAGTGGGTCTCAACCGCACCGGGTTTTACGCGCATGTCACAATGGCGGGCATTGCGCTCAGCCTCGTCCTTGCCGGATGTGCATCACGGCCAGGAACTGATCCTGCCGCTGCCGCTCCGCGCTCGACCACGGGGGCCACGGCTGGGGCCGCGCCGACCGTGACGGCCACACCAACCGCCACTCCAGCACCGGTGGCGCCGACCGCCAGCGCGGCACCCCCGGTTGCGGCGCCTGCCCCGTCAGCGAAGCCTGCAGCACCTGCGCGGAAGACGTTCACTTTCCCGGATGGCCACATTTCCTTCACGTATCCGTCGACCTGGACCGTGCGCACGGTCCTCCCGCCTGCCCGAACCGTCCCCGGCGTTGAAGCGATCGTTTCCGACGGCGCCGGCAACGATCTGCTCTCACTACAAACTGGCTTTACCACTGGTTGCGCAACTGCGCCCACCTCCCGCGAAGTGTTCGATAAGGTGCAGGCTCCGGGAATGACCGCACCGGACGGCACTAAACCCGTTTTTGGGTTCGCCGTGGAATCCTCTTCGACCCGCGATTTTTACGGAATGGGTCTCCGCGACCCTCGATACCTGGAGCAGGGCAAAGGCGTCACCTCAGGCTGCGGGCTCCTGGCCACGGGGAACGGCGGGCTCACCACGAGTGTTCTTTTCAACGACCCCGCGTTCCCGACCCGGGCCGCCGCTAAGGCCTGGATGGCAACAGACCAATACGCCCAGCTCAAGGCGCTGCTCATCAGCCTGAACTACGTCTAAGGCAACTCCGGCGCCGGGTAACACGCTCGCTGGCGGGCACGGAACTTTCCCTCCGTCAGCTGGTTGCCCGGCGCCGTTCGATCGTGGCGTCTTCGCTTGCACTCCAGCTGGCGAGGAGGTGCAGCCGTTCCGCTGAGGGCGAGCCCGGCTCGGCGGTGTAGACCATGAGGACCAGGCCCGGTTCCGCGGTGATCGCCAGTTCCTCGTAGGCCAGCGTGAGTTCGCCGGCCACGGGGTGGTGAAAGCGTTTCGTGCCGGACCCGTGGGTCCGCACATTATGGGCGCCCCACAGTGTCCGAAACGTCTCACTGCGGGTCGACAGTTCGCCGACCAGGTCCTGCATGGTGCGGTCGTGGGGGTCGCGGCCGGCTTCAGCGCGCATGATGCCGACGCACATTTCGCCGAACAAGTCCCAGTCGGGGTAGAAGTCGCGCGAGGCGGGGTCGAGGAACTGGAACCGCGCCAAGTTAGGGGTTCGGCCGCCGTCCCCGATCACCGGAGAGTAGAACGCCCGGCCCAACGCGTTCGTCGCGAGCAGGTTTTGGTACGGGTCGCGAACGAATGCGACGCCCTCGGTGATCGCTTCCAGCGCCCACTGCAGGCTCAGACGCGCCCCTGCCTGGACGGTCGCGCGCCTGCGCGACCGTCCAGAGGTCGGGATGCCGTCTGCGGCGCGGGCCAGATCGAACAAGTGGGCACGCTCGGTGTCGTCAAGCCGGAGGGCCCGGGAGATGGATTCGAGCACGGACGAGGACGCACCGGCGATCGAACCACGCTCCAGCTTGGCGTAGTACTCCACGCTGACGTCGGCGAGGACCGCAACCTCGCTGCGCCTCAATCCGGCCACCCGTCGGTTCGAGCCTGCCGCAAGGCCCGCTTGTTCCGGCGTCAGTCGTGCACGGCGCGACATCAGGAACTCACGCACTTCACCCCGGTTATCCATGCATCAAGGGTAAATCGCTGCGGCCAAACAAGGGGTTCCCTCCCGGTACACGTCTCACCGGGGACTCCCCCGCCCGCGGAAATCGGGCTTGACTGGCCAGAGCGTTGACTGTGCTTCGCGGCCTGCGGAACGGTCGACGACGTCGGGCAAGGCGCCGCTTCCGGTGGCTACGCAGCCACGCTTGACCAACCCCAACGCTGAGGCATTACCGCCACCCACGAAAGGACCCGCATGACGACCGCCCCCACCCGAACACCGGCACAGGAAGCCAGTGCCTTGGTCGACGCCACACCAGAGGGCAGCGCACAAGAAAACAGAGAACAAGAAGACAACGCACAGCAAAGACTGCCCCTGACCGCACTCGTGGTCCTGGCCGCCATGGGATTTATCCTCGTCGCCACCGAGACCATGCCCGCCGGCCTGCTTACTGTCATTGCCGCCGGCCTCCATACCGGCGAAGGTACGGTGGGTCTGCTGGTCAGCGCATACGCCCTCGGAACGGTCATCGTCACCATCCCCGCGATCATGCTGACGCGTGGCATGCGACGAAAGCCGCTGCTGCTCGGCGGTATCGCCGGTCTCGTGCTTGCCACCACGGTCACCGCAGTCTCACCTGATGTGACGTTGTCACTCGTGTCACGATTCTTTGCGGGCGCGTTCTCGGGAATCATCTGGGGAATGCTCGCCGCTTACGGGCGCCGCATCAGCCCGCCCCGGCACGCAGGGTTGTCCTTGGCCATCGTGTCCACCGGGGCGCCCCTCGGATTCGCGTTCGGCACCCCACTCGGCGCCTGGATCGGAACAGCTTTCGATTGGCGCTGGTCCTTCGGTGCCCTGTCCGTCCTCGGGGGCATCGTGGCTGCGCTGGTCCTGGGATGCGTCCCCGACGCCGCCGGCCAACCGCGGGCGTCACGGCTCCCCCTGGGCCGGGTGTTCAAGATCCCCGGCGTCGCCGTCATCCTGGCCGTCATCGTCGCCTGGATGCTCGCCCACAGCACCATCTACACCTACATCGCCCCCTACCTCCGGGCCACCGGCACCGGCCTCTCCGCCAGCCTGGTCCTGCTGGTCTACGGCATCGCGTCCGTCGTCGGGGTCGCCGTCACCGGTGCGCTGCTGGACCGCCACCCGAGGCCCCTCCTTCACCTCAGCGTCACCGTGTTCGTCGCTTCCGGACTCATTCTGCTGATCGGACATGCATCGGCAATGGCCATCCTGATCGCCGCCGCTCTCTGGGGCCTCACCTTCGGCGGCGCATCAGCCCAGGTCCAGGGACCACTCACCACCGCCGGAGGCGACAACGCCGACGTCGCCAATGCATTCCTCCCGGTCGCCTTCAACCTGGCTATCTTCGGCGCGGGCATTCTCGGCGCGCTTCTCCTGACCCCATTCGACGGGCTGGTGCTCCCGGTCGTCATGATCGCCCTCGGCATCACCACCCTGCTGCTCACCCTGTACGGCCGACGCTCGGCATTCCCGCGCCGGCTCTGACTGGCCATGCATTGAAACTGTCCGTGCCCCGTCATAGTCTCTCTGTGTCTCCACCACCCCATCTCCACACAAACCAGAGTCCGGCGGCCACACGTCAACGGCCGCCACAGAGAGCAGGAGCCTCCATGCCCACACCCGAGCACTCCAACGGCGCACCATGTTGGATCGACCTCATGACATCCGATGCCGAGAAGGCCAAGTCGTTCTACGGTGCGCTGTTCGGTTGGACGTACCAGACCGGCGACGAAACAAAATACGGCGGCTACATCACCGCCTGGAAGGACGGCAAGTCCGTCGCCGGCCTGATGCAGAAGCAGGAGGATCAGGCCGCGTGGCCGGACATGTGGTCCACGTACCTGCGCTCGGAGGACGCCGCCGCCACCGTCAAGGCGGCAACGGAACACGGCGGCCAGGTCTACATGCCGCCCATGGACGTCCCCGAACAGGGCAGCATGGCGATGATCGCCGACGCCACGGGCGCGTCGGTCGGCGTGTGGCAGCCGGCTGAGATGAAGGGCTATGAACTGGCGGCCGAGCCCGGCGCCCCGGCGTGGCACGAGCTCCACGCCAAGGACTACGCCGCCGCCGTCAAGTTCTACCAGGACGTGTTCGGCTGGGACACCGACGTCATGAGCGACACCCCGGAGTTCCGCTACACCACCCTGGGCGCGGGCCCGGCGGCCAAGGCCGGGATCATGGACGCGTCTGCCTACCTTCCCGCCGAGGTCCCGTCCAACTGGCAGGTTTACTTCGCCGTGGAAGACGCCGACGCCTCCATCGAGACGGCAGTGTCCCTCGGCGCCAAGGTCATCGACGGGCCGGACAACACCCCGTTCGGCAGGCTCGCCACACTGACCGACCCCACGGGCGCGATGTTCAAGATCGTGGCTGACACCGGACAGGGCGGGCAGTCCGCCACGGACGCCTAACCGGCCAGGACACCAGAGCTCTTCCCACCTAATTACAAAAATTGTTGTAGGAAATACCGGCCAGAGCCTTCCCCGAGGGCTACTGGCCGGTATTCTGCTGTGGAGCGTCCGGTGGAGGCACCCGGACACCGCTCACCCGTATCACCAGTCACCATCGCCCGGGGCTTTCGAGCCGCTCCGGGAAGGCTGCGGCGCGTCCCGCTGGGGGGCGTCCCGCCGAATGCACGTTTAGTCCATACGTTGTTCATTCACCCCTGTTTGGATGGGCCCGGCACGACTTGACCAGGAGTTCTGGCCGGCCACTGTCCGCTGCACCCTGCGGACGCACTGCACCCTGCCCTTTACCCGGGGCACCCTAATGAGAGTTAGAGCGGATGAAAATAACACCCTGGAAAACAGCGCTGGGCTCAGCACTGTCGGCGGCGCTGATAGCAGCTCCACTGGCGGCGGCCGTGCCGGCTAACGCCACCGAACCGTTGCCGGCAGCAACCGGAACCTCGCCGGTGGTCATCAACGAGGCCTATCTCAGCGGCGGCAGCTCCGGCGCGGCCTTCAAAAACAAGTTTGTCGAGCTGTACAACGGCTCCGACGCACCGGTCTCACTGGAGGGCTGGAGTCTCCAGTACCGCTCAGCCCCGGGCACCGGTGCGCCGAGCTCGGTGGCAGCCCTGGCGGGCAGCATTCCCGCCAAGGGCTACTACCTGCTCAAGGGCGGCAGCAACGGCACGGCCGGCACCGACCTGCCGGCGGCCGACGCCACCGCCACCGGTTTCAACCCGGCCGGTGGCGGCGGCACGATCGTGCTGGCCAAACAGGCCACAGCATTCAACCCGCTGCCGACAGGCTCGGTCATCGAACCGGCCAACGTCGCGGACCTCCTCGGCTACGGCACCTCCAACACCTTCGAGGCCCAGGCGGCCGCGGCGCCGTCGGGAAACACCGACGTCAAGAGCATCAACCGCAGCAACGGCGGGGACACCAACAACAACGCCGCCGACTTCGCACTGAACGCAGCCATCACGCCGACGGCGGCCAGTGGCGCTGCCGGCCCCGTGGACCCGCCCGTAGATCCACCCGTGGACCCGGGGCCGGGCACGCCTCCGGCCGCCAAGACCATTGCCGAAATCCAGGGCAACGGCACCGCAAGCCCGCTGGTAGGATCCTCGGTCACCACCCGCGGCAGGGTCACTGCCACGTTCCCCACCGGCGGCTTCGCCGGCTACTACGTCCAGACCCCCGGCACAGGCGGCGATCTCACGCCGGCCAACCACGCGGCGTCGGACGCGGTGTTCGTCTACTCGCCGTCCACAGTCGACGCCGTCAGGATCGGCGACTACGTCGAACTCACCGGCGCAGTCAGCGAATTCTTCGGCATGACCCAGCTGAACGTCGCCGCGGCGGCCGATCTGAAGAAGCTCACCGAGGCCGCCCCCGAGGTCAAGGCCACCGGCTTCGCCCTGCCCGCCGACGAGGCCTTCCGTGAGTCCCTCGAAGGCATGCTGCTCACCCCGCAGGGCCCCGTCACGGTGGCGGACAACTTCTCGCTGAACCAGTACGGCGAGATCGGCCTGGCCGGCGGCACCACCGCGCTGGCGCAGCCCACCGCCGTCGCGCCGTTCGGTTCTGCGGAGTACACCGCCACGGTCGCGGCGAATGCCGCCCGCGGCATCAAGCTCGACGACGGCGCCACCACGAACTTCCTCAAGGACGCCGCCACGAAGGCCCAGGTGCTCCCGTATCTGACCACGGCCGATCACGTCCGGGTCGGCGCGCCGGTGGCGTTCAAAACCAACGTGGTGCTCAGCTACGCGAACAATGCCTGGAAGTTCCAGCCCCTGACCCAGCTGACGGCCGCCAACGCGGACACCGTCCAGCCGGCCAGCTTCGGCGCCACCCGCGCGGACACCCCGGCAGCCGTGGGCGGCAATCTCAAGCTTGCCTCCTTCAACGTGCTGAATTACTTCCCCACCACCGGCGACCAGATCTCCGGCTGCACGTTCTACCCGGACCGGGACGGCAACCCCATCACGGTCAAGGGCGGCTGCGACGTCCGCGGCGCGGCGAACGCGGAGAACTTCAAGCGGCAGCAGGACAAGATCGTCGCGGCGATCTCCAAATCCGGGGCCGACGTCGTCACGCTCATGGAGGTCGAGAACTCGGCCCAGTTCGGCAAGACCCGGGACGACGCCCTCGCCAAGCTCGTGGATGCCCTGAACATCGCCACCCCGGGAATCTGGGACTACGTCCGCACGCCCGCCAACGCACCCCCGCTGGCGGACGAGGACATGATCCGCACCGCGTTCATCTACAAGTTGGCTGTCGCCGAACCGATCGGCGAATCCATCATCCACAACGACACGGTCGCGTTCGCCAGCGCCCGCAAGCCGATGGCCCAGGTCTTCAAGCCGGTCGGCGCCGCCGATGACAAGAAGTTCATCGCGATCGCCAACCACTTCAAGTCCAAGGGCTCCGCCGCGACGCCGGATGACACCGACAAGGGCCAGGGCGCCTCGAACCTGGCGCGCACCGCCCAGGCCAAGTCCCTGCTGGCGTTCGCCGACGAACTGCAGAAGTCCAAGGGCACGGACAAGGTCTTCCTGATCGGTGACTTCAATTCCTACGCCAAGGAGGATCCGATCAACGTCCTCACGGGCGCCGGGTACGTCAACCAGGATGAGAAGGCCAAGAACGCCGACGGGTCCGCCAAGCACTCCTACCTGTTCGGCGGCCTCGTGGGCTCGCTGGACCACATCCTCGCCTCCCCGGCGGCCAACGCCGCCGTCACCGGCGCGGACATCTGGAACATCAACTCCGTGGAATCCGTGGCGCTGGAGTACAGCCGCTACAACAACAACGTCACCGACTACTACGCTCCGGACCAGTTCCGCGCCAGCGACCACGATCCCGTGGTGGTGGGCCTGAACTTGCCCGTCACCCCGGCAAGTGTTGAGCTGAACTTCCTGGGCATCAACGACTTCCATGGCCGCATCGATTCCAACACCGTGTTCTTCGCCGGGACCATCGAGAAGCTGCGCGCCGCCGCTGCCCCGGGCGCCACGGCGTTCATCTCGGCCGGCGACAACATCGGCGCCTCGCTGTTCGCCTCGGCGATCGCCAAGGACCAGCCGACCATCGACGTGCTGAACGCCCTGGACCTGCGCACCTCCGCGGTGGGCAACCACGAGTTCGACGGCGGCTGGGCTGACCTGCGCGACCGCGTCACCGCCGGCGGGACCAACGCCAAGTTCCCGTACCTGGGCGCCAACGTCTACGCCAAAGGCACCACCACCCCGGTCCTGCCGGAATACACGGTCCTGGACATGAACGGCGTGAAGGTCGCCGTGATCGGCACGGTTACGCAGGAGGTGCCGTCCCTGGTCACGCCGTCAGGCATCGCGGACCTTGAATTCGGTGACCCCGTCGACGCGATCAACCGGGTCGCGGCGAAGATCAAGGCGGACAAGCTCGCCGACGTCATCATCGTGGAGAACCACGACGGCGCCGGGTCGGGCGCGCCCGACGGCGCCACTTTGCAGCAGGAAATCGCCGCGGGCGGCCCCTTCGCCAAGATGGTCCAGAAGGTCACCCCGGATGTGGCGGCGATCTTCAACGGCCACACCCACAAGCAGTACGCGTGGGACGCCCCGGTCCTGGATGCG
The DNA here is from genome assembly GCF_056396505.1 of Arthrobacter sp. 05T410. Lineage (NCBI taxonomy): Bacteria > Bacillati > Actinomycetota > Actinomycetes > Micrococcales > Micrococcaceae > Arthrobacter > Arthrobacter sp. 05T410. The sequence continues at coordinate 14,835 of NZ_JBFTLP010000023.1, read as the reverse complement.
GCGGGCCAGCCCACGGGCAAGACCCGCCCGATTGTCCAGACCGGAAACTACGGCGAGTTCATCGGCCAGATCCAGCTGACCATCGACACCAGCACCATGTCGGTGACCGGGTACAAGGCCGGCAACGTCCAGCGCACCACCAGCGCCGCGCAGCCGGCAGCCGATCTTGTGGCGCAGTACCCGCGCGTCGCGGCCGTCAAGGCCATCGTGGACAAGGCCCTGGCCGACGCCGCGGTGGTCGGCAACCAGCCTGTCGGCAAGGTCACTGCGGATATCACGACGGCGTTCGCCGGTTCCCCGGCTGTGCGCGATGACCGGAGCAGCGAGTCCACCCTCGGCAACCTGGTGGCGGACTCCCTAGTGGATGCGCTGAAGGCGCCGGACCTCGGCGCCGCCGAAATCGGCGTCGTCAACCCGGGCGGCCTGCGCAACGAGCTGTACTACGCGCCCGACGGCACCATCACGTTCGCCGAGGCCAACGCGGTGCTGCCGTTCGTGAACAATCTGTGGACCACGTCCCTCACCGGTTCGCAGTTCAAGACCCTGCTGGAGCAGCAGTGGCAGACCAACCCGGACGGCACGGTTCCCAGCCGTGCGTACCAGCAGCTGGGCCTGTCCAAGAACGTGAACTACACCTACGACGCCGCCCGCTCCGCCGGTGACCGGATCACCTCGATCCGGGTCAACGGTGCAGTGATCGACCCGGCGAAGTCCTACCGGATCGGGACGTTCAATTTCCTGGCCACCGGCGGCGACAACTTCCGCATCTTCAAGGAAGGCGCGGGCACCAAGGACTCCGGGCTCGTGGACCGCGACGCCTGGATCAAGTACCTGCAGGCCCACAACCCGGTCTCGCCGGACTTCGCCCGCCGCTCCGTGGCGGTCGTGAACACGACGGCGGCCGAGGTCAAGGGCGGCGAATCCATCACACTGGCGGTTTCGAAGCTGGACCTCACCTCGCTGGGCAGCCCGGTGAATGCCTCGCTGCGCGCCGAGTTCACGGATGCTGCGGGCACGGTGACGGCCCTGGGTACGGTACCGGTGACCGCCGGCGCCGCCAACGTGAGCGTGGTGGTTCCAGCTGGCGCCGCCGCCGGCACGGGCACCCTGGTGCTTACCGCCGTCGAATCCGGCACTGTGGTGAAAACGGCGGTGAAGGTCGCGGCCAGCGTCCCCGTCCCGCCGAAGTGCACGCCGCCGGTCAAGCCGACCAGGCCCGGGGATCTCGTGGGCCAGGTGAACTACGGGACAGCCATGGCCGCCTACCGGAAGTGCCTCAAGGGCTGATGCCTTAGCCCGGACTTCCTGGTCCCCCACCACGGCACATGCCCTCCCCTGGCCCGCAACACTGGACATAAGCACCAACTGTCCACTGCCCGGCCCCAGGGGAGGGCATGCCCACTCTTGGAGGCAGGCGCGCCGGAGGACATGTCCACTTTTGAGCGACTCCTGAGCGGCGGGCGGGTGCGGGCTAGGGGCTACGGGCTACAGGGTGCGGGCTAGGGGGTGCGGGCTAGGAGGCCAGGATGTCGCGGGCGATCTCGTCGGCGTCGCGCAGGGTGCGCTGGCCGCTGCGGTAGACCGGGCCGGTCTTCGGCCGGGCCTCGGCGGCGATGGCCGTGCCCCATTGCGTGGCGGAGAGCTGAAGCCCGAGCACGTAAAGCCCCGGCGTCACGGACCCATTGGCACCCAGCGGCCGGTAAGGATGCGGGACGACGTCCAGCCCGGAAGTCTGCACCGGGGTCCCCTCCACGCTCATCATGAGGCGCGGCCGCACCAGCCCCTCGGCGAGCAACTGCTCCAACAAGGGCGAAGAGTTGACGGCCACCCGGTTGGCCGGGGCCAGCGCCTCGATCATCGCCGCCGCGGACACGGCACCCGCCCCGGAACCGGACGCGGCGGCCGCCCCAAATCCGGACACAGCGTTCTCCGTCCGGTCCCTTACCGCACCCGCGTGCGCCGTCCCTGATCCAACACCGATCACGCCGGCACTGCCCACAAAACCGCGGACCCCAGCACCGCCCGCGGCAGCACCACCGATGCCGGCAGGCTCCATCGCGGCACCTTCCGCCCCGCCGTCGGCGCTTTCATCCATTCCGCCGCCCACCCATGGTGACGCCGCAGTGAACATCCGGGCCCGCCGGTCCACGCCGAACTTGGGGTCAGGGCCCACGAAGCGCACGATTCCCGCCCGGGCCAGTGCCGCGAGCTGCGCGGAGCGCAGCGCCGGCGGACCGCTCGCCAGGCCTTCCACGAATGATTCGAACCAGCCCCGGAGGCCCGCGACCCAGGATTCGTCCGTGATGCCGCTATCGGCCACAGCGGTCTTGAGCACGGCCCGGCCGTGGTGCAGCGCGCCGATCGCCATCTTCACCGGATCGTCCTCACCAAGGGCCGAGCGCCGGGCGTCGTCGAGCAGGTAGTCGACGACGGCGGCGTCCAGTTCGGCTCTGGAGTCAAACGAGCGCCCGGCCAGGGGCGCCGCGAGGCCGAGCAGGTCCAGGCGGCGGGATGCCCGGACATGGACGGCAATCACCGATTCCGCCGTGTGCTCCCACTTGACGGTCGAGTGAGCGTGCGGCCGCAAAGACTCGTCCAGGGCGCGCAGGAACTCGGCCGGGCCGGTCAGGATGGCGTCGGGCTGCGAGCGCGCGAGCGTGGAGTAGTAGGCCCAGACCGCGTCCCGATGCAGGAGCGGCCAGAGGTCGTAGTCGAAGGAGGGCCGGATTCCGGAGTCGGCGAACTTCGCGATCGCGCCCTCAGTGCAGTAGCGCAGCCGGACCGTTCCGGGGTAGTAGCCGGTGAGTGTCGCCTTCGCCCGGTAGGGGGTGCCGCGGCGTGAGGCGGCGATGATGAGCGGTTCGCGGCCGGACGGCAGATACGTCAGTTCAGCGTTGCCCTCTCCGGCAACGAACCGGCCGCCGCGCCCTTCCGTCAGCTGTCCCATCACGTCAAAGAAGTTCAAGCCCATGCCGCGCACCAGGACAGGTTTGCCTCCCGGCACCCGGGACCAGTCGACGTCGGCGGGCGCCGCCGGCGGCACGTACAGGAGACCGAGTTCCTCCGCCGCGGAAAGCAGCTCCCGCTGTTCAGGGTTCAACCGCGCGTCGAGGTGGCCCACGGCCAGCACCACGGAGTCGACGGTAAGTATGGTGCCGTCGTCGAGCACGACGTCGAACCGCACCGCAGCGTCCTCCGCGCCGGCCGGCCCGGAGGCGGCCAGGTCCGGGCCCGGCGCCGCGGCGGCCTCCGCGGCGGCGTGGCGGACGGACGTCGCCCTCGCCGCGTGGAAGTCCACGCTGACGCCGGCCGGCAGCACGGTGAGCAGTTCCTCGAGGGTGGACCGCAGGTAACGGCCGTAAAGGGCCCGGCTGGGGAAGTCCGCCTCGCCGAGCCGTGAGAGCTCGGCACGTTCGTCGTCAGTGAGCGAAGGGTGCGGGTGGGCCTGCTGGAGTTCACGCCACTGGTCGAATGTGCGCCCGGCCAGGGGCGGCACGAGTTCCGGGTCTTCGGGGACCACGGTGGGATAGAAGGACTGCGTGTTCATCAGGTACAGCCGCGACTGTCCGGGCTGCCAGACGTGCCCCGGGCCCGCCGGATAAGGGTCCACCACGTCGATGTGCAGGGTGCCCGCGGAGCCGGCGGAGGCCCAGTTGGCGAGGAGCCGTTCCAGAACGCTCGTGCCCCGGGGACCGGCGCCTATCACTGCCGTCCGGATGCTTCGAGATATGCCCACGGCATCCAGCGTATCGGCAACCGGCCGCCGGCTTGACCTCGGTGTGACTTGCCACTGCCGCACCGATGTTCTTGGATGGGAAAATGACCACCACAGAAGCTGACCACCCGTCCGCGTCCGGCGAGGCCACCGGCGCCCTCCCTGCTGGAGGGACTTCCCCCGAACCCGTCGACGAAAACATCTGGCTGGAGGACATCTACGGCCAGGAGCAGCTGGCGTGGGTCCGTGAACAGAACGCCCGCACCGAGGAGCTCCTCGAGGACGCCGACTACGCCGATCTGGAAGGCCGGATCCTGGAGGTCCTCGACTCCACCGACCGGATCCCCATGGTGGGCAAGCACGGCGAGTGGTACTACAACTTCTGGAAGGACCGGGACAACCCCCGGGGCCTGTGGCGGCGCACCAGCTGGGACAGCTACCGGGCCGGGACCCCCGAGTGGGATGTCCTGCTGGATGTCGACGCCCTCGCCGCCGCCGAGAACCAGGACTGGGTCTTCCACGGCGCCAACTTCCTCCGCCCGGCCCCGGGTGAACCCCACCGGCGGGCCCTGCTGGCGTTCTCCCCCGACGGCGGGGACGCCAACCGCCACCGGGAGTTCGACGTCGAGGCCCGCGGCTTCGTGGACCCGGCCGACGGCGGCTTCGACCTCCCGACCGGCAAGGGCAACGCCTCCTGGCTGGACGGGGACACCCTGCTGGTCGCCACCACCGCCCACGATCTGCCGCGGACCACCTCGTCGTATGCCCGCACCGGGGTGAAGCTGCGCCGCGGCGAGTCCCTGGCCCAGGCCGAGCAGCTGTTCGACATTCCCGAGGACCACATGATGGCGATCGTGGCCCACGACTCCACGCCGGGCTTCGAACGCACGTTTGCCGTCGACTGGATCAGCTTTTTCGAGAAGAACACCTCGGTGCTGCGCGATGGTGCATGGGTGCAGATCGACGTGCCGGCGGACGTGAACCTGAGCTCGCACCGTGAATGGCTGCTGTTCCGCCCGCAGCGTGACTGGACCGTCAACGGCACCACCCACCCGGCGGGCTCCCTGCTCGCGGCCGGCTTCGAGGACTTCCTCGCCGGCTCCCGGGACCTCGCCGTGCTCTTCACCCCCGATCCGCACACCTCCCTGCAGTCCTGGAGCTGGACGCGGGACTTCCTGCTGCTGAACCTGCTCCGGGACGTGTCCTCGGAGATCCACGTCCTGGATCCGCGGCGCCCCGGTACGGACGCCGCGTGGGCCGCCACCGTGCTGGACGCCTGCCCGCCCCTGCACGACGTCAATGCCTTCGCGGTGGATGACGAAGACGACGCCGAAGGCTCGGACGACGACGGTACCGGCGGCGCCGCCTCGGTCGCCGAAGGCGAGGCACCGGGTGCAGGGAACGACTTCTGGCTGGTGGCCACCGGCTTCACGACGCCGACCACCCTGACCCGCGGGACACTCGCCCGCGACAGTGACTGCGGGGCTGCCGAAGGCGTGACCAGCACGCACGAGGTGATCCGGACCTCCCCGTCATTCTTCGACGAGGCGGGCTACGAGGTCCAGCAGCACTTCGCGGCCTCCAGCGACGGCACGATGGTTCCGTACTTCCAGGTGGCCTCCAAGGACCTGGTGCTGGACGGCCAGAACCCGACCCAGCTTTCCGGCTATGGCGGCTTCGAGATTTCGCGGACGCCGGCGTACAGCGGCGCGATCGGCCGGGCATGGCTGGAGCGGCGGACCGCGGAGTCCAGCGGCGTAGAGGGCGAGGGCACGCACCGCCGCGGCGGCGTCTACGTGGTGGCGAACATCCGCGGCGGCGGCGAGTACGGGCCGGACTGGCACCGCGCCGCGCTGCAGGGCAACCGCCACCGGGCGTACGAGGACTTCGCCGCCGTCGCGAAGGACCTGATCTCCCGCGGCGTCACGTCCCGTCAGCGGCTCGGCTGCGTGGGCGGCTCCAACGGCGGACTGCTGGTGGGCAACATGCTCACCCAGTACCCGGAGCTGTTTGGCGCCGTGTCCTGCGGGGTCCCGCTCCTGGACATGCGCCGGTACACCAAACTGTCCGCGGGCTATTCCTGGATCGGCGAATACGGCGACCCCGACGTGCCCGAGCAGTGGGAGTTCCTGAAGACGTTTTCGCCGTACCACCTGCTCAAGGACGGCGTGGACTACCCGGAGACGTTTATTTGGACGGCGACTTCGGATGACCGGGTGGGGCCGGTCCAGGCCCGGAAGATGGCGGCCCGCATGCAGGCCATGGGCATCCCCAATGTCTGGTTCCACGAGGCGCTCGAGGGCGGCCACGCGGGGGCTTCGGACAACCGGCAGGCGGCGGCCCTGCAAAGCCGCAGCCAGCATTTCCTGTGGCGGGCCCTCGCCGGCACCGAGGCGTAAGTCCCACACCCAAGCAACGCGGGGTCACTTAGCGCCCAACCGGAGGCCCCGCATGGGCCGGATCTGACCCCGCGTTGCTCCGGAGCGGCCGTTTTGCACTGCGTGGCACCTTCTGCGTATCCTTGGTTGGCTAGTTATTAGCAATTGGAGACGTGCCAGAGCGGCCGAATGGGCTTCACTGCTAATGAAGTGTGGGGCACAACTCCACCGGGGGTTCAAATCCCCCCGTCTCCGCGTTTGGCCCCGGTCCTCGGACCGGGGCCTTTTGCGTTCCCGGGCAGATCAGGGCGGATCGACGTAGTTCAGTCGCGCTGGTCTGCCCCCAGCAGTCATGTCCCCCGCCCCAGCCCGTCCGGTGGCCGGACGCCTCACGCCCACCGGCGGATCCGGATGGCAGGATAGGCCCATGTCGAGCAACACGGAATTTGACGCCATCATCGTCGGCGGCGGCCACAACGGACTGGCCGCGGCCGCGTACCTGGCCAAGGCCGGGCGGGACGTCCTGGTCCTGGAAAAGCTGGAACACGCCGGCGGCGCAGCGGTATCCGCGCACGCGTTCGACGGCGTCGACGCCCGCCTCTCGCGCTATTCGTACCTCGTCAGCCTCCTGCCCCGGCAGATCATCGACGACCTCGGCCTGCGCATCACGCTGGCGCGGCGGCGCTATTCCTCCTACACCCCGGACCCCGCGGATGCCAGCCGGGCCCTGCTGGTGGACAACGGGGACGAGGCCGCCACGGCCGCGTCGTTCGCCGCCGTCGGCGCTCCCGACGGCGAGTTCGGCGCCTTCACCGCGTTCTACGCCGCGTGCCGGCAGCTCACGGAGGCACTCTGGCCCACCATGACCGCGCCGCTGCTGGCGCGGTCCGCGGCGCGGGGCCTAGCCGCCCGGGCCGGGGCCGACGCGGCGTGGGAGGCCATGATCGAACATCCCATCGGACTTGCGATCAGCCGGGAGCTGGGCAGCGACCTGGTCCGTGGTGTGGTCCTGACGGATGCGCTGATCGGTACCTTCGCCCGGGCTGAGGATGAGGACCTGCAGCAAAACATCTGCTTCCTCTACCACCTGATCGGCGGCGGGACGGGGGACTGGGACGTGCCGGTCGGCGGCATGGGCGCGGTCTCCGGCGAGCTGGAGCGGGCCGCGCGCGACGCCGGCGCGACCATCCTGACCTCCGCGGACGTGACCGCCGTCCGGCCCGGCGGCGCCGTGGACTACCGCCACGGCGGGCGGGACCATTCGTCTTCCGCCCGGTGGGTGTTGTCCAATGTGGCGCCGGTGGTCCTCGACCGGCTGCGCGGCCGGCCTGCCGCCGATCTGTCAGCCGGCGCCGCCGCCGGCCCCAATCCGAACCATCAGCGCGAGGGTGCGCAGGTCAAGGTCAACCTCCTGCTCAAACGCCTCCCGGAGCTGCTGGACGGATCCGTCAGCCCCGAGGCCGCGTTCGGCGGGACGTTCCACATCAACGAGACCTGGTCCCAGCTCGACGCCGCCTACAGCACCGCCGCGGCCGGGTCCGTGCCCTCGCCGCTGCCGTGCGAAATTTACTGCCACTCGCTGACCGACCCCACCATCCTGTCCCCGGAACTGCAGGCCGCCGGCGCCCAGACGCTGACCGTCTTTGGCCTGCACGTCCCGGACCGGCTGGTCACGGCGGAGAACAACGAGGACCGCCGCGCCGAACTGCAGGCGGCCGTCCTGGCCTCCCTGAACTCCGTCCTGGCTGAGCCCGTCGAGGATCTGCTCATGACGGATCCGGACGGGCGGCCCTGCATTGAAACCAAGACCACCCTGGACATCGAACGCGCCGTCGGGATGCCCCGCGGCAACATTTTCCACGGCGGCCTCGACTGGCCGTTCGTGGAGGACGGCGAACCGCTGGACACCCCGGCGCGCCGCTGGGGCGTGGCGACGGATGATCCGCAGATCCTGCTCTGCGGCTCCGGCGCCCGCCGCGGCGGCGCCGTCAGTGCAATCGGCGGACACAACGCCGCCGTGGCTGTGCTGGAATCGGAACCACCCCTGCGCCATGGGTGAACCGGTGCAATGGATGAGCCTGCGCTATGGGTGAACCGGCGCTATGGGTGAACCGGACCGTGGAGACACGCGCATGAACGCCTCCCCGCGCGGCGCGGACCCGGCCGGGGGCAGCTGGAGCCCGCGGCTGGCCCTGCTGGTGGCCGCGACGTTCTTCATGGAATTCCTCGACGGGACCGTCCTGACGACCGCCATACCCAGTATCGCCGCCGATTTCGCGGTGCCGGCCGCCGACGTGAACATCACCATGACCGCCTACCTGATGACGGTGGCGATGGGCATCCCGCTCAGCGGCTGGCTCGCGGAGCGGCTCGGTGCCCGCCGGGTGTTCTGTCTTGCCATCGCTATCTTCACGGCCGCGTCATTGCTCTGCGCGCTCAGCCAGGACCTGACCATGCTGACGCTGAGCCGTGTCCTGCAGGGTGCCGGCGGCGCCATGATGGTCCCGGTGGGCACGCTGGTGGTGCTCCGCGGCACCCCGAAGAAGGATCTGCTGCGCGCTACGGCCTTCCTCGTGTGGCCCGGGCTGCTGGCCCCGGTCCTCGCCCCGCTGGTGGGCGGAGCGCTGACGACCTACCTGTCCTGGCACTGGATCTTCCTGGTCAACCTCCCCCTGGGCTTGGCGGCCTTCCTGGCCGCGCTGCGCCTGGTCCCCCCAGTCCGCGGCGACAGCACGCGGCGCCTGGACTGGCTCGGACTGGTCCTGACCACGCTCGGGGTGGGATCCCTGCTGGTCGGCCTGGAATTGATGGGCGGCCGGGACGCCGGACTGCTGGCGGCCGCGGGGATCGCTGCGGGCCTGCTGTTCCTGGCCGCCGCCGCGGCCTGGATGCGGCGGACCAGCACGCCGCTGTTCAATCTGTCCGTCTTCGGCACGCGGACGTTCCGCGCGACGGCGACGGGAGGCTTTGTGTACCGCCTGACCATCAGCGCGGTGCCGTTCCTGCTGCCGCTGATGTTCCAGGTCGGTTTCGGCTGGGACCCGCTGCGCGCCGGGGCGATGGTGTCGGCCGTGTTCGTGGGGAACATCGGGATCAAGCCCGCCACGACGCCCCTGATCCGGCGTTTCGGGTTCAAGCCCGTCCTGGTGTTCGCGTCGCTGGCCTCCGCGGCCACTTTTGCGCTGTGCGCGCTGCTCGACGCCGGCACGCCGGAACCGCTGATTGTCGCGGTGCTGGTGGCCAGCGGGGCGTTCCGCTCGATCGGATTCTCGGCGTACGCATCCGTGCAGTACGCCGACGTCGTCCCGGCCCAGCTGCCGTCCGCCAACGCCGTCTCCGCGACGCTCGTGCAGCTCGCCACCGCGGCCGGGATCGCGGTCGGGGCACTCCTGCTGCGGGTCTTCGAGGCAGGCAGCCGCGCGGGATCCACCGGGGTCGCCGGTGATCCGGCGGCGCCGTACCGGGCGGCGTTCCTGGCCATCGCGGTCTTGATGCTCCTGAGCACCCTGGACAGCCTGGCCCTCCCCCGCCACGCCGGCGCTGAGGTCAGCCGGCCTGGCCCAGCACCAGCGGCAGAACGGCGCCGGCGCCCGCGAGCCTGAGGGCCCGCCCGGAAACGGTCAGGCTCCAGCGGCTGTCCACGAGGTCGTCCACCAGCATGACGCTCTGGCCACAAATTCCAGCCAGGGCCTCCTCCAGCTCCGGCCCCACCACCAAACGGTCCCAGACGCCGGCGAGCCGGTAGGCGCTGTTCCCGCCGCGGCCGCCGGTGGGTCCGCCGTGATTGAGCTGCAGCTGGCCCAGATACGGGATGCGGCCAATCTCCGAGATCCCGCGGGCCAGGGAATCCACCAGCAACGGCTTCCCGCGGGAGGGCAGGCTGATGATCGCGGCAGGCCGGCCGGCCCCGCTCCAGCCAGCGGTCCGGGCATCTCCGGTGCCCCACTCCCGGAGCACCTGGACGCAGGCCTGAAGCATGCCCGGGTCCACGGGCCGGTCGGGCGCACCGGCGGCGAAGGCCTCCCGCAGGGCCCCGCCCCAGCCAAGGTCCGTCAGGCGCGCCAGCACCCGGCCGTCCGCGAGGGCCTCATCCGGCTTGATCTTGCCCTTGACCGGCACGCCCAGGCGGTCCATGCCGCTGGGCCACTGCAGCCGCGGTTCCAGGACGACGCCGGCCCGGCGCAGGGTCTGCCCGGCGGTCTCCGTGGCGTCCTCGGCGATGTCGGCGCGGAACCAGCGGCCCGCGCAGTTGTCACAGCGGCCGCAGGCGCGGGCCGTTTCATCGTCCAGCACCGAGGTGATGTATTCCATCCGGCAGCCGGCCGTGTCCTGATAGATGACCATCGAGTCCTGTTCATCCACCCGGGCCTCGGCGATCCGGCCGTACCGCTCGGCGTCGTAGTTCCAGGGTTGTCCCGTGGAACGCCAGCCGCCGCCGACGCGTTCGACGGCGCCGTCCACGGCCAGGACTTTCAGCAGCAGCTCCAGCGGGGTGCGGCGCAGGTCCACCCGGGCTTCGAGCGCCACCGTGGACACCGCCGTGCCTGCCTCGGCGAGGGCCGTCAGGACCGCGGCAGCTTTCTCCTCGGACGGCATGGATGCGGTGGCGAAATACTGCCAGATGTCGCGGTCCTCGGATCCCGGCAGCAGCAGGACGTCGGCGTTGGCCGCGCCACGGCCGGCGCGGCCCACCTGCTGGTAGTACGCCACCGGCGACGACGGCGCGCCCAGGTGCACCACGAAGCCGAGGTCCGGCTTGTCGAAACCCATGCCGAGGGCGGAGGTGGCCACGAGCGCCTTGACCTGGTTGTCCTTCAGGAGCTGCTCGGCGCGTTCCCGGTCCGCGGGGTCCGTGCGGCCGGTGTAGGCGAGGACCTCGTGCCCCGCCTCAGCCAGCAGGCGGGCGGTGTCCTCGGCGGCGGACACGGTGAGGGTGTAGATGATGCCGCTGCCCTGCAGATCCTGCAGGTGGGTCAGCAGCCAGCCGAGGCGTTCGCGGGAATCGGGCAGGGTCAGGACACCGAGCCGGAGCGAATCCCGGCCCAGGGCGCCACGGATGGTGAGCACGTCCTTGCCGAGCTGTTCCTCGATGTCATGCACCACCCGGGAGTTGGCCGTGGCGGTGGTGGCGAGCACCGGGACGGTGTCCGGGAGCTGCGTGATGAGGTCCGCGATGCGCCGGTAGTCGGGGCGGAAGTCGTGGCCCCAGTCCGAGATGCAGTGGGCCTCGTCAATCACCAGCAGACCGGTCCGGCGGACGAGCTCGGGCAGCTGGTTTTCCCGGAAGGACGGGTTGGTGAGGCGTTCGGGCGAGACCAGCAGGACGTCCACTTCATCGGCGGCGAGCTGCTCGCGGACAGTGTCCCAGTCCAGCTGGTTTGCTGAGTTGATCGCCACCGCCCGCACCCCGGCCCGCGCCGCGGCCGCGACCTGATCCCGCATGAGGGCCAGGAGCGGGGACACGATCAGGGTGGGCCCGGCGCCGCGGCGGCGCAACAGCAGGGAGGCAACAAAGTACACGGCCGACTTCCCCCAGCCGGTGCGCTGCACCACCAGGGCCCGCCTGCCGCCGTCGACCAGGGCCTCAATGGCCTCGAACTGGCCGTCATGGAACTCGGCTTCAGGATGGCCCACGAGCTCCCGCAGTACATTCTGGGCCTGTTCCCGGGTCGAGGATGGGGTGCCGGCTAGGGCCGTGCTGGAAAGGGCGTTCTGGTTACTGGCCATTGCTTCAGTATCCCAGCCCCCTCCGACAGCCACGAAGCCGGTACCCGCTATGTGCACAATCCGGCGTGTAGACAAGGGCGGGGACAGGCCGGCGCGTCAGGGCCGCAACGTAAGATAAGACGCGTGACTACGGACAAGACAAAGACTTTTGACCTCTCGACCTCGTTCAAGGCCTACGACGTGCGCGGAATCGTGGGGCAATCCATCACCGCGGAGATCGTCGAAGCCGTCGGTGCCGCCTTCGTCGACGTTCTGGAACTCACAGGGCAGACCGTGCTGGTGGGCGGGGACATGCGCCCCTCCTCCCCCGAGTTCGCCAAAGCCTTCGCGAACGGCGCAGCCACCCGCGGCGCCAACGTCCAGCTGCTGGACCTGATCTCCACCGACGAGCTCTACTACGCGTGCGGGGCCCTCAACGCCGCCGGCGCCACGTTCACCGCGAGCCACAACCCGGCCGAATACAACGGCATCAAGATGGCCAAGGCCGGTGCCGTGCCGATCTCCTCCGAAACCGGGCTCATGGAAATCCAGGCCCGCGCCGAGGAATACCTCAACGCCGGCGCCATCCCCGCGGCCGGCAGCACTGGCCTGATTGGCGTGCAGGACGTCCTCAAGGGCTACGCGGAGTACCTGCGCTCCCTGGTGGACCTGCGCGGTTCCCGGCCGCTGAAGGTTGTGGTGGATGCCGGCAACGGCATGGCCGGCCTCACCACCCCGGCCGTGCTTGGCGATGCCCTGCTGCCCAAGCTTCCGCTGGAGATCGTGCCGCTGTACTTCGAGCTCGACGGATCCTTCCCGAACCACCCGGCCAACCCGCTGGAACCGGAAAACCTGCGCGACCTGCAGGCCGCCGTCGTCGAACACGGCGCGGACATCGGCCTGGCCTTCGACGGCGACGCCGACCGCTGCTTCGTGATCGATGAGAAGGGCGAGCCTGTCTCGCCGTCGGCCATCACCGGCATGGTGGCCCGCCGCGAAATCGCCCGTGCCCAGGGCCTCGGTGAAGACACGCCCACCGTCATCCACAACCTGCTGACCTCCCGGGCGGTGCCCGAACTCGTCGAACGCCACGGCGGTCGGCCCGTCCGCACCCGCGTGGGGCACTCCTTCATCAAGGCCGTCATGGCCGCGGAAGGGGCCATCTTCGGCGGGGAACACTCGGCCCACTTCTACTTCCGCGACTTCTGGAATGCGGACACCGGCATGCTGGCCGCCATGCACGTCCTCGCCGCCCTGGGCGAACAGGAGGGCCCGCTCTCCGAACTCGGCCGCGAATACGAGCCGTACCGGTCATCCGGCGAGATCAACTCGGAAATCGAGGACAAGGCCGCCGCGGTCGAGCGGGTCCGCGAGGACTTCCACGACGAGGACGTCGAGGTCGACTACCTCGACGGCAGCACCTTCATCGCCACCGACGGCAGCTACTGGTTCAACCTGCGCCCGTCCAACACCGAACCGTTCCTGCGCCTCAACGTTGAAGCCACGGACGCCGCCACCATGGAACGCGTCCGCGACCGCGTCCTGGCGCTGGTCCGGGGCTAACGGTGGCAGTACACCCGGAAGAATCCGCCAACACCGGATCCTGGCGCGAGTCCGTGCCGGACGCCAGCGCCACGGACCTGGAGAACCTTCTCGGCACCGGCGTCGGTGCCGCGCAGGAGCAGCTGGAACGCAACGGCGGCTTCCTGCCCTTCGCCCTGGTGGTGCAGAACGACGGCGAAGTCCGGCTGGTGGCCGTGACACCCGCGGACGCGAGCGACGGATCGGACGCCGACTTCGACGCGGACGCCATGATCCGGGACCTCCACGAGTTGCTCCGGCAGCACCGGGAAGAGTTCCGGGCCGCCGCCGTCGTCTGCGACATCACGCTGCTCGAGGAAGACTCGGACGCCATCCACGTCGCGGCAGAGCACCAGGACGGCTCCCTGTTCGCCGCCGTACTGCCCTACGCAGCGAAGACCGGGACGCACGAACTCGAGTTCGGCCAGCTGGCCGCCGATACCAACGAGCCCGCCGTCTGGGTGGACTAGACCGCCCTTAGGCTGGGGATATGAAGATCAATGCGTTCGCCGATGTGAGCCTTCGCGCTTTGCTGGTGCTCGCGGCCGCTCCGGACGGCGGGCTCCTGACCACCCAGAGCATCGCCGACGCTGTCGGCACGCCGTACAACCACGTCAGCAAGGCGATGGCGAAGCTGCGCGCACTGGGCCTGATCGACGTCGAACGCGGCCGCAACGGCGGATCCCGGCTGAGCAGCGCCGGCCGGACCGCAACGGTCGGCCAGCTGCTGCGGCAACTCGACACCCGCATGGACCCGGCCGACTGCATTGCCACGGGCGGGACGTGCCCGCTCATCACCGAATGCCGGCTCCGGGCCGCGCTGGCCCGGGCCCGCGAAGCCTTCTATGGCGAACTCGACGGGATCGTGATCGCGTCGCTGCCGACCTCCCGGCAGATGGCGCCCGTCTTTGCCGCGATCGGGCTGCGCCCGGGGCTTTGAGCGGCCCGCTGGCGCTCCGCCGCGGCCCGGCGGGATTCCGGCCCAATCTGGGGAAAACCTTTGGTTTGGCGTCCAAACGCCCTTCCTGGCGGGCCTGCCCATTGACTTCAGGCAGGCACGGGATGACAAAGTACCCCTAGGGAACGTCACCAAGCCGGTATTTTTTGTCTTTCCGGCCAGTCGAAGGGCCGCTGATGAAAAGTATCCGCTGGTTTAGCGCTGCCGGAGCCGCGGCGCTCCTACTGACGTTCATCACCGCCCCCACCGCCCTTGCGGTACCGACGGTGCTGGCGGTGGAGAGTGCGGCGGATACCTACACCTCCGCGTCGGCGCCCACGACGGACTTCGGCACCAGCGGCTCGCTGGCGGTCTACGGCTCACCGGACGCCACGACCGTGCTCCGGTTCCAGGTCCCGGCAGCCCCGGCCGGGCAAACACTGACCGGCGCGATCCTGCGCATACGCACCACCAGCCTGGCCTCCGCCGGCTCCGCCAACACCCTCAACGTCCGCTCG
>NZ_JBFTLP010000022.1:0-72428 GCF_056396505.1 Arthrobacter sp. 05T410 | reverse complement strand
CCGGCCAGCTCCAGCTCAACGCCTTCGAACCCATCATCGTCCACAGCCTCCACAAGAGCATCTCCCACCTCGAAGCCGCGTGCCGCACCCTCACGGCCCGCTGCGTCCGGGGCATCACCGCCAACACCGAACACCTTCGCCTCACCGTGGAACAATCCATCGGCCTCGTCACCGCCCTGAACCCGCAACTCGGCTACGCCACAGCCACGGCCATCGCCCAGGAAGCCCTCGCCACCGGCAAGGGCGTCGCGGAACTAGTCCTCGAACACGGCCTGCTCACCGACGAGCAGCTCACCGAACTCCTCAGCCCGCACCGCCTGGCCAACCTGAGCAAGTAGCGCCCCTCCGAACCCCGAAGGACCCCCATGACTTCTCCTGACACTGCCCGCGCCCAAAAACTGCCCGCTCAACAGCAGACCCAGCCACAATCCGCCGTCACCGACCACACCATTCCGGCGCATGCCCACGCCTCGGGAGCTGCGCTCCACGCCGAGGACCAGGGCTACCACAAAGGCCTGAAACCCCGGCAGGTCCAGATGATCGCGATCGGCGGCGCCATCGGCACCGGCCTGTTCATGGGCGCCGGCGGCCGGCTCGCCACCGCCGGTCCGGCCCTGATCATCAGCTATGCCGTCTGCGGGTTCTTCGCCTTCATGATCCTGCGCGCGCTCGGCGAACTCGTGATGCACCGGCCCTCGTCCGGCTCGTTCGTGTCCTACGCCCGCGAATTCTTCGGCGAGAAGGCCGCGTTCGTCACCGGCTGGCTGTACTGGCTGAACTGGGCCATGACCGCGATCGTGGACATCACCGCCGTCGCGCTGTACATGAACTTCTTCAAGAAATACTGGGCGCCCATCGCGGACGTGCCGCAGTGGACCTGGGCGCTGGCGGCCCTGATCCTGGTCCTGGGCCTGAACCTGATCAGCGTCAAGGTGTTCGGCGAGCTGGAATTCTGGTTCGCGCTGATCAAGGTCGTGGCGCTCGTGTCCTTCCTGCTCGTCGGCATCTACTTCGTCATCTTCGGCACGCCCGTGGCCGGGCAGGAGGTCGGCTTCAGCCTCATCGCTGACAACGGCGGCATGTTCCCCAATGGCCTGCTGCCGGCCATCGTGGTGATGCAGGGCGTCGTGTTCGCCTACGCCTCGATCGAACTGATCGGCACCGCCGCCGGCGAGACCGAAAACCCCGAAAAGATCATGCCGCGGGCCATCAACACGGTGATCGTGCGCATCGCTGTGTTTTACGTCGGCTCGCTCGTGCTGCTCTCCCTGCTGCTGCCCTACAGCTCCTACAAGGCCGGCGAAAGCCCCTTCGTGACATTCTTCGGCTCCATCGGGGTCGACGGCGTGGACGCCATCATGAACCTCGTGGTCCTTACCGCGGCGCTGTCCTCGCTCAACGCAGGCCTTTACTCCACCGGCCGGATCATGCGCTCGATGTCCATTTCCGGTTCCGCGCCGAAATTCGCCGGCCGGATGAACAAGTCCGGTGTCCCCTACGGCGGCATCGCCCTCACTGCCGCAGTGGCTGTCCTGGGCGTGATCCTGAACGCCGTGGTCCCGGCCGAGGCCTTCGAGATCGTCCTGAACGTCGCATCGCTCGGCATCATCAGCACCTGGGCCATGATCGTCCTGTGCCAGATGCAGCTCGCCCGGCTCGCAGCCCGCGGAGAACTGCTCCGGCCCGCGTTCCGTATGCCGGGCGCACCCGTCACGGGCTGGATCACCCTGGCCTTCCTCCTGGCGGTGCTGGTCCTCATGGCCTTCGACTCGCCAGTCGGAACGTGGACCATCGCCTCCCTCGCGGTCATCATCCCGTTGCTGATGCTCGGCTGGCGCCTCTGCCGGCACCGCATCCTGGAGATCGCCGCCGTCCGCGACGGGTTCACCGGCCCGTATCCGCTCGTGGCCAACCGACCCGTGCGTGGGACCGGCGGGGATTCGGAGTAACATCCCGGCAGTCCGGGTCCGCGTAACGCAACGTCCCCGCAACCTCTCCTGCACGTGGTTCGCATATGCTCAGCGGACAGACTCAACATGGCTCAGCGACGAACCACCCGGGAGACAGCTCATGACCAATTGGCGGATCAGGGATTTCCATTCGGCCGATCTTGACGGGATCCTGCACCTCTGGGAATCCCTCAAGGCCACCAACGTCGAGCCGGTCTACGCCCTCTCCGAGGTGCTCGCCTCCTGCGAAAAGGACCACGCCGTCGTCGCGGTGCAGGGCGAGCAGGTGGTGGGCGCCGCCGTCGGACGCGCCGCCCACGACCAGGGCTGGATCGTCTTCCTGGCCACCCTGCCCGATTACCGGGGCCGCGGCATCGGCACCTCGCTGCTGGCCTCAGTCGAGAACCGGATGGCCCCGCACGGGCTCAACAAGCTCTCGGCCCTGATGCCCGAATCCGAAACCCGGGTGGAGGCCTTCCTGAGCCGCGGCTTCGCCCTGAAGAAGAACCTGCGCTACTTCGAGCGGAAAATCCCGGTCCAGCGCCAGGAACTCGAGCCGCTCAGCCAGCTCGGTGGCCGGATCCTGGCCCGCGACCTCTGGGAAAACGTGGCGGGCATGCGCAACGAGAAGGAACTGCTGGAACGCCGGCTGGTCCTTCCCCTCGCCGAGGCCGACCTCGCCGACGAATACGGGGTGGTGCCGCCCCGGGCGGTGGTCCTCTTCGGCCCGCCCGGTACGGGCAAGACGACCTTCGCCAAGGCCATCGCCTCCAGGCTGGAGTGGCCGTTCGTGGAGGTATTCCCCTCCCGGCTGGCCTCAGACCCCAAGGGGCTGGCCGGGGCGCTGCGCGAGACCTTCCTGGAGATCGCCGAACTCGAGCACGCGGTCGTGTTCATCGATGAGGTGGAGGAGATCGCCTCCCAGCGCTCCGGCGAACCGCCGTCGCCCCTGCAGGGCGTCACCAACGAACTGCTCAAGATCATCCCGGCCTTCCGCGAACAGCCCGGCCGGCTGCTGGTCTGCGCCACCAACTTCATCCGCGCCCTGGACTCCGCATTCCTGCGGCACGGCCGCTTCGACTACGTCATCCCGATCGGCCTGCCGGACCGCCAGGCCCGCGAGGCCATGTGGCAGCGCTTCATCCCTGCCACCGTGGTGGACGACGTCGACGTCGAGCTGCTGGTGGACCGCACCGAGGGGTTCTCCCCCGCGGACATTGAGTACGCGGCCCGCAGCGCCTCCCAGCGGGCGCTGGAAAAGGCGGTGTACGACGACGGCGGCGCGGCGTCCGGCGGCAGCGCCTCAGTCCGCGAAGCCGTCCGGAAGGGTCCGGCCACCCAGGACTACCTCGACGCGATCGCCGACACCCGGACCACGGTCAGCGCCGAAGTGCACCAGCAGTTCCTGGAGGACATCGACGACCTAGGGCGCGTCTAGGGGAAGCAACGCGGGGTCAGTTGCGGCCCATGTTGGGGCTCTGCATGGGCGCCAAGTGACCCCGCGTTGCAGTCATTGCCGAGCCGTCATTGCCTAGTGGAGGCAGCGTGATGTTTCTCACAATTGTGAGCGGCCTGGCCTGGACCGTGGTCTACGTCGATGCCATCCGGATCGGTTTCAAGGACCGGAGCTACGCGATCCCGGCCGCCGCGCTGGCCCTAAATTTCGCCTGGGAGGCCATCTACGCCATGCGCTCCATCGCGACGGGAATCACCGCCCAGGGGGTCTTCAATATCGCGTGGGGACTGGCCGACGTCGTGATTGTGTACACCTTCCTGAAGTTCGGCCGCTCCGAGCTGCCGGGCTGGGTGACGCGGCGGCTGTTCATCGGCTGGGCGCTCCTGCTGGGCGTCACGTCCTTCGCGGTCCAGCTGCTGTTCGTCGTCCAGTTTGGCTGGGACGACGCGGCCCGCTACGCGGCGTTCCTGCAGAACCTGCTGATGTCCGGGTTGTTCATCGCCATGTTCGCCGCCCGGGGCGGCACCCGCGGCCAGACCCTGCTGATCGCCGTGGCCAAGTGGGTCGGCACGCTCGCGCCCACGATCGCGCTGGGCTGGTACGGCAACTCGCCCCTGATCCTGGGCGTGGGGGCGCTCTGCAGCGTTTTTGACCTGGTGTACATCGGCCTGCTGTGGCGGGCCCGGCAACCGGGAGCCGCTAGAGGGTGACGACGATCTTGCCCTTGGCGTGGCCCTGTTCGAGCGCGGCGAAGGCTCCCCCAATGTCCGCGAACGGGTAGGTGCGGTCCATGACCGGCTGCACGTGGCCGGCGTCGACGAGGGCCGCCAGGGTGCGCAAATCATCCCCGCTGGGGTGCATGAACAGGTAACGGTAGCTGGCCTTCGCCTTCCGGGCGCGGCGGCGGATGCCCATGCTCATCAGCCAGAACGCGGCCGTGATCATCGGCGGCGAGCCCAGGTCTTTCGTCGCGGTGAGCGGCTCGGGAACGCCGGCGATGGATACCACCCTGCCGCCGGACTTAAGAATGCGGAAGGAATCCCTGAGGGTCACGCCACCGACCAGGTCCAGGACCGCATCGAAATCATGCAGTACCGCGGAGAAGTCCTCCCGGTTGTAGTCGATGACGGCGTCCGCCCCCAGCCGGCGCACCAGCGCCTCGCCGCGGGCCGATGCCGTGGTGGTGACCTGGGCGCCGAGATACGTCGCGAGCTGGATGGCGAGTGTTCCCACCCCGCCGGCGCCGCCGGAGATGAAGAGCCGGGTGCCGCGGCCCACGGCAAGTTCATCGCGGAGGGCCTGCAACGCCGTGAGCCCGGCCAGCGGCAGTCCTGCGGCCTCGGCGAATCCGAGCGACGCCGGCATGGCGGCCACCAATTCCTGCTGCACGCACACCAGCTCGGCGAAGGCTCCAAGCCTGGCCTTGTCCACCCGGGCGTAGACGCGGTCGCCGATGGAAAAGCGGTTGGGCCCGGGTCCGATTGCTTCCACCGTCCCGGCGAGCTCGCAGCCGGCAACGATCGGCAGGCGGACATGGCTGATGGGCCGGAGCGCGCCCCCGCGGAACTTGAAGTCCACCGGGTTCAGCCCGGCCGCGGCGACCTTGATCCGGACGTCACCCGGGCCGGGCTGCGGAACCGGAACATCCTGGAGTTCCATGGCGTCCGGGCCGCCGTAGCGTGTGAGGACGTAGGCGCGCATGCTCAGTCCCGTGCGGACCCGGTGTCGCCGGCCGGAGCATCGCCCGGCGCAGCTTCCGCGTCTGCTGCAGCGGCCATTGCCGGGGCGTCTGCTGCTGCCGTATCTGCTGCCGGGGCGTCATAGGAGAGGAACTCGTAGTCCGTGTCATCCGCCTCGTCGAGCATGTCGTCGAGTTCGTTCAACAGCCAGGGATTGACCCGGGCCAGGATTTTCCGGGTTTCCTCGACAGGAACGGCGGCGTAGAGCACCGGGCGGGCATCGTTGTAGCGGGTGACCGGGGGCTTGTCCGGCCACTTCTCGGCCAGCGCCTTGACCCGTTCGGGCAGCGAATTGTGCGCGTTGTCGGCAATCTTAACGAGCGTGGCGTCGTGGTCCTCGGCGATGTACCGGATGCCGGCCTGGTAGTCGTCCGGATTCTCATGCAGGCGCTTCGTGACCCGCTCGATGATGTCCGCGGCACGCTCGGAGACCCCCATGTCCAGCAGTGCCTGCCGCGTCATCGGGGTGTCCTCCGCGATGTCGTGGAGGTACCCGGCGATCCGGATGTCGTCGTCGAAGTCCGCCAGGGCGTCCCCGACGGCGAGCACATGTTCCCGGTATGGCCGCTTGAGCTTGTCCTTCTGGCGGTTGTGGGCCACCTCGGCCAGGACCTTGGCTGTCTCGACGGTGAAGCGGGGCTGAGGGTGTGCAGGCTCGGTCATGAATCCAGCCTACGCGCCGCGGCTGTCCGTCCCTGCCCGGAGGCCGGTTCCCGGATGCGCCCCCTTGTGCGCTCCCGGCACCCCGGGCCACACCCAGGGCTCGCGGGGCAGGGCCGCCGGGTCGAAGGCGGCGAGGACATCGTCGAGGCGGCCCGGCGGGAGGCCAAGGGAGCCCAGCAAAGTGTCCCGGACCTGGTCCGCGCCCACCCCGGCCAACGCCAGGTCGGCCAGCGTGACGGCGCCGTCACGCTTGGCCAGCCGGGCGCCGTCGGCGTTCAGTACCAGCGGCACATGCGCATATTCAGGAACAGGCATATTGAGCAGCGACGCCAAATAGGCCTGCCGCGGCGTGGACGGCAGCAGGTCATCGCCGCGGACCACCTGGTCGATGCCCTGCGCGGAGTCGTCCACCACCACGGCCAGGTTGTAGGCGGTCACGCCGTCGTTGCGCCGGAGCACGAAGTCGTCGACCACCCCGGTGTAACTGCCGTGGAGCACGTCCCGCACCGTCACCTCGGCCACGGTGGAGCGGAGCCGGACAGCCGGCGGCCGGGCGGCCCGCTTGGCCTCGCGCTCGGCGCCGCTGAGGTTCCGGCACGTTCCCGGGTAGGCGCCCAGCGGAGCGTGCGGTGCCGAGGGGGCCTCCTGGATTTCGCGGCGGGTACAGAAGCACTCATAGGTCATGCCGGCCGCCGTCAGCTCCGCGATCGCCCCGTCATACAGGTGCTCACGCTCCGTCTGGCGCACGACGCCGCCGTCCCAGTTCACGCCGATCGCCGCCAGGTCGCGGAGTTGCTCGGCCTCGGCGCCGGCCCGGGCACGGTCCAGGTCCTCCACCCGCAGCAGGAACCGCCGCCCCCCGGACCGGGCGAACAGCCACGCCAGGATGGCCGTCCGGAGGTTGCCCACATGCAGTTCGCCGGAGGGACTGGGGGCGAAGCGGCCAGCTGAGGTCATGGGATAAGCCTATGCGGAGCAGCACAAGAGCCCCTCAGCTACCGATGACTTCGGGAAATCCGGCGTCGGTGGCTCAGGGGCTCTTGCCGCGAGTGCGTTGTGCGGAATGACGATGCGTGAACAAGAGTCAGTCAGCGGCTGGTTCCTTGCGGGAGCCTCGTCCGGGGTCCGGGTGGTGTGCCGGGATGTCCGTAGCCTTCGGGATCGTGGCGGTGGCCTCGTCCCCTTGTTGTCACCATTTGAGCAGAAGCCCTACAGTTGGTGCAACGGACCGGCCCCAGAGTAGTCAATCTGATCAACCACAGCCCGGACCGCGAACAGGAAGTGGTCATTTTGCAGGAGCTCGACGCGACGGACCGGCGGATCCTCGCCGCGCTGGACGAAGATCCCCGCGTGCCGGTCATGGTGCTGGCGCAGAAGCTGGGCCTGGCCCGCGGCACCGTCCAGTCCCGCCTGGAACGGATGTCGGCGTCGGGCGCGCTCCGGCCGAACAGCAGCCGGGTGCTGCCGTCCGCCCTGGGCCGCGGCGTGGCGGCCGCGGTCAGCGCGGAACTGGACCAGAGCCACCTCAACGAGGCAATCGCCGCCCTGCGCAACATCCCTGAGGTGCTCGAATGCCACGCCCCGGCCGGCGACACCGATCTCCTGATCCGGGTGGTGGCCAAGAGCCCGGACGATCTCTACCGCGTGTCAGAGGAAATCCGGCTGTGTCCCGGAATCGTCCGGACCTCAACGAGCATGTTCCTGCGCGAGGTCATTCCCTACCGGACCACGGGACTGCTCGGCGCCTGAGCAGGCGGCCGCGTCTAGACCGGCGGCCCGGCGTTGGCCTTCAGGTTCTTCATGACCAGCGTTGACGTCAGTCGCTCGACGCCGGGCAGCGAGGTCAGTTCACTGTCGTAGAAACGCTGGTAGGAGGGCAGGTCCTCCGCGATGACCTTGAGCAGGTAGTCCGGCGACCCGAAGAGCCGCTGGGCCTCGACGATGTTGGGATTGCCGGCCACCCGGCTCTCGAAGATCTCCATGGTGGAACGGTCCACCTGGCGCAGGGTCACGAACACGATCGCCTCGAAACCGAGCCCCACCGCGGCCGGATCAATGTCCGCCCGGTAGCCCCGGATGATCCCGGCGGCCTCCAGATCCCGCAGCCGGCGGTGGCACGGGGCCACGGTCAACCCCACCTTGGCCGCCAAGGCCGTGGCAGTCATCCGGCCGTCCGATTTGAGGTAACGCAAAATACTTCTGTCAATGGCGTCAATCACGCAATTATCTTACCCAATAGCGGTGATTCTTCAGTAAATAAGCGAGCACTTCCCGGCCGAATTTGCCTAGAGTTTTTCTTGTACCCGCCACGGGGTGCCGCATTCCTGGAGCCCGCCATGAACCCCCAGCTTTTCCTCGCCTTCATGGTTGTCGCCGTCGCCCTGGCATGCACCCCCGGCGTCGACTGGGCCTATTCGATCGCGGCCGGGCTCCGGCAGCGCAGCTTCGCGCCCGCCGTCGCCGGTCTTTGCGGGGGCTACGCCCTCCACACGGCGTTGCTTGTGCTGGGCCTGGCGGCACTGCTCGCCGGGATGCCCGGCGTGCTGGGCTGGCTGACCGCGGCGGGCGCCCTCTACCTGCTGTGGCTGGGCTTCAGCACCCTGCGGTCCTGGCGCGGGGCCAGCTTCAGCACCGGTACCGCTGCTCCCGGTGCCGCCACACCCGCGAGCCAGTTCCGGGTCTTCCTCCAGGGCATGGGCATCAGCGGGATCAACCCCAAGGGCCTGCTGTTCTTCGTGGCCCTGGTGCCGCAGTTCGTCAGCCCTGACGCCGCGTGGCCGGTTCCGGTCCAGTCGGGTCTGCTCGGGCTGACCTTCATCCTGCTCGTGGGCGTCATCTACAGCTGTGTGGCACTCCTGGCGCGGAAACTGCTGCAGGCCAGGCCGGGCGCAGCGCGCCAAGTGACGCTGGCCAGCGGGATCATCATGCTGGCCCTGGGCGCCTTGCTGCTCGCCGAGCAGATCGTGCCCGCCCTCAGCGCAGCCATGACGCACGGGTGAGGGCGCGAATCCGCCCTGGGGCTACTTGCGCTGCATGTACCACTCGGTGAAGGACGACGCGCGGCCGTCCGCGGTCAGTTGGATGACCCACAAGTTGTCATAGCTCCGGCTGTTGCCGCGATACGTCGTCAGGCCCTGCACAAACGCCCGGCCGCCGTCGACCCCCAGCAGCTTCCATTCAAACATCCAGTCATCCGGCTCATCACGCCCGGCAAGCCAGTGCTCCACGATATCGTCCCGGCCCTGCCATGGTTCGGCTTCCTGGGGGCTGGTCGCATAGATGGCGTCCTCGGTAAACAGCGCCCGGATGTCCTCCGGATCGTTCGTCGTCCACGCTGTGATGTAGTGCTGCATCCAGCGCTCCACCGCATCTCTCATGCCTCGTTTGTACTCCCCGCCCCAGGGGCCCGCAAGAGTAGTGGATACGTGGATTTGGCCGCGATCGGGCGTGGAAGCCCGTCAGTCGTCGTCAGCGCGCCCGTATTCGCGGTCCCAGAGTTCGTGCATTTCGGCGTCTTTGCGGATGGCTTTCACGGCCTCCAGCTGTGCCGGTTTGTGGCGCTGCCAGTCCCGGCCGCCGAGGGTCTTGCGGCCCGCCTCGAGGAGGAGCAGGGCGGTGTCAGTCAGCGCGTCGCTGCGGAGGGTGAAGTCAGTCTTCCTGCGCCGCAGGACTTCCTGCAGGGCCGAACGGGAAGCGGTGTAGGCGCCGAGCCTGCGCAGCGACCGGGCACGCACCAGCAGCAGCGCCGCGGACAGATCGTCCGCGTTCAGCAGGCCCTCGGTCTCTGCCACCACGTCGACGTCGCGTCCCAGCTCGGCCTCCAGCGAACAGCGCGCCAGGGCGAGCGGCAACGACGGCGGCAGGCCGGCCAGCGCCGCCAGCGCCGCCTCCGTCTGGCCGGTCTCGCGCAGGGAATGGGACAGCGCCAGGAACACGGCCTCCTCGGAGAAGAGCACCGGAACCTCAATCCGCTCGGCCACCTCCACCCTGGTGACCACGCCGGCCAGGTATTCGCCGGCGTAGCGGTTGGCGTCCTCGTCGTTCCGCAGTCTCAGGCCGTGCTGCAGGAGTTCGGACGCGCGCAGGTGCCCGCCGTGGGCGTACGCCAGCAGCCCGGCCATGAGGTAGCACACCCCCGCCCAGCCGGGGTAGGAGCGGGCCAGGGTTATCAGGCGGTCAGGATCGGTGCTGCCGAAGACGGCGGAGTGCACGGCTTTCATCCTCTTGGCGGAGGTCCGGCCCCCTACCCTGCCCAGCCGGGGCACCCCGCCTTCGGCGGCCAGCGTCCCGGGTGCCCGGCCCGCCATGAGTCCGGCCACCGCGCCGCCCACGGTGCCGGCCAGGCCGCGGACGGGTGTCCGGACCACTACCTTGCGGAAGGGCGTCAGGTCGCGGGTGTCCGTGTACGGCCTGCGCTGGCCGTCGGGACTTTCGCCGTCAGCAAGCCGGCCAGCGGGAATGCGGCCGTCAGGAATTTGGGGGGCGGATTCGCCAAGTCCGGCGCTCATTCCCCCATGGTAGTAGGCTCCGGCAGGCCGCTGCTAGGCCGCCGAGGCCACCCAGAGGCCGATCACCCAGGTGCTCGCGGCGAGGCACGCGAGGCCGAATTCCACGATCATGCCCAGGCCCGTGGCCTTCAGCGCGGCCCAGCTCGAGGCCACTGCGGTGCCGAACACGCGGGTGCGCTGCAGCTCGCTGAGCAGGAGCCCGGCGGCGAAGCCCACAAAGAGCCCCACCACGGGGATGACGAACATGCCGGCCACGCCCAGCACGAGGCCCACCACCACGGAACGGCTCGGGATGCTGTGCTGCTTGAGCTTCCGGCCGGTAAGGACAGTGCTCGCGGCCAGGCCGGCCAGAACGAAAAGCATCCCGATCCCGAAGACCACCCAACCGGTGGTCCCGGCGCCGCCCCACAATGCCCAGGCAAGCAGGCTCGCCCCGATCAGGATGCTGCCGGGCAGAACGGGAATGATCGTCCCGGCAACGCCCACCACGATGGCGAGGCCGCAGAGCACTGTCACGACAATCTCGGGGTTCATGGCCCCAGTCTATGGCCGGCGCCTAACTTCCGGACGGCTCCCCGAACGACAGCGGCGGCGCTCCCCCTCAGGGAAGCGCCGCCGTCGTCGTCCGGTGTCGGATGCCTTCTGACGCGGTCCTGCTACTCGGCGGCCACCGCCGCGGCGACTGCGGCGGAGACGGCCGGGGCCACGCGCGGATCCAGCGGGCTGGGCACGATGTAGTCCGCGGAAAGGTCGTCCTCGGCCAGTTCCGCGATGGCCCGGGCCGCGGCGAGCTTCATGGCCGGCGTGATCCGGCGGGCGCCGGCGTCGAGGGCGCCGCGGAAGATGCCGGGGAAGGCCAGGACATTGTTGATCTGGTTCGGGAAGTCGCTGCGTCCGGTGGCGACGACGGCCGCGTACTTGCTCGCGACCTCCGGCAGGACTTCCGGGTCCGGGTTCGACAGGGCGAACACGATCGAGCTGTGGTTCATCAGCTTGAGGTGCTCCTCGTCCAGCTTCGAAGAGGAGACCCCGACGAACACGTCGGCGCCGAGCAGCGCCTCCCCCGGGCCGCCTGTCACGCCACGCGGGTTGCTGCGGGCGGCGAGCTGGGCCTTCTTGCTGGCCGGATCGGCGGCGATGTCCGCGCGGTCCTTGTTGATGGTGCCGCGGGAGTCCAGGAGGACGACGTCGCCGATTCCGGCCGTCAGCAGGATTTCGGCGACCGCGATCCCGGCGGCCCCGGCGCCGGAGACCACCACACGCAGGCTGTCGAGGGTCCGGCCGGTCACCTTGGCGGCGTTGGTCAGGGCGGCGAGGACTACGACGGCGGTGCCGTGCTGGTCATCGTGCATGACCGGGCAGTCCAGCGCCTCGATGAGTTTCTCCTCGAGTTCGAAGCAGCGGGGCGCGGCGATGTCCTCAAGGTTGACGGCGCCGAAACTGGGGCGCAGCCGGACAAGGGTCTCGATGATTTCGTCGACGTCGGTGGTGTTGAGGACCAGCGGGATGGAGTCGAGTTCGCCAAAGGCCTTGAACAGCGCGGACTTGCCCTCCATCACGGGCAGCGAGGCGCTGGCGCCGATGTTGCCCAGCCCCAGCACGGCCGTGCCGTCGCTGACCACCACCACGAGGCGCTGGGCCCACGTGAGCGTCTTGGCGAGCTCCGGGTTGGCGTGGATGGCGCGGCTGACCTGGGCGACACCAGGCGTGTAGGCGATGGAGAGGTCGCGCTTGCTGGCAAGCGGGACGGTGCTGGAAATCGACAGCTTGCCGCCCTCGTGGGATGCGAAGATTTCCTCGTCGCTGAGCACGGCTACTGGCTCAGCCGGGGAGGGGGAATCGGCGGGAATGATCGTTTCAGTGGACACGTCGTTGTCTCCTGGGGCTCACCGTGGGCGCACGGCTCATGGAAGCTCAAGCAAGGATGCTCAAGTTGGTCTGGCAGGGGCGGCGGCGACCAGAGGTGGCGGTCGCCGGTGTTTCCCCGATTTGCCGGCATCAGCCGGCTCCGGTCCAGCAATGGTAAACAGGGCATCGCGCCCGTTACGCCCGCGGGGAGCGTTACCCACCCGTGGTGAAACGTTTCTTCTCCAGAATATGTGACCCGGATCACGCGCGGGAGGGCATATTCCGGGCCGCTGGTCTAGACCAGTTACGCGGCCTGCGGGGTCCGCTGCAGGAGGGAACAGGCCTTCTTCAGGTCCTCCTCCGCTTCGAAGAGGGACAGCCGGCGGCAGCGGACGGCCTGGACCAGGCCCGTAACCGTCAGCAGCAGGACCCGGGCCACGGCCGGGTCGCCGCACGCCGCCGTGACTGCCTTCTCGGCCGTCGCATCGATCTCGCGCAGCAGCCGCGTTGTGTCGTTGTCCTTGACGTAGACCGCCCGGTTGAGGGACTGCTCCACGGCGGGCTGCATCAGGCGCATGTGGAAGATCTCCATCACCACTCCCGCGAGGGCCTGGGCCGCGACCTTGCCGGCCGCCGGCGAGCTCCCCGCGAGCAGTTCGCCCAGTTGCTTGCGGTACAGCGCCAGGACCAGCTGGGTGGCCGACGGGAAGTAGCGGTACAGCGTCCCCAGTGGCACGTCCGCCTTGGCCGCCACCTCGGACAGGACCACGGAGTCCAGGCCCTTGCGGGCAAACCCCGCGGCGACATCTAGGATCCGCACGTAACGGAGCCGCTGCCGGGGCAGAGTGGGTGGAGGGGCCATCGGTGGAAGATCTGAGTGAAAATCAGGCATCAGCAGCGTTCCGGGGGTCGTTTTTCTCGGCAGCCGGGCGCGATCCGCCCACCGCGCTGCCGCGGCAATTGCCGTCCACTATACGCCACGAATCCGGGCGCCCGGCGAGGAGACCGGGGCTCCGAGGCCCCCTGCACGGAACGCGGGCGGCTCAGTCCACGCCCTTGATCTTCACCACGAACACGGCCCCCAGGAGCCCAATCACGGCGGCCGCCAAGTACAGCGCCACATAGCCGCCCCAGAAGGCAACAAAGGGGTACGCGATCAGCGGGGCGAGCACTTGCGGCAGCGAGTTGGCAATGTTGATGACGCCAAGATCCCTGCCCCGGTTCAGGGCCGTGGGCAGCACCTGGGTAATGAGGGCAAAATCCACCGCCAGATAGCAGCCGAAGCCGATGCCGAGCACGGAGGCGCCGACCAGCGCACCCGGCCAGGTGGGCGCGAACGCAAGAATGAGGGAGGCTGCGGCGATCACGGCGGAAGAGATGATGACCAGCGGCTTCCGGCGGCCCAGGCGGTCGCTCAGCCGGCCGCCGACCACGCTGGTGATGATCACCATGACCGCATACAGGCCCGTGAGGATCAGGACGCCAAACTCGGGCTCGATACCCTGGGTTTCGCGGACGCGGACGGCGTCGTTGAGGAAAAACAGCAGGTAGAGGGTGATCATATGGTTGCCGATGTTCACCAGGAGCCGTGTCAGCCAGGCCCAGGCAAAATCCGGATGGCGGGCCGGGGAAATCCAAAAACCCCGCACAAAGCCGCCCAGACTGAACGGCGGACGGGCCTGCGCAGGCAGCGGAACGTCGTCGTTCTTGAAGTAATAGAGCACGACGCCGGCGAGCAGCGCCACCGCGCAGACAACATACCCCGCGGCGAAGTTTCCGGCGACGGCGGCGGCGATCACCGCCCCTGCCAGGATTCCCGCTGTCTGGCCCATGGCGGCAAGGCCGCCGACGGTGCCGCGCTGGGGTACCGGCACGCGGTCCGGGATGGCCGCCGTGATGGCCGCATAGGCGCCGTTGCAGCCGGCCTGGACGAGGCACCAGAGCAGCGTCATTGCGGCAACGCCCGGGGCGCCGGCCAGCGCGATCAGGGCCGCGGCACCCAGGACGGCACCGAAGAGCACCCACGGCACCCGCCGCCCCCGGCGCGCGGTGGTCCGGTCGCTGAAGGCGCCGAAGAGGGGGTTGGCCACCAGGGACACGGCCGCACCCGCACCCGTCACGAGGGCGAGGATGGCTTCCTTGTCCGGTTCGCTGAAGGCTGCCGCCTGTTGGCCGAGGAGCACCTGGAGCGGGCCGAAGAATGCCGCGTTGATGCCGACGTTGACCAGCACCATCCCTGCCGTCCAGACAGGCCGGACGCGGCGTTCGGGTTCGGCGAGCGCCGGCGCGGTGGTATCGGACATGCTCATGGCTCCCCCTGGAACTGATGATCAGGCATATGTATCAGTGCGCAGCCAGACTACCGGGACTCGGCAGATCTGGGCGCAATGTGCGAGTCTCGGTCATGAAACACGCTGCCAACCCGCTCTGCCACGCCATCCGGTTAACACTCAAGGAGTCACTGTGAACGCTTCCGCCCTGAATACCGCAGACCTTTACGACGAGCGCGGCGGGGAGCTGGAATCCGTGTCGGTGCAGTTCCAGTCCCTGGGCGGGCACACGCATTTCAGCGGGCCGGTCCGGACTATCCGCTGCTTTGAGGACAACGCGCTGGTCAAGTCCGTGCTGGCCGCTCCCGGCCACGGCTCCGTCCTGGTGGTCGACGGCGCCGGTTCCCTTCGCACCGCACTGATGGGGGACATGATCGCGGCGAGCGCCGTCGCGAACGGCTGGGCCGGCGTCGTTATCAACGGTGCCATCCGGGACCGGCTCGCCATCGCGGGGCTGCCGCTCGGGGTTAAGGCACTGGGCAGCAACCCGCGCAAGAGCGCCAAGGACGGCGCCGGGGCAATCGACGTGCCCCTGGAAATCGACGGCGTGGCCATCCGCCCCGGCGTGATGATCTGGTGCGATCCGGACGGGATCCTGGTCGAACGCTAAGGACTTTCTTCTCCCCGAGGTAGTGGCGGGAACAATTCAGCCAGTAACATAGTTACTGAAAGCAACTATCCGCTTAATCCCCCACTTCACCTTGGAGCAGTCATGTCCAAAACCACCTCCGTGCGCGCCGCGGGAGAGGTCCTGACCCACCGTCAGACCATCACCGTCATGGTGGGACTCATGCTCGGCATGTTCCTGTCTTCGCTGGACCAGACGATCGTGTCCACCTCGATCTACACGATCGCCAACGACCTCGACGGCCTCTCCCTGCAGGCCTGGGCCACCACCGCCTACCTCATCACCTCCACGGTGAGCACGCCGCTCTACGGCAAGCTCAGTGACATCTTCGGGCGCCGCCCGCTGTATCTCATCGCCATCGTGATCTTCCTCGCCGGTTCGCTCTACGCCGGCTCGGTCCACTCAATGACCGAGCTCGCCATTGCCCGCGGCATCCAGGGCATGGGCGCCGGCGGCCTCCTGGCCCTCGCCCTGACCATCATCGGCGACATCGTGCCGCTCAAGGACCGGGCCAAGTACCAGGGCTACTTCATGTCGGTCTTCGGCATCTCCTCCGTCCTGGGCCCGGTGATCGGCGGCGCCTTCGCGGGCACCGAAACCATCCTCGGGATCGACGGCTGGCGCTGGGTGTTCCTGATCAACATCCCGATCGGTCTCGCGGCCCTCACGGTGGTGTTCATGTACCTGCACCTCCCCGCCAAGCACGTGAAGCAGAAGATCGACTACTGGGGCGCCGCGGCCATCACGCTGGCCATTGTGCCGCTCCTCCTCGTGGCCGAACAGGGCCGCACCTGGGGCTGGAGCTCCGCGAACTCCTACCTCTGCTACGCACTCGGCGTCGTGGGCATCATCGCGTTCCTGCTGGCCGAACGGCACGCCGCCGACTACGCGCTGATCCCGCTCCGGCTGTTCCAGAACATCACCTTCGGCCTGTCCTCGCTGCTGAACTTCATCATCGGCATCGGCATGTTCGGCGCCATCGCGATGCTGCCCATGTACCTGCAGCTGGTCAAGGGCCTGACCCCCACCGAGGCCGGCCTCATGATGATCACTTTCACCGTGGGCATCCTCACCGGCTCCATCACAGCGGGCCGGACCATCTCGGCCTCGGGCACCTACCGGATCTTCCCGATCCTTGGCACCGCAACGCTGACGGCGGCCGCCGTCGTCATGGGCCTCTCCCTCGGCGTGGACACCCCGCTGTGGGTCCCCGGCGCCATCGCCGTGTTCTTCGGCCTGGGACTGGGCTTCTGCATGCAGCCCCTGACGCTGGCCATGCAGGTCTCCGTGCCCTCGAAGGACATGGGCGTGGGCACTTCCTCCGCCGCGTTCTTCCGTTCCATGGGCGGCGCGGTTGGCACGGCAGTGTTCATCTCGATGCTTTTCAGCCTCGCGGCGGACAAGATCGCCACGGGCATGAAGGACGCCGCGCAGAATGCTGACTACCTCAAGGTGCTCAAGGATCCGGCCGTGGCCGCCGACCCGGCCAACGCCCAGCTCTACGACTTCTTCAAGAACGGCGCCAGCAACGACTCGCTGAACGACACCAGCTGGCTGCACACGGCCAACTCGACGCTCACCCGTCCCATCGTCGAGGGCTTCGCGCAGTCGATCGACGCGGTCATGCTCACGGCCGCCGTGCTCACCGGCATCGCCTTCCTGATCACGTTCGCCCTGCCGAACAAGAAACTCACGGACCCGAAGGCGGTTGCCCGCGAGGGCGCCGTGGCCGCCGCCCACTAGGCGGTCACGAGGTCTGGAACACGACGACGGCCGGCAGTCTTGTGGACTGCCGGCCGTCGTCGTCTGTCCTCAGCCGCAGCAGCGGCAAAGTGTATGTTTCGTCTCACTTTCCAGTGGTTGTGACAGGGGGCACGCGGGGGCGGGTGTAAGACTGGGTAGTTGCGGCGAAGGCCGTGGACCGCGAACTGCCAAGGGAGCCGTATGACCACCACCCATGACCAGACCGCCGCCAAGATCCCAAAAAGGGTCATTTGGCTGGCCGTAGCGGGCGCCGTCGGCGGCTTCCTCTTCGGCTTTGACTCCTCCGTCGTCAACGGCGCCGTCGACGCGATCAAGGACGAGTTCGCCCTCAGCGAGGCCGTGACCGGCTTCGCCGTCGCCGTGGCCCTCCTCGGCTGCGCGGCAGGGGCCTACCTGGCCGGCAAGATCGCCGACCGCTACGGCCGGATCCCGGCCATGAAGCTGGGCGCGCTGCTGTTCCTGGTCAGCGCCATCGGCACCGGGTTCGCGTTCGGCGTCTGGGACCTGATCTTCTGGCGTCTGGTGGGCGGGCTCGGCATCGGCCTGGCCTCGGTGATCGCGCCGGCCTACATTTCCGAAATCTCCCCCCGCCACGTCCGGGGCCGCCTGGCCTCGCTGCAGCAGCTGGCGATCACCACCGGCATCTTCGCCGCCCTGCTCTCAGACGCCGTGTTCGCGACGTCGGCCGGCGGCGCGGACCAGGCCCTGTGGCTGGGTTTGGAAGCCTGGCGCTGGATGTTCATGGCCGCCGCCGTCCCCGCGGTCGTCTACGGCTGGATCGCCTTCACCCTGCCCGAATCGCCGCGGTTCCTGGTGTTCCAGGGCAAGGACGAAGAAGCCCTCAGGGTCTTCAAGTCGATCGCACCGGACGAGGACTCGGACCGGCACCTGCGCGACATCAAGAAGGCCATCGACGAGGACAAGTTCGCCGGCCAGAAGGGATCCCTGCGCGGCAAGGCCCTGGGCCTGCAGCCGGTGGTCTGGATCGGCATCATCCTGTCCGTGCTGCAGCAGTTCGTCGGCATCAACGTGATCTTCTACTACTCCACCACGCTGTGGAAGGCGGTGGGCTTCCAGGAAAAGGATTCGCTCACCATCTCCGTGGCCACCGCCGTCACCAACATCCTGGTCACGCTCGTGGCAATCGCCCTGGTGGACCGGATCGGTCGCCGTCCGATCATGTTGGCCGGCTCCATCGGCATGGCCCTCTCGCTGGGCACCATGGCGCTGGCCTTCGGCTCGGCCACCGGGTCCGGCGACGCGATCTCGCTGCCCGGGGCGTGGGGGCCGGCGGCGCTGGTCGCCGCCAACGTCTTCGTCATCAGCTTCGGCGCCTCCTGGGGCCCGCTGGTGTGGGTACTGCTGGGGGAGATCTTCCCGTCCCGGATCCGCGCCCGGGCCCTGGGCCTGGCCGCGGCCGCGCAGTGGATCGCCAACTTCGCCATCACCCTGAGCTTCCCGGTTATGGCCGCGGCCTCCCTGCCGCTGACGTACGCCATGTACGCGCTGTTCGCGGCGGCGTCGTTCTTCTTTGTCATGTTCAAGGTCCCGGAGACCAACGGCATGTCCCTGGAGCAGGCCGAAACCCTGTTCGTACCGAAGGGATCCGCGAAGGAAGCCGCCAAGGAATCCGCGAAAGAGTCCGCCAGGGCCTGAGCCGGCGCTTCTGTCAGGCCCGCCGCGCCTTCAGCGTTCCGACAAAGAACGCCCATGCTTCCTCGGAAGCATGGGCGTTCTTTGTCACCTCAGCGGGTTCTGCACAACACCGGGCGTTGCTACACCACGTGCGGCTCGTGCGCCGCCAGGTAGCGGCGTCCGCCGAAGACGACGGCAATGGCGGCCACCATGGCCAGCGCGCCGGCGAAGAAGGGCACCTGCGGGCCGAAGTGCTCGCCCAGCTGCGCCGCGGCAAACGGTGCCAGGGCGCCGCCCATCCAGCGCACGAAGTTGTAGCCGGCGGAGGCCACCGGCCGCGGCGAGTCGGACACGCCCATGGCCAGCTCCGTGTAGATGGTGTTGTTGATGCCCAGGAGCGCCCCGGAAATGACCACGAGGACGACGACGGCCGGCACCGAGTGCCCGGCGGCCAGGCCCAGTCCCACAAGGTCGAGCATCAGCAGGACCAGGGTGCCGGTGAGGACCCGGACCGCTCCGAAGCGGTTCTGCAGCACGGGGGCGGCAAACACTGAGAAGACCGCGACCGCCACACCCCAGCCGAAGAACACCCCGCCGATCCCGTAGGCGTCCATGCCGAGGATGAAGGGCGTGAAGGCGAGGACGGTGAAGAAGCCGTAGTTATAGAACAGGCCGCTGGCCGCCGTCGTCCGCAGCCCCTTGTGCCCCAGGGCCAGCAGCGGATCCCGGAGCCGGACTTTCCGCTCGGGCAGCGGCGTCTTGGGCAGCAGGGCAATGAGCGCGATGAAAGCGGAGGCCATCAGCACGGCCGTACCGAAGAACGGGGCGCGCCACTGCCAGCCGCCCAGCAGTGCGCCCAGGAGCGGGCCGAGGGAAATGCCCAGGCCGAGCGCGGCCTCGTACAGGATGATCGCCGTGCCGGCGCCGCCGCTTGCGACGCCGACAATCACGGCCAGCGCCGTGGCCACGAACAGGGCGTTGCCCAGCCCCCAGCCGGCGCGGAAGCCGATGAGCTCAGCCACGCTGCCCGACGTGCCGGACAGGGAGGCGAACACGACGATGACCGCCAGCCCGATCAGCAGCGTCCGCTTCCCGCCGATCCGGGAGGAGACGTAGCCGGTGATCAGCATGGCGACTGCGGTCACCAGGAAATAGCTTGTGAAGAGCAGCGACACCTGGCTCGGCGAGGCGTCCAGGTTCTTGGCGATCGCCGGCAGGATGGGGTCCACCAGCCCGATCCCCATGAAGGCGAACACCGCCGCGAGGGCCGTGGCCCACACCGCCTTGGGCTGTTTGAGCAGTGAGGCCTTC
The DNA here is from genome assembly GCF_056396505.1 of Arthrobacter sp. 05T410. Lineage (NCBI taxonomy): Bacteria > Bacillati > Actinomycetota > Actinomycetes > Micrococcales > Micrococcaceae > Arthrobacter > Arthrobacter sp. 05T410. The sequence goes on along the minus strand of NZ_JBFTLP010000022.1, from coordinate 52,597 downwards.
TCGGCCTCGAGGGTTACTTCCGCTGCCGGCAGGGTGTCGGCGGGCTGGCCGTGCATGGGGGCACTCCTAAGTGATTGGAATTGTTGGGTGAAGATCAGGCAAGGAGCGTCGCGTTGATCCTGCCGATGACCGGGAGGGCGGCCGCGAGGGCGGCGCGGTCTTCGCCCGAAAGGGACGAGAGGACGCCGGCCATGACGGTGTTCCGGCGCTCGTTGGCGGATGCGACGGCGGCGAGGCCGGCGTCCGTGAGGGTGACCCGGACGGCGCGGGAATCGTCGGGGTCCGGCTCGCGCCGGGCGAGGCCGGCGCGCTCGAGCTTGATGATCTGCTCGGTGGCACTGGGCACCTTGACCCCCAGGTTCCGGGCGATTTCGCCTACCCGCACGCCACCTGCGGCGGGCCCGGCGTCCAACAGCATCTTGAGCATGCTGAGCTGTGCGGCGCTGAGTTCGCCGTCGGCGTCCAGGCGGCGGACGAGGTAGATGCTGTGGCGGAGGGCCTCGCGGAAGTCCTCGGCGAGAGCGAGGAGGCCGGGGTCAGCCGGTTCACTGGCGTTCATAGTTAGGTAGCCTAACAGTTAGGCAACCTAAAGGTCAAGGACTCTCGTTGCCCTATGACTCCCGGGTGCTAAAACCGTCGGATAGCAGCCAAAAGTGATAGGGCAACGGGGGTGTGAGGGGCTCAAAAACGCCGGCGCCGGAACTCAGGTGAGTTCCGGCGCCGGCCCAGCTAGGGCGTTGATCAGACGACCGCCTTGGCCTCCTCGATGAGGGAGGAGACGGCGGCAAAAAGCGGGTGGTCCGCCGGCAGGCCAGTGATCTCCTCCGTGGCCTCGTCCGGCGTGGACGCGGAGAGGATTTTCGCCAGCTCCACGGCCTCGGCGTCGGCCGGATCATTGAAACGCAGGGCGGCGGCGATGGCCCCGAGCAGCGCCTCGGGGACAATTCCGCGTTCGGCCAGCTCGGCAGCGGGACCGATGAAGCGCTCGTGCCGGCTGAGTTTGCGCAGCGGGGCACGGCCCACCCGCGTGACGGTGTCCGGCAGGTGCGGGTTCGAGAAGCGGCCCAGGATTTTTTCCACGTACGCCTCCTGCTCGGCCCGGTTGAAGCCGTGCTTGGCCACCAGCAGCTCCTTGGTTTCGTCCAGGACGGCGCGCACATCGGCCGCGACATCCTGGTCGGCCATGGCCTCGGAAATCTTGCCCAGGCCGGCCTCGAATCCGAAGTAGGCCGCCGCCGCGTGCCCCGTGTTGACGGTGAACAGCTTCCGCTCGATGTACGGTGCGAGATCGTCCACGAACGTCGCGCCCGGGACCACCGGCTCCTTCCCGGCGAACGGGGTACGGTCGATTACCCACTCATAGAACGTCTCCACCGTGACGTCCAGGCCCTGCCCGGCCTCCTGGTTCGGCACAATCCGGTCCACCGCCGTGTTGGCAAACACGGCGGCCGCGTCCAGGGCGCCCGCGGCGGGGTCCCACTGGGCAACGACCTCGGACTTCAGGATGTCCGTGGCGTTGATCGCGTTCTCGCACGCCATCACCTGCAGCGGCGCCAGCCCGGCGGCACGGGCGGCAATCCCCTTGGCGATCACGGGCGCCACGAACTTCAGGATGTGCGGCCCCACGGCGGTGGTGACGATGTCCGCCGTCGCGATTTCCGCGACGACGTCGGCTTCCTGGGTGCCGGAGTTCAGCGCCCGGAAGTTGTTGACGGTACGGACGGCGGGGTTCTCTCCGACTTCGTGGACCTCGTAGCTGTCCGCGGCGGCCAGCTCGGTGATGAGGGCGTCCGCGACGTCGGCGAACACCACCTCATACCCTGCGTCGTGCAGCAGCAGGCCCACGAAGCCGCGCCCGATGTTTCCGGCTCCGAAATGAACAGCCTTCACTAGGAGTTGACCTTTCCGAACAGGGCCAGCACTTCGTCAACCGTGGTGGCCGCCTCGAGCTGGGCCACCTGGGCCTTGTTGGTGAAGACCTTGGCGATTGAGGACAGGATGTGCAGGTGTTCGTTGTTGACGCCGGCCACACCGACGACGAACTTCACTTCCTTGCCGTTCCAGTCGATGCCGTTCGGGTAGCGGATAACGGAGACCGCCGACTTCATGATGTGGTCCTTCGCGGCGTTGGTGCCGTGCGGGATGGCCAGGAAGCTGCCCATGTACGTGGAGACGGATTCCTCGCGTTCGTGCATGGCGTCCACGTAGCCGGAGTCGACGGCGCCGCGGTCCAGCAGAAGCTGCCCGGCCTCGTCGATCGCGGCGTCCCGCGTGGTCGCGTGGCCGTTGAGGACGACGCTTTCGGCCACCAGGATGCCGGCGGGACCCTCCTCGGCTTCTGCCTCGGCGGCCGCGGGGGCGGTGCCGGCGGCGGCCGCGGCAGGGGTCGTTTCCGTGGTGCCGGCTTCCGTGTTGCTGGCCTCGACCAGTTCTACGATCTCGTCGTACCGCGGGCTGTTCATGAAGTTGTCCACAGAGACATGCACGGCGCTGGCGGTCGCGGGCTTGGCCCGTTCGGTCAGGTCCTGGTGGGTGATGACGACGTCGTACGTGTCGGTGAGGTTGGCGATCGCGGAGTTGGTGACCTTGACGTCCGGGAATCCGGCGGCCTTGATCTTGTTGCGGAGCACCGAGGCGCCCATCGCGCTGGAGCCCATGCCGGCGTCGCAGGCAAAGACGATGTTCTTGATCGGGGTGGCGAGGACGGCGACGCCGCTGGCACCCACGCCCTCACCGATCAGGGCTGCGGACACCGAGCTCTTCTTGCCCTTCAGGGCCTCCATCCGGTGGGTGGCCTGATCGAGGTCGTCTTCGGCGGGCGCCTTGCTGGCTTTCAGGACCACCGAGGCGATCAGGAAGGACACCGTGGTGGCAAAGAGGACGGAGAGCGTCACGCCGACGTAGCTGTCGCGTGCCGTTGAGGCGTAGACCGCGATGATGCTGCCCGGGGCTGCCGGGGACCGGAGTCCGGCGCCGGTGACCACGAGCGTGAAGATGCCGGTCATGCCGCCGCCGATCGCGGCGAAGATCGTCATCGGCTTCATCAGGACGTACGGGAAGTAGATCTCATGGATACCGCCGACGAACTGGATCACGGCTGCGCCCGGCGCGGACGCCTTGGCCAGACCCTTGCCGAAGAATGAAAAGGCGAGCAGGATGCCGAAGCCCGGACCGGGGTTGGCTTCGAGCAGGAACAGGATGGACTTGCCCTGCTCGAGCGCCTGCTGCGTGCCCAGCGGGGTGAGGATGCCGTGGTTAACGGCGTTGTTGAGGAACAGGACCTTTGCGGGCTCGATGAAGATGCTGGTGAAGGGCAGCAGGCCGTTGGTGACCAGGAATTCGACCACGGCGCTGGCGCCATTGCTGAAGGCCTTCACAATCGGGCCGACCACCAGCATGCCGACGACCGCCATGGCGGCGGCAACGATGCCTGCCGAGAAGTTGTCGATCAGCATTTCGAAGCCGGGCTTGACGCGGCCTTCCCAGATCTTGTCCAGCTTCATCATGATCCAGGCAGTGAGCGGGCCAAGGATCATGGCGCCGATGAACATGGGGATGTCGGTACCGACGATGACGCCCATGGTGGCCACCGCGCCCACCACGCCGCCGCGCACGCCGTAGACCATCCGGCCGCCGGTGTAGCCGATCAGCAGCGGGAGCATGTACGTGATCATGGGCCCGACAAGCTTGCCGAGCTCCGCATTGGGGAAGAAGCCGGCCGGGATGAAGAGCGCCGTGATGAAGCCCCAGGCGATGAAGGCGCCGATGTTGGGCATGATCATTCCGGACAGGAACGTCCCGAATTTCTGGACGTGTACGCGCATGCTGGTGCGTGGTTTCGCAACTGTCTCTGTTGCCATGTGAGTTCCTAACCGTCGTTCCCGCTGCATTGCAGGATGGTCCGATAATTTCGCCGAGCTAGCTGGTGGAGCTGTTGGAGATCCGGTGGAGCCATTCGAGGAAGAGCTTGAGTTCCGAGCTGGAGAGCTGGTCCGAGTGGGACGCCTGGAGTGCTGCGTTCAATGCGATGGCCGCCACAACCACTGAGGACTTTCCGCTGTCGACAGAACCGTTGTCCCGGGCCTGCTCGGTGGAAACCGCAAAGATCATGGCGTCACGGGTCATGGCGGAGAGCTCGAGGTTCCGCTCCGGCACCTTTTCCGCGATCAGCATGAGGGTCATGCCCACATTGGCCGCCAGGATGGACCTGGCCGCCTCCTTGGGCGGGACGTTGAGCTGGCCGGAGACAGCCGCCTTGTTCAGCATTTCCTCCATGAGGGCCTCGGCATCGGCGACGATGGCCGGGCGGCTCTCAGGGCGGATATTGCCGAACATGACGAGGTACAGTTCCGGCTGTTTCAGCCCGAACTGGACATGGTTGTCCCACATCCTCCGGATGTCCTCCAGAGGTTGGCCAGAGGGCGCGAAGTCACGTTCGCCCGCGACATATTCGTCGAACCCTGCTGCGACGACGGCGTCGAACAGCCCTTCCTTGTCACCAAAGTGGTGGTAGAGGGTCGGTGCCGTGACACCGGCCAGCTGCGTGATCTGGCGGGTCGAGACTGCGGATCCGCCGGAGTTGGCCAGCAGCTCGGCGGCCGCACGCAGCAGCCGGGCCTTGGGTGGTAGCTGGCCATCGATACTCATAACCGCTACCCTAGCACCTATAGCAACGCTATATGAACTGCATCACATACAATTTTTCCAGGTGCCGTGACCCGCCCGCTGCCGCAGCCGTCAGCCGCAGGCGCAGATGATCAGCAGGGTCGCTGCGGCACCTGGTTTACCGGCTTAGTGGCCACTGGCCTACGACAGAAAATGAGGACCTTCAGTGCAGAACTTCCCAGGAGTAGGCGTTAGCCCCGGCCGCATCATCGGTACCGTCCGGCAGATGCCCAAACCGATCAGCGAACCGCCTGCCGGAGAGCAGCTTCCCGCCGGCGTCACGGCGGAGGACGCGACGGCGGCGCTGAAGGCCGCGGCGAAATCCGTCCACGACGAACTGAAGGCCCGGTCCGAGACCGTCTCGGGCGACGGCAAGGCCGTCCTCGAGGCCACGGCCCTCATGGCCACTGACACCATGCTGCTCAAATCCGCCGCCAAACTGATCGGCCGCGGCACCTCCGGGCAGCGTGCAATCTGGGAAGCCGGCGCCTCGGTCTCGGAGATGCTGCACAACCTGGGCGGCTACATGGCCGAGCGCGCCACGGACGTCCTGGATGTCCGCTCCCGGATCGTGGCGGAACTGCGCGGAGTCCCCGCGCCGGGCATTCCCGTGTCCCCCACCCCGTTCATCCTCATCGCCGAGGACCTGGCCCCGGCCGATACCGCCACTCTGGATCCGGAAAAGGTCCTGGCGCTGGTCACCGCCGGTGGCGGCCCACAGTCCCACACCGCGATCATCGCCCGCTCGCTGGGTCTGCCGGCCGTGGTCGCCGCCGTCGGGGTCGACGAGCTCGCCGACGGCACCGAGGTGTACGTGGACGGTGCGGCCGGCCTCATCACCGCGAACCCGGACGAGTCCCAGCGCGCGGCCGCAGCCCACTGGGCCGCCACCGCGTCGCTGCTTGCCGCCTTCGACGGGACCGGCACGACGGCGGACGGCCACCTCGTGCCGCTCCTGGCCAACGTCGGCGGCGCCAAGGACGCCGTGGCCGCGGCCGGCCTGAACGCCCAGGGCGTGGGACTGTTCCGGACCGAGTTCTGCTTCCTGGAGCGGGACACCGAACCGACCGTGGAGGAACAGGCCGCCGCCTACCAGGGCGTCTTCGACGCCTTCCCGGGCAAGAAAGTGGTGCTCCGCACGCTGGATGCCGGAGCGGACAAGCCGCTGCCGTTCCTGACCGACGCCACCGAGCCCAACCCGGCCCTGGGCGTCCGCGGCTACCGGACCGATTTCACCACGCCGGGGGTCCTTGAGCGCCAGCTGCAGGCCATTGCCCTGGCGGAAAAGGCATCCGAGGCCGATGTCTGGGTGATGGCCCCGATGATTTCCACCGCTGAGGAGGCGGCCCGCTTTGCCTCGCTGTGCACCGCGGCAGGGATCAAGACGCCCGGCGTCATGGTGGAGGTCCCGTCGGCGGCGCTGACGGCCGAGGCCATCCTCCGCGAGGTCGGCTTCGCCAGCCTGGGCACCAATGACCTCACCCAGTACGCCATGGCGGCGGACCGCCAGCTCGGCCCGCTGGCCGCCCTGAACACCCCCTGGCAGCCGGCCGTACTGCGGCTCGTGGGCCTGACCGTGGAAGGTTCCGCGGCCGAGGGCCACAACAAGCCAGTGGGCGTGTGCGGCGAGGCCGCGGCGGACCCTGCCCTCGCCGTCGTCCTCACGGGGCTGGGCGTCACCACGCTGTCCATGACGGCGCGTTCCATCGCGGCCGTCGCCGCCGTGCTGAAGACCGTCACGCTGGCTGAAGCCCGGGAGCTTGCCAAGCTGGCCTTGTCCGCGCCGAGCGCTACCGAGGCCCGGGCCTGGGTGCGGGCAAAACTGCCGGTCCTGGAGGACCTTGGGCTGTAGCTGCTGCCGCTAGGATGCACTCATGGCACTGATAGCCCCCCGGGTGACGGCCGGCCTCCCGGCCGAGGATGCGCAGAACCTCAGGTACGCCCTCGACGGCAGCCACGACATCACGGTGTTCGTGGACGGCACCGTCCACCGGCTGCCGCCCGCGGCGCGGGACGCCGTCGTCGATCTGCTGGACCGCTTCAGCCGCGGCGAGGCCGTGACGGTCAGCAGCGTCGAGGAAATGCTGACGACGTCCCGGGCCGCGGAGCTTGCGGGGATCTCGCACACGTATCTGCGGAACATGACCGACCGCGGCGAGATCCCGGTGGAATACCGCGGAACGCACCGCCGGATCCGGTTGGCCGACATCATGGCGTGGCTCGAAACGCAGAAGAAGAACGGTGCGGGCGTCGGGACGCCGGCCGGCCAGGATGACGAGGCTGCCAGTGCTTCATGAAGCAGTGATAAGGATCAAGCAACGATCCCGGTCCGGCGCGGAAGCACTGATATCCCGCGGGTTAAGCTTGGAATGTGGGTAAATTCAGAGGGTGGCACATCGTGGCAGGGATCGCCGCCATGCTGCTCGCTGGCATCTTCGGAACCGCCATGGGCCTGAACAACACCGCCACGTATCTGGCAAGCGGCGTCGCTTTCGTAGCGGTGTCGCTCTGGGTGGACAGCCGGATTTCCCGCCGCCGCAGTGCCGCCGGCATCGCCCGCCCCGGCCAGGACCTTGGCCAGGACGCTGGCCACGACGCGAAGCCGGCCCTCGACGCCGACCCCTCCAAGCGCGAGGGCTAAGCGCGCCGCTAGATTCTGGGCCGGCCAGCCCAGCGCCGCGCCTTGAGCCCGGCATGCAGTTCCAGCCGCACCATTCCCTTCAACGGGTCCACGCCCAGCAGCTGGCGGATCCGGCCGAGCCGGTTGTAGATGCTGCTCCGGTGCAGGTGCAGTTTGGCCGCGACTTCCTGGACCGAGCCGTCGTTGTCGTAGAACAGCTCCAGCACGGGCAGCAGCTCGTGGTTGCGGTCATGGTCCTCGAGGAGGCGGAAATACACGGAACCCGCGTCTGCCCAGGCTCCCGCGCCGCCGCCGGCCGAGGCCAGGAGCTGGTAGACGCCGGTGGCCCGGCAGTCGACGAGCTCGCCCAACTGGGGATCCACCGCCGCGGCCTGGGCCGCCTGCCGTGACTGCCGGTAGGCCTCGGCCAGTTCCCGAGGCTTGGCGAATCCCTCGGACGTGCCCAGGATGATCCGCCGGACCGTGCGCCCGGAGCGTTTGGCGAGTTCGAGTTGGTAGTGGACCAGCACCTGGGCGTGGTCGGCGCGTCCCGTGGATTCCTTGAAGAGCACCACCGCGTGGGTCTCCGTGCCGGCGCTGAACAGTGCGGCATCCACCCCGATGGTCGCCTGCAGCGCCGCGGAGCGGTGAATGAGCGTGTCGGCGATGGGATCCGAGCCACCGGCCCAGCCATCCGCGTCCAGGACGGTCACCAGCTGCCAGGGTCCCTTGCCCTGGACCTCTTTCCAGCCCGCGACGGCCGCCGCCGCGTTGGCCTCGCCGGCGCACGCGGCCAGGAACTCCTGTTCGCGCCGGCGCCGGAACTCGGACTCGGCCGTATTGGAATCCAGCAGCAGGGTGGACAGTTGTTCCAGCTCCGGGGCCACGTCCGGCAGCTGGGCGAGGACGGTCGCGGCGCTGGGTTCCTCAGCGTCGAGCTGGACCCACAGGTACCCCACCCGGAAGCCCCGCACCAGCAGCGGCACGCACACGCGCCCGAGCATGCCGAGGTCCGCGTTGGCCGGCACGACGACCGGCCGGACCGCCGTCGCGATCCCGTGGGAGAGCTGCCACGCGATGACGTCCACGGGGACACGCTTACTGAGCAGGAAGTTCACCCGGACGCGGTCCGCATGGGATTGGTTGGAACTGTAGGCGAGGAGCAGACCGTCGAGGTCCTCGAGGGAGAGGCCGCGGCCCAGCCGCTGCGCCACCTGCTCCACGAGCTGCTCCACGTCCTGCTGCTGCATCCTGCCAGACTACTGCCCCCGCCCGCCGCACTGCGAATGCAGCCGGGACGGACACCAGCCGACACCTGACGCCCGCTCCATCGACAAATGTCTATCCCCGGTTTTGAAAAACCCCGGAATGACGCGGCGGGCGCCCAATGCCCGGCGGCGGCACCTGTCGCGTGCCTCACAGCGGGATTTATTCTGGAAGTACGAATCCCCCACTCATCCAGGCCCACGAGGCCCCACCTACTGGAGCTAACAAATGATCATCGGCGTACCCAAAGAGATCAAGAACAACGAGTTCCGCGTCGCCATCACGGCGGCCGGCGTCCATGAATTCCGGACCCACGGCCACGAGGTCCTCGTCGAGCGCGGCGCGGGGCTGGGCTCCGGCATCACGGATGAGGAATACGCGATCGCCGGTGCCGAGATCGTCGCCGAAACCGACGACGTCTGGGGCCGCGCCGACATGGTGCTGAAGGTCAAGGAACCGGTCAAGGCCGAATACCACCGCTTCCGCAAGGGCCTGATCCTCTTCACCTACCTGCACCTGGCCGCCGAACCGGAACTGACCCAGGCCCTGATCAACTCCGGCGTCACCGCCATCGCCTACGAGACCGTCCAGGAGGGCAGGTCCCTGCCGCTGCTGGCCCCGATGTCCGAGGTTGCCGGCCGGCTGTCCGTGCAGGTCGGCGCCACGTCCCTGATGGCGCCGGCTGGCGGCAAGGGCGTGCTGCTCGGCGGCGTCCCGGGCGTCCGTCCGGCCAAGGTCGTTGTCCTCGGCGCCGGTGTTGCCGGCACCAACGCTGCCGCCATGGCCCTGGGCCTGGGTGCCGACGTCACCATCCTGGACATCAACATCAACCGCCTGCGCGAACTGGACGCCCAGTACCAAGGCCGCCTGAAGACTGTCGCGTCCAACAAGTACGAGATCGAGAAGTCCGTGGTCGACGCCGACCTCGTGATCGGTTCGGTCCTGATCCCCGGCGCCAAGGCACCGAAGCTCGTCACCAACGAGCTCGTGTCCCGGATGAAGCCCGGCTCCGTGCTGGTGGACATCGCCGTGGACCAGGGCGGCTGCTTCGAGGACACGCACCCCACCACGCACCAGGAACCGACGTACAAGGTCCACAACACGATCTTCTACTGCGTCGCCAACATGCCCGGCGCCGTCCCGAACACCTCCACGTACGCGCTGACCAACGTCACCCTGCGCTACGCCGTCTCGCTGGCGAACCTGGGTGTCAAGGCTGCGTTTGAGCGCGACGCCGCCCTGGCCGCCGGCCTGAACATCGCCGGCGGCAAGGTTGCGCACCGCTCGGTCTCCGAGGCGCACAACCTGCCCCTCGTCGCCGACTGGCACGAGCTGGTCTCCGCGTAGCCAACACATCTCCGCGTAGCCAGCACTTCATCGGCTGCTCCTCCCCACCGGCCCCCTCGCCTCGCAAGCTCGGCCAGGGAACCCTGCCGGTGTGGGCCCAAACCGCCCTTTTTTGGACACCCAGAAGGGCGTTTTCGGAGCAGCCGATGGCTGTTTAAGCCCGCACCGTGCCGAGAACCTAGGCCAGGGACCGGGCCTGCTCGATCAGCTGCAACACCTGGAGCGGGCCCGCGGGGTCGACGGGGACGGGCAGCGACGAGCTTGCGCCGCCGTCGGCGATCTTGGCGGCCAGGATCCGGTAAAACTCGGGGTAGGCGCCGCGCTCGGTGGGCAGCCGGTCCAGGTGCCCGTCGCGCCCCAGCAGCCCGGCCCAGTCCGGATCTTCCACGCCGTAGTCGGCATCCAGCGGGCTTCCCCCGGCCAGGATGTACGGCTCCTGCGGGTCCACGCCGTGCTTGGTGAAACCGCCCTCGCTGCCCAGGATGCGGTAGCGCGGGCCCTGCTGGGCGCACAGCATGTTCATCCACAGGTGGCTGGTCACCCCGGAGCTGTGCCGCAGGACCAGGAAGACGTCGTCGTCCGCCTTGGCTCCGGGCCGCCGGGCCGCCAGCTCCGCGTGAATGAGCGTGGCCGGTCCAAAAAGCTGCACGGCCTGGTCCAGCAGGTGGGTGCCGAGGTCAAACAGCACCCCGCCGCCGTCGTCCGCCGTTGCGGCCGCCTTCCATGCTTTGGGGACGTCGGGCGACCACCGCTCGAAGCGGGACTCAAAGCGGCTCACGGTGCCGAAGGCTCCGGTGTCCATGAGGGCCTTAACGGTGAGGAAGTCGCCGTCCCAGCGCCGGTTCTGGAACACCGTGAGCACCCGGCCCAGCCGCCCGGCCAGGTCGATGAGCTCCTGCCCCTCGGCGCTGCTGACAGCGAAGGGCTTGTCGACGACGACGTCGAGGCCGGCTTCCAGCGCCGCTTTCGCGAGTGGGTAGTGGGTGGCGGGCGGCGTGCCGAGCACCAGCAGGTCCAGTTCGCCGGCGAGCTCCAGGATATCGGCCGGGGTGTCGACGATCCTGGCCGCCGGATAGCTGTGTGCGGCGGCAGATCTCCTGGCGGCGTCGGAGGTGGCAATGGCATCGAGCGAATAGGCCGGGTTTGCGGCGATGAACGGGGCGTGGAAGACGCTGCCCGAAAGGCCGAAACCGGCGACGGCGGTGCGGATGGGCCGGGTTGAATCGTTGCTCATGGTGCCAAGGCTACCGGCTGGGCATGCACCGGGGCGCCTGTCCGGCAGGGCTTAATCGAACGAGGCCGGCGCCGCCCGGAAGCTTCCAGGGGCACCGGCCTCGGCCGTGCTGCTTGTTAGTGCGTGGTGCTTGCCGGGACTAGCTCTTCTGCCAGCCGACGACGCTCCAGTCCGGGGTCTGGAACAGGGCCGCACCGTAGTTGGCCAGGCCCGTGCGGGCGAAGTAGATCTGCGGGCCGTTCATGATCACGCCCATGGAGAAGTACTTCTCCATGTGCTTCTTCTCGACGTCCATGGCGGCCTTGTTGCGCTGGGCGTCATCCTGGATGGAGGCAAGGTCCTTGATGGCCTTGTCCAGTTCGGCGTCGCCGAGTTCGTTCTCGTTGGTCTTGGAATCGTAGAACTGCTTCACGCCGGAGGTGGCGTCGGCGCCTACCGTGTAGCCGCTGATGGTGAGCTGGAAGTCGCGGCTGCCAACCACCTTGCCGAAGTCGGCGTCACCGCGCTGGTCGATGCCAACGTCCATGCCGGCCGCCTGAAGCTGCTTCTGCAGCGTCTGAACGGTGGCGAGGCCGGTGGGGTCGTCACCGAAGTTGGTGATCTTGAACGACGCCGGGACGCCGTCCTTTTCCATGATGCCCTTGGCGTTGGCCTTGTAGCCGGCCTCGGTCAGGACCTTCTTGGCCGCGTCGGCGCCGGTTTCCTTGACCGGGTAGTTGTCCTGGTAGTACTTCGAGAACGGCATCAGCATCATGGAGCCCGAGCTGTTCTCTTCCCAGTTCAGTCCGCCAAAGCGGACGGCGCGGATGGCGGGGCGGTCCACGGCGGTGAAGATTGCCTTGCGGACTGCGACGTCGGTGAGCGGGGCCTTGAGGGCGTTGAGGTTCAGGCCGCCGGCGAAGAGGCGCTGGCCGCGGCGGACCTCGGAGTTCTTGGAGCCTTCAAGCTGCTTGTACTTCGTCAGCGTGCGGCCGTCGGCCATGTCGATTTCGCCGTTCTTGAAGGCGGCGATCTCGGCGCTGGCCTCCAACTGGCGGAAGATCACCTTGTCCAGGACCGGCTTCTCGCCCCACCACTTGTCATTCGGCACGAGGGAGACAGTCTTCGCGGCGGAGTCAAACTTGTCGACCTTGAACGGGCCTGCCATCCACTCGGGGTGCAGTTCGCCCGTGAAGCCGGTGTTGAAGATTTCGGGAGTGTTCACGGTCTGCGGGATGAAGCCGCCGAACATGTCACTGAGCGGGTACACCGGCTGTGTGGTGGTGACAACGACTTCCTTGTCGCTGCTTCCCGCCTTGACGGAGTCGATGAACTCGTAGGCCCCGGAGCTGACGATGTCGATGTCCTTGTTCTGGCCATTGAGCATCTTCCACGTGTTCTCGAACGTGGCGGCGTTGATCGGGGTGCCGTCGTTGTAGGCGGCCTTCGGGTTGATCTTGATGGTGATGGTCTGCTTGCCGTCTTTGACCTCGCTCTTGAAGTCTTCGCAGAAGTTCTTGTTGAGGTTGGCGGTGCCGTCGAAGTCCAGCTTCCAGCAGCCCACGTAGCCGGCCTCGTCGATCGGGTAGTGCAGTTCGGTGTTGTCCGCCGAGTTGCCCGCGTTGGAGAAGCCGTTGAAGTCCGGTCCGATGTTACCCAGCGGCAGCGTCACGGTACCGCCCTGCTGCAGGTCGGCGGCCTTCTTGGCGTTGACGCTGACCAGCTTGCTCAGGTCGCCGGAGGCATCCTGGGCCTTGGCGCTCTGGGCGGTGGTTGAGGCGCCACCGCTGCCGCAAGCGGTCAGCGCGAGGGCTGCCACGACGGCGGTGAGGCCGCCGATCCTGGTCCGATTTTTCATGTGATCCCCTTCATTTTTTCATGCGAGTGTGATGCGTGGGTTCTCGGGTAGTGTGCTGGTCCGGTGATTCAGTGGTTTTCGTGGACAACCAGCATGTCCGCGTCCAGTTCGCCGTCCGGGTAGAAGCAGGCGAACTGCTGGTCGGTGGCGGACGCTTCGAGGGCCGGCTCCAGGGTCAGGCACTTCTCCTGCCTGGCCGGCGGCAGGGCCGCGAACACGGGACAGCGGGTGGCGAAGTTGCAGCCTGCCGGCGCTTCCAGCGGCGAGGGCAGGTCGCCCTGGAGGATGATCCGCTCGCGGGTGCGCTCCAGCTCCGGATCCGGTACCGGGATCGCGGAGAGCAGGGCACGGGTATAGGGGTGGCGGGGGTTGTCAAAGACGGCGTCGACGTCGCCGATCTCCACGATCTTGCCCAGGTACATGACGGCAACGCGGTTGGAGATGTGCCGGACCACGGAGAGGTCATGGGCCACCATGAGGTAGCTGAGGCCGAGTTCGGCACGGAGCTTGTCCAGGAGGTTGATGACGCCGGCCTGCACCGATACGTCGAGGGCGGAGACGGGCTCGTCCAGGACCACCAGCCGGGGGTTCACCGCGAGGGCGCGGGCAATGCCGATGCGCTGGCGCTGGCCGCCGGAGAACTGGTTGGGGAACCGGTTGACGTGGTCGGCCTGCAGGCCCACCAGCTCCATAAGCTCCATGATCCGCTTCCGGATGGCAGCCTTGGGCATGCCCAGGTTTTCCATCGGCTCGGCCAGGACCTCGTAGACGGTGAAGCGCGGATCCAGTGCCCCGGTGGGATCCTGGAACACCATCTGCAGTTCCTTGCGCATGGCGCTCTTGGCCCGGGCGTCCGCGGCCTGCTTGTTGCTCAGCCCGCCGATCACCACCTCGCCGTCCTGGTCCTTGTGGAACTCCATGATTTCCAGCAGGGTGGTGGTCTTTCCGCAGCCCGACTCCCCCACGATCGAGAAGCACTCGCCCTCACGGATATCGAAGCTCAGCCCGTCCACGGCCTTCACCGTGCCGATCCTGCGCTTGATCAGGGCGCCCTTCATCAGCGGAAAGTGCTTCCTGACGTCGCGGAGTTCCAGGACAGTCTTGCGTTCGTGCCGGGGAAGGCTGTCAAAGCGGGATACCGGCACGGCCGGGACGGCGAAAACCGTGTGGACATCGACGTCGGCGAGGGCCTCGCTCTTGATGCACGCGGCCCTGTGCCCGGTGCCGGGCGCCACCGCCCGAAGGTCCGGTTCGCCGTCGAGGCAGGCCTCGCTGGCCAGCGGGCACCGCGGCGCGAACGAACAGCCGGTGGGCGGCTGGGTGAGGTTCGGGGGGATGCCGTCGATCGGCACCAGCGACGATTTTTCCGCGACGTCCACGCGCGGGACCGCACCGAGCAGGCCCATCGTGTAGGGCATCCGCGGGCTGTAGTAGATGTCATCGACGCTGCCGGTCTCCACCGGCCTGCCCGCGTACATCACCATGATGTCGTCCGCCATGCCGGCGACCACGCCGAGGTCGTGCGTGATCATGACGACCGCGGCGCCGGTCTCCTCCTGGGCGGCGTGGAGCACCTCGAGGACCTGCGCCTGGATGGTGACGTCCAGCGCCGTCGTCGGCTCATCGGCGATCAGAACCCGCGGGTTGTTGGCGATCGCGATGGCGATCATGACGCGCTGGCGCATGCCGCCGGAGAACTCGTGCGGGAAGGCCTTGAGCCGGTCCTTCGGGCTGGGGATGCCGACCAACCCCAGGAGTTCGACGGCGCGTGCCTCCTTGGCCTGCTTGCTCATGGTCGGGTTGTGGACGGTCAGGGCCTCGATGATCTGGGTGCCGACCGTGTAGACCGGGGTCAGGGAGGACAGCGGGTCCTGGAACACCATGGCGAGGTCGCTGCCGCGGTGGCGGCACATGGCCTTGTCGCTGAGCCCCAGGAGCTCCTTGCCCTGCAGCCGGACGGAACCGGTGATTTCCGCCGTCGCGGGCAGCAGGCCCATGATCGCCATGGACGTGACGGATTTGCCGGAGCCGGACTCGCCCACAATGCCCAGCGTCTTGCCGGGCATCACGTCGAAGTCGACGCCGCGGACCGCGTGCACCACGCCGTTTTCCGTGTTGAAGCGGACGTTGAGGTCCCGGACGGAGAGGACCGCGCTCGTGGGGGCGTGCAGCCCGGCGGCGTGGAGGCGCTCGGCGGTCCCTTGCGCGGTGTCCCGTGCGGTGGTGTTGCTGGTCATTTGCTCTTCTTCTGTGTCTTGCCGGTGGCGCCGCCGGTGGCGTGGCCAGTGGCCTTGCTCCTCTTGGCGCGGCCAACGGAGCTGGAGCTGGGGTCGAACGCGTCGCGGAGGCCGTCGTTCATCATGGCGAGCGAGCCGGTCAGCAGGAACATCACGATCAGGGGCGCCCAGAACATCCACGGAAAGGTGGAAACCTGGGAGGTCGACTGGCCGATCAGGACGCCCAGGCTCACGTCGGGGACCTTGATGCCGATGCCGATGAAGGAGAACGCGACCTCGGCGAGGATGGCGCCGGTGACGCCGCGGGTGACTTCCAGGACCAGCAGGGAGCCGATGTTCGGCACGAGGTGGCGCCAGACGATCCGGCGCGGCGGGATGCCCATGTACTGGGAGGCTTTGACGAAGTCACGCTGCATGAGGGAGAGCGACAGGGACCTGATGAGGCGTGCGGTCCCCATCCAGCTGAAGACCAGCAGCACGATGATGAGCAGCAGCCAGCTCGGGACGGTGTTCTTCAGGCCGTTGGCGCCGCCGCTCGTGGCCACCGCGACTACCAGCAGGGCCGGCATCATGATCAGGGCTTCGAGGATGAACAGCATGACCTTGTCCACCTTGCGGCCGAAGAACGCCATGGTGCAGCCGTAGACGGCGGCGATCAGCACCGAGACGAGGCCGACGACGACGCCGATCAGGATGGAGACCCTGGTGCCCTCGACGGTCAGGGCGTAGAGGTCGATCCCGGCCTGGGAGGTGCCCAGCAGGTGCTCCGCGGAGGGCGGCATGCCGATGTTGAAGGGGTCGATGGTCTCCTTGTCCCAGCTGCCGAAGAAGCCGCCGATGAAGGAGAAGAGGGTCAGGGCCAGGAAGATGGCGAGGCCGGCGACGGCTGTCCGGTTGCGCAGGAAGCGCCGCAGGATGATGCGCGACTTGCCGATCACGACCTCGTCGTCGCCGAACTTTCCTTCGTCCAGGACGGCGGCTGGGTCAATCGTGTTGAGGTTGGTCATGATTACTGCACCCGCACTCTCGGGTCCACGAGCGTGGTGGCGAAGTCGGCGAGGATCGCTCCGACCGCGAAGATGACGGAGCCGTAGGCGAGGGTCGCGGTGGCCGCGTTGACGTCCTGCAGGGCAATTGAATCGATGGACCAGGACCCGACGCCGTGCCAGGCGAAGATTTTCTCGGCGAAGAAGCCGCCGGCGAAGATGGCCGGGATGGTGAACGCAATGCTCTGCGCCACGGGGATGAAGGACACCCGCAGGGCGTGCCGGCTGATGGCCTGGTTGCGGGTCAGGCCCTTGGCCCGCGCCGTCCTGACGAAGTCGGCGTTGACGTTGTCAAGCAGATACTGGCGCTGGGCGATCTGGTATGCGCCCCAGCCCACAATCGTGATGGCGAACGTGGGCACGGCGTAGTGGGCGAGCATGTCGACGAACTGGGCCCAGCCGTCGCCGTCCAGGCCCGGGGTGGAGATGCCGGTGACAAAGAAGACCCGCTCCCCGACCGACTCGTTGATGTTGATGGCGCCCAGCTGCACCAGGAAGTAGGCGATCGGTGCGGGGACGATGTACATGAGGTAGCTGTACGAGGTGATGGCCCGGTCCGAGGCCTTGTACTGCCGGGCCGCGGTGAAGACGCCGAGGGCGACGCCGATCACGAGGGTCAGGATGATCGAGGCCAGGAAGAGCCGGGTTGAGATCCAGACCCGGTCGCCGAACTCGGCGTTGATGAAGGCACCGTTGGGGCTCCGTCCCCAGTCCCAGCGGGTGAGAATGGCGGTGAGCCAGTCGACGTAGCGCTCCCACGGGTTGAGGGTGGGATCGAGCCCCTTGAGCCGGAAGGAATTGACCACCTGCTCGGGCGTGGGCCGCGGAATCCGCTCCTGCTCAAGCAGCGCCGGCTGCAGCGTGCTCACAGCCAGGAGATAGCCGGCACTGGTGGTCAGGAAGATCATGAAGGCATACGTGAGCGCACGTTTGGCGAGATATCTAAGCATGGAGCGGCTAGTTCTGGATCGCCGTTGCCTGAGCAGATCCGTGCGTCACGGCTGCGGCCGCACGGGCGGGCCCGCCTGTGCCAGGGACAAGATTATTCACAACGTCGATCCTTCCGTCGTCCCCATCCGGCAGCGGGTTCCGCAGCCGGTTCGGGAGTATGGGCCGGCTGGTTTCCGGCCGCCCGCATGCCTTGCGGCTGAGCCCTTGTGGGCTATGTTGCGGGTCACATTCCAGAGGAAGCTATCACATTAGCCGGGCTCCGCCGGGCTCTCACGGGCCGCGACACGGCGGCCTCGCTACAGATCGTTATGAATAACTCCGTGGAATGGATTTGGCCCACGGAACCGGCTGCGCCGTTAGGAGCCGCACACTACGCGCGTGACAAGCTCCCGCCAGGTGTCCGCAAGGCGCTCCGGCGCAATCCCGTGCACGCCGACGGAATGGAGCAACAGTTCCGGCTCCAGCGACGCCCCGAGGGCCGACGCCATGACCCACGGGTCCGCCGTCACGCCGGCTTCGCGCAGCAGCATCTCGAGATGACGGCGCCAGAGGACGGCCGGCGGGACATCGAACCTGTTGTAGACCGAGGCGTCGGCGGCCCGCGCCAGCTCCCCGAATTCCAGGATCCAGTCAATGCGGGCGGCGCCCACGGCGATCAGCCGCTCCAGGGGCGGCGCGCCGGGACCTACCGGGGGCGGACCAAACATGAACCGGCCCTGGAATTCGGCCTCGGCGTCGCTAAGGAGCGCCATCATCAGCCCGGCACGGCTGCCGAACCGCCGGAAGACCGTCCCTTTTCCAACTCCGGCGCGCTGCGCCAGCCGGTCCATGGTGAGGGCGTCGGCGCTGGATTCCTCAACGATTTCCCGGGCGGCGCAGAGCAGGAGCTCCCTGTTGCGCATCGCGTCGCTGCGCGCTGATTCTGCGGCGGGCGCGGCGGGGCGCCCTGCCCCGGACTGGGCACCGGGACGGATCGGGATAAGGCTCACACCGCTGATTCTAGCGCCCCGGAATATAACCGGACCGCAGTCCGTTTAGGATTGGTGAAGGCCCCAAAGCCTCACGATCCACCAGCCGCCGGAATCACCCCGCGGCGTGATGCACAGGAGTACACATGTCCAAGAAGACCATCCTCACTCTCGTCGGCAGCCTTCGCGCCGGCTCCACCAACCTGCAGCTGGCCGAGGCCATCGCGCTCAACGCCCCGGAACAGGTGGACGTGGTCATTCACGAGAGCCTGGGCAACATCCCCTTCTACAACGAGGACATCGACGTCGAAGGCCAGGTGCCCGCGGCCGCCGCCGCCCTGCGGGCCGCCGCCAACGAGGCCGACACCATTCTGCTGGTCACGCCGGAGCATAACGGCACCGTCCCGGCATCGCTGAAGAACGCCATCGACTGGCTGTCGCGCCCCTTCGGCGCAGGCGCCCTGTCCGGCAAGCCCACCGCGGTTGTCGGAACCGCCTTTGGCCAGTTCGGCGGCGTATGGGCCCAGGACGAGGCCCGCAAGGCCGTCGGCATCGCCGGCGCCCAGGTCCTCGAAAACGTCAAGCTGGCAGTCCCGGGCTCGATGGTCCGCTTCGCCGAGGTTCACCCCAAGGACGACGCCGAAGTTGTCGAGCAGATCAAGGGCGTGTTCGACGCGCTGGCTGAGGCTCCCGCTGCGGAAGCGGCGTAAGCTACCGCACCCCGCACTCCGCTCCAGATACCTCCCGGGCCCCCGGCAGCACACGGCTGCCGGGGGCCTCGGGCCGCCCGGAGCATCCCGGCCGCTTTCGGCCCGGGCATTATCTGGAAACAATCGTTTCCCCCAAGACAACACGGGTAGTATCCTTGGGTTTGTGACCCACGAAACACTTGATGCCGCCGCAGCAGTACTTCCGGCCGAGGCCATTGACGCAATCGAACGTGCGGCTACGTCCGCCCACCGCCACGAGATCCTGTTCTCGGAGCGCGCAGCAAATATCAAGCAGTCGGCGGTCCGGGATGTCTTCGACATCTCGATGCGCCCCGGACTCGTTTCCCTCGCCGGGGGCAGCCCCTACCTGCAGTCCCTGCCGCTGGAACGCCTGGGCCAGACCGCCGCGAAGATCATCGCCGAGCAGGGGATGACCGCCCTGCAGTACGGCGGCGGCCAAGGCACTGAAGAGCTCCGCATCCAGATCTGCGAGGTCATGGCGGCAGAGGGGATCCTGGACGCCGACCCCGCGAACATCGTCATCACGGCCGGCTCACAGTCCGCGCAGGATGTGGCCACCAAGGTTTTCTGCAATCCGGGCGACGTGGTCCTCGTGGAGGACCCCACCTATGTCGGGGCCCTCAACACCTTCGAGGCCTACCAGGTGGAGGTCGAAACGGTGCCGATGGACGGTGACGGCATCATCCCTGATCTGCTGGAGGCAAAGATCGCCGCCCTCCAGACCGCGGGCAAGAACGTCAAGTTCCTCTACACCATTCCCAGCTTCAACAACCCGTCCGGCATCACCCTGTCCGCGGAACGCCGGCAATCAGTGGTGGATATATGCCGTCGCGCGAATATTCTGGTGCTGGAGGACAACCCCTACGGCCTGCTCCGCTTCGACGGCAAGCCGCTCACCCCACTGCGGGCGGCCAACCCGGATGACGTCATCTACATGGGGTCCTTTTCCAAGATCTTCGCCCCGGGCCTGCGGATCGGCTGGGCCCTGGTCCCGGCCCACCTGCAGCGCAGGTACTACCTGGCGTCGGAGGCCGTCACCCTGTGCCCGCCGACGCTGAACCAGATGCTGGTGTCGGCCTATCTGCGCGACTACGACTGGCGCGGCCAGATCGAGACGTACCGGGGGCTGTACCAGGAACGTTGCGAGGCAATGCTGGCCGCCTTGGCCGACTACATGCCGGAGGGACTGA
Source organism: Arthrobacter sp. 05T410 (assembly GCF_056396505.1). Lineage (NCBI taxonomy): Bacteria > Bacillati > Actinomycetota > Actinomycetes > Micrococcales > Micrococcaceae > Arthrobacter > Arthrobacter sp. 05T410. The sequence goes on along the minus strand of NZ_JBFTLP010000022.1, from coordinate 32,505 downwards.
CCTGGACGCGCCCCGAGGGCGGCTTCTTCGTGTGGGTTACGCTGCCCGACGGCGTGGATACTTACCCGCTGCTGAGGAAGGCCATCGACGCCGGCGTCGTCTTCATTCCGGGAGCGGCCTTTACAAACTCGGACGACCCGTCGAACAAGATCCGGCTGGCGTTCAGCGCGGTGCCGCCCGAATCGATCCGCGAGGGTGTGCGGCGGCTCGCGCCGGTCCTGCGGGAAGCCCTGGCCGCCCTGTAGCGTGAACACCGGCAGGATCCATGCGGGGCCTCGACTGGGGCGCGCTGGGGCCAGTTGATCGGCCAGGCACACTAAACAGCATTACTCGTTGAAAGAGGAGCGGTCCATGACCGGAATAATCGTTGTCGGCGTCGACGGCAGTGAAACTGCCCTGCGGGCGGCGCACACCGCGCGCGACCTCGCAGTTTCCGTGGGGGCGACACTTCATGTGGTCAGCGCCTTTGACAGCGACAAGACACAGGTCTTCGGCAGCGGCAGTGACCAGTGGATCGTTTCCGACGCCGGCAACGCGGAAACGGTTGCGCGCTCGGTCGCGGAAGGCCTGCGCCGCCCGGACATCACCGTCACGTACGCCGCCGCGCGGGGCAAGCCGGCCGAGGCCCTGATCCGGGAAGCCGAACGGACCAGTGCCTTGATGATCGTGGTCGGCAACCGGCGCATGAGCGGAATCGGCCGGGTCTTGGGGAGCGTTGCGAACAGCGTGGCCCACAACGCCCCCTGTGACGTCTACATCGCCAAGACCGACGCCGACTGAGGCGCTACCGCTGCTTCGGTGCCGCTGCTGGCACGGCGGCTTGGCCGGTGTCTGAGCCTGCAGACCCAAGCATCCGCCGCAGGATTTTTCCTGAGGCGGATTTCGGCACGGCGTCGATGAACTCAACCTGTCGGATTTTCTTGAACGGCGCCACCCGGGCCGCCACGAAGTCCATGACGCCCGCCAGGTCCAAGGCATCGCCGTCCGCGCCCGGCTGGCGGACCACGAACGCCTTGGGCACTTCCTGGCCGTCGGCGTCGAGGGAGCCGACCACCGCGGAGTCGGCGATGCCGGGGTGGGTGAGGAGCAGCGCCTCCAGTTCCGCCGGGGCGATCTGGTAGCCGTTGTACTTGATCAGTTCCTTGAGCCGGTCCACGACCGTCACCACCCCGTCCGCCCGCACCGTGGCGATGTCCCCTGTGCGCAGGAAGCCGTCCGCGTCCAGGGTGTCCGCGGTTTCCTGCGGCCGGTTGAGGTAGCCGAGCATCACATTCGGCCCGCGGCACAACAGGTGCCCCGGCGCGCTGGTCCCTTCCGCGGGAACCGGGATCTCCTCCCCCGTGGCCGGGTCCACGAGGCGGCACTGCATGTTCGGCACCGTGTACCCCACGGAACTGACGGGGGCCCTGAGCCCATCGCGGCCTTCGCGCGGAATGAGGTGCGATACCGGGCTCATCTCGGTCATGCCGTAGCCCTGCAGGACCTGGCAGCCGAGGCGTTCGGCCAGGCGCGTGCCAAGTTCGCCGTCCAGCGGTGCCGCGCCGGAAAGGGTGGTGTGCACCGAGCCGAGGTCGTACTCGGCAACGAGCGGGTGCTTGGACAGCGCCACGGCCACGGGAGGCGCGATGAACAGGTAGCTGCACCGGTGGTCCTGGATGATCCGCAGGAACTCGGGCAGGTCGAACCGGGGCATGGTCACAAGCCTGGCCCGCTGGCGCAGCGCGAGGTTCAGCAGCACGGTCAGCCCGTAGATGTGGAAAAACGGGAGCAGCGCCAGGACCCGGTCTTCGGGGCCGACGTCGAGCAGACCCCTGGCCTGTTCCACGTTGGCGACCAGGTTGCGGTGGCTGAGCATGACCCCCTTCGGCCGGCCGGTGGTGCCGGAGGAGTAGGGCAGCACGGCCACATGCGTGGCGGGATCGAACGAGACGCGGGGTGCCGGTGCGCCCAAGGCGAGCAAGTCGGCCAGCGAGGGGTGGCCGTCGGCGCCGTCGAGCACCACGAGCCGTGAGGCAGGGATCCCGGTCCTTTCGGCGGCCTCCCGGGCGGCCGGCAGCAGCGCCGATACGGTGAAGAGCCAGTCCGCGCCGGCGTCGGTGAGCTGGGTGGCGATCTCGTCGGCCGTGTACAGGGCGTTGATGGTGGTGACCGTTGCGCCTGCCCGGAGCAGGCCGTGGAAGACGGTCGCAAAGGCGGGGACGTTGGGACACAGGATGGCGGCCACGCCGTGCACGCCCAGGCCCTGGGCGGCGACGGCACCGGCGAGGGCGTCGATCTGCCCGCGCAGCGCCCGGTAGGTGGTCTCCGCACCGCTGGCGCCATCGACGACGGCGATCCGGTCCAGGTCCTCCTCTGCCAGAGCGCCGAAGAGGTAGTCGTAAATGCCGAGGTTGGGAACATCGACGTCGGGGTACGGGCTTGAAAACACGCAACATCTCCTTTGATCCGCTTCCGCCCGGGCTGTCGGCGGCTGGTGCCACTCTAGTGCCGGGCGTAGCCGCGGGACAGGAGGGCGCGGACTTGGCTGTGTCCGGTCGCGGCCGTGTCCGGACTTGATGAGGATCACCCTTTGTCGTGGGCAGCCTCACCGCCCAGCGGGCCGCCCGGCGCGGACCGGCTCAGTAAAATGGGAGGTGCCCTGCGATGGTGCGGACGTCCGAGAACCCACCTACCAAGGGAGCCCCATGATCACTCTTCAGCGCCGCCAGCTGGTTGGCCACGACATCCTGCTGGCCCGGCACGGCAACCACATCAGCGCCATGCGCGTGGACCGCGGTGCCGGTCGCGTTGTCGCGTTCCTGGACGACGGATCGACGGACAGCGCACCCAACCTGATTGCCCCGGGACTGCGCATGCCCGACACCTTGCGCAGCGTGTTCCGGGAGGACTGGAAGTTCCTGACGGGAATCAGCGCGTGCTGCGCGGGGCTCGCGGGCCTGATGTTTGCCGCCTCGGCCGCCCTCGCCGGCATGAGCGGCGATCCCGCGCTGGTCCAGATCATGACCGCATACTCGGGAAACTGAGCGGCCCGGGCCAGGCTGGCCACTGGGAAACCCCAACACTGAGAAACCCCGCCGCTGAAAGGTTCAGCGGCGGGGTTCTGCGGTTTCGCGGCCGGTTTCGTGGCCGGTTTCGCCGGCTAGTCCAGCAGCAGGGCCGGCTCTTCCAGGATGGCGGCGACGTCGGCCATGAAGCGGGCCGAAAGGTCGCCGTCCACCACGCGGTGGTCGAAGGAGCCGCCGAGGGTGGTGATCCAGCGCGGAATGACTTCGCCGTCCAGGACCCAAGGCTTTTGCTTGATGGTGCCGAACGCCACGATGGCGACCTCGCCCGGGTTGATGATCGGCGTTCCGGTGTCGATCCCGAGGGCGCCGATGTTGGTCACGGTGAGCGTGCCGCCGCGCATCTGGGCAGGCTGGGTCTTGCCGGCCCGCGCCGTCGTGGCGAGCTCGTTCAGGGCCAGGGCCAGTTGCTTGAGCGAGAGGTCCTGGGCGTTCTTGATGTTCGGCACCATCAGCCCGCGGGGCGTGGCGGCCGCGATGCCCAGGTTCATGAAGTGCTTGACGTGGATCTCCGCGGAATCGCTGCCGTCCGGGTTGTCCACCCACGTTGCGTTGACACTCGGGTTTCGCGCCGCGGCCCAAATGACCGCCTTGGCCAGGATCAGCAGCGGGGAGACCTTGATGCCTTCGAAGTCGCGGGAGGCCTTGAGGCGTTTGACGAATTCCATGGTGCGGCTGGCATCGACGTCGACAAAGATGCTGACGTGCGGCGCAGCAAACGCGGATTCGACCATGGCCTTCGCGGTGGCTTTGCGGACTCCCTTGACCGGGATCCGCTCGATCCGCTGGTCCTGCGGGCGGCCGGACTTGCCCCAGAACGAGTCCGCCTTGTCCACCTCGGCGTCCCGCTGGGCCTGGTAGCTCACCAGGTCCTCGCGGGTCACTTCACCGCGGGCGCCGGTAGGCACGACATCGGCCAGGTTGATCCCGAGGTCCCGGGCGATCTTGCGGACCGGCGGCTTGGCCAGCACCTTGCCGACCAGGCCGCTGATGGCACCGCCGAAGGTGGGGCGCGCCTCAACGGAGCCGGCGGGGCCCGTGGCCGCGTCGGCAGGGCGGCTGGCCGCGTCCGGGTTGATCCATATGTCGTGGGCCTCCACCCCCACCTGCTCCACCACCGGAGCGGCAGCGCCGGTGGCTGCCGCGGCGGACGGGGCGTCGTGGCCGGCTGCCGCAGGGGCGGAAATCCGCCGCCGGCGTTTGACGGCGTCGGCCTTGGGACCGGAGCCCACGAGCGGCCCGCCGGCCGGGCGCCCGGCTGGTTCGCCGGCGTCGGAGTCATCAGCCGGAAGCGTGCCGTACATGGGCGCGGCGGCAGCCTGCTCCTGGGCTACAGGCGCCGGGGCGGGTGCCGCGGCGGCCGGCGCCGGGGCGTCGGCGGCGTCGCTCACGCTGATGATCGGCGTGCCGACATCCACCGTGACTCCCTCGGGCACCAGCAGTTCCGTGACGGTCCCGGCGAACGGTGAGGGCAGTTCCACCAGGGATTTGGCCGTCTCGATCTCGCACAGGACGTCGTTGACGGCCACGGTATCGCCGGCCTTGACCTTCCAGGCGACGATTTCGGCCTCTGTCAGCCCTTCGCCGACGTCGGGAAGGTTGAACTTGTTGAGCGTCATGGGTCCTCGTCAGTACGCCAGGGCGCGGTCGAGCGCCTCAAGGATGCGGTCGATGTCCGGCAGGTAGTCTTCTTCGACCTTGGCCACGGGATAGGGCATGTGGAATCCCCCGACGCGGATGACGGGGGCCTCCAGTGAATGGAACGCCCGCTCGCTGATCCGCGCGGCGATTTCGCCGCCGATGCCGCCGAATGTGGGGGCCTCGTGGGCCACGATCAGCCGGCCGGTTTTCCGGACCGAGGCCGTGACGGTGTCGAAGTCGATCGGCGAGATGGAACGGAGGTCGATCACCTCGACGCTGTGGCCGTCCTCGGCGGCGGCCTCGGCCGCTGCGAGGGCCACGGGCACCAGCGGGCCGTAAACGACGACGGTCGCGTCGGTGCCCTCGCGGAGCACATGCGCCTTGAAGGGGTCAGCGGACGCACCCGGGGTCTCGGTGTCGACCTCACCCTTGAGCCAGTAGCGGCGCTTGGGCTCGAAGACGATCACGGGATCCTGGCAGTCAACGGCCTGCTGGATCATCCAGTAGGCATCGTGCGGATTGGAGGGGGTGATGATGCGCAGCCCGGCCGTGTGGGCGAACAGTGCCTCCGGCGATTCGGAGTGGTGTTCAATGGAGCCGATGCCGCCGCCGTACGGAATCCGGATGACGACGGGAACGGTCAGGTTGCCGTTGCTGCGCGAGTGCATCTTGGCCAGCTGGGTGGTGATCTGGTTGAACCCCGGGAACACGAAACCGTCGAACTGGATCTCGCAGACCGGCTGGTAGCCGCGCAGGGAGAGGCCGATGGCGGTGCCGATAATGCCGGATTCGGCCAGCGGGGTATCGACCACGCGGTCGGCGCCGAATTCGGCGATCAGCCCGTCGGTGACCCGGTAGACGCCGCCAAGGGCCCCGATGTCCTCGCCCATCAGCAGCGAGCGGGGGTTGTTGTTCAACGTGGCCCGCAGGCCCTCATTGATGGCTTTCGCAATGGTCATGGTGGTCATCAGCGGGCCGCCCTGTCTGTCTCGGCTGTGCGTGCCTCATCGGCGGACGCCTCATCGGCGAACCCTGCGCTGTATTCCTCGAACCAGGCCAGTTCCTCGGCCACCAGCGGGTGGGCCTCCACATAGGTGTTGGCGAAGGCGGTCCGGATGTCCGGGGTTTCGAGGTCGTGGGTGGTCTTGCGGACATAGGCGGCGAGCTCGTCGCCGTCGGCCTTGACCTGCTCGAAGAAGCTGTCATCCGCGAGGCCCTGGGCCCGGAGATACTTCTCCAGCCGGGCCAGCGGGTCCTTGGCACGCCAGAGGCTTTCTTCGGCGGATGCGCGGTATTTGGTGGGGTCATCGGCCGTGGTGTGCGCCCCGACCCGGTAGGTGAACGCCTCGATGAGTACGGGCCCATGGCCCTCGCGGGCCCGCTCCAGCGCCCATTCCGTGACGGCGTGGACGGCGATCACGTCATTGCCGTCCACCCTGATACCGGGGAAGCCGTAGCCTTTGGCGCGGTTGGCGAGCGGGATGCGGGTCTGCACGGAGCTTGGCACGGAGATGGCCCAGTGGTTGTTCTGGCAGAAGAAGACCACGGGCGCCTGGTAGGAAGCGGCGAACACCATGGATTCATGGACGTCCCCTTCGGAGCTGGCGCCGTCGCCGAAATACACCATGACGGCGGCGTTCGGCTCCACGGCCTGTCCCGCCTCACCGCTGGCGACGGCGTTGGCGGCCGCCAGTTTCTGGTCCCGCTGGATGCCCATGGCGTACCCGACGGCGTGCGGGGTCTGGGCGGCCAGGACCAGCGTGTAGAGGTGGAAGTTCGTGTCTTTCGGGTTCCAGCCGCCGTTGGAGACGCCCCGGAACTGGCGCAGCAGCTCGGCCAGGTCCACGTTTCGCGTCAGGGCCACGCCGTGCTCGCGGTAGGTGGGGAAGATGTAGTCCTGCGGCTGGCTGGCCCGTCCGGAGCCGATCTGGGCGGCTTCCTGTCCGGTGAGCGGGACCCACAGGGCCAGCTGGCCCTGCCGCTGCAGGGCGGTGGCCTCCACGTCGAAGCGGCGGATCTTGGCCATATCCGCGTAGAAGCCGCGCAGGGTGCCCGGGTCCAGCTTCTCGGCGTATTTTGAGAAAACCGGGTCCGAGCCCAGGGTGCCGTCCGGGTCCAGCAACTGCACCATCGGCTCGGCCGGGGCACCCAGTTGGGCCTCGGCCTCCGCTTCGAGCTGGTCATCCATCCCGGTTCCGTCGAACTCGGTAGAGGGCAGATGTGTGGCGCCCATACCGTCTCCTTGCTTGCCGCATCCGAATGCGCCGCAATCGCTGGGATATATGCCGGACCAGGAATACATTCCAGGTCCGGCATATATTTTGGCTTACTGGTCCCTACTTTATCCGCACGGGGCGGCCTGAGCGCGCAGTGTTAAGCGCTAGGAACGCCGCGGCGGTTTTGTATAGATCGCACAGAGCTCCAGGAAACGGGTGTTGGCTTCCGTTTCGCCGATGCTGACCCGGACGCCCTCGTTGCCGAAGGCCCGTACGGACAGCGCCCGTTCCGCCGCCAGGGCGGCAAATTCCGCGCTGTTTTCGCCCAGATTGAGCCAGACAAAGTTGCCCTGGGCCTCCGGGACGAACCACCCGAGCTCACGCAGTCCCGCCGTGACCCTGTCCCGTTCGTCCACCAGGCTTTGTACCCTTTCTACAACATCGGCGAAGTGCTCGAGCGACGTCACGGCTGCCGTTTCCGCGATCTGGGACACGGCGAAGGGGGTGGCACTGACGCGCAGGTGCTGCGTCAGTTCGGGCCTGGAGACGCTGTAGCCCACGCGGAGTCCGGCGAGGCCGTGCGCTTTTGAGAAGGTCCGCAGGACGACGACGTTGGGGTACTTGCGGTACATGGCGATGCCGTCCACGGCGTCGCCGGCGCGCACGAATTCCTGGTAGGCCTCGTCGATGACCACCACGACGTCGGCCGGAACGGCCTGGATGAAGTGCTCCGTTTCCTCGGCCGTCAGGATGGGTCCGGTGGGGTTGTTGGGCGTGCACAGCAGGATCATCCGGGTCCGCGCAGTCACTGCGGCGGCCATGGCGTCCAGGTCATGCCGCCCGTCGGATGTCAGCGGGATCCGGACGCTCTCGGCGCCGGCCAGTCCTACGCAGATCGGGTAGGCCTCGAACGAGCGCCAGGCGTAGATGACCTCGTCGGCCTTGCCGTCGTCGTTCTGGCCGGCGAAGGTGGTCAGCAGCTGGTTCAGGGCGCCCAGGCTGCCGGCGCCCGTGACGATGTCCTCGGCGGGAACATCCAGGAAGCGGGCGAGCGCTTCACGCAGCCTGCTGCTGAGCGGATCGGGGTAGCGGTTGAAATCGGTCTGCGCCGCGATGGCCTGCTGCACTGCAGGGATCGGGGGCAACGGGTTCTCGTTGGAGGACAACTTGTAGCTGGTCAGGCCTTCCACGGGGACGGGGGGTTTTCCGGCCGCGTAGCGGGGGAGGAGGTCTACCACCGGACGGGGCCTGATGCCCCCGGCCGGATTCTCTGATGAAGTCATGCCAACTAGCCTACTTCGGGTCGCTGCCGCAGTTGCGGGAGCCGATTGCTGTCCGTAGGGGATAGCCGTTGCTGACATGGGGAATATGGTCCCTGCCGTCGCCGCCGGGCGTATGACAGCATGGGGCCATGCGCTCAATCATCGTACGAGTCATCATCAACGGGCTGGCCCTTGCAATCGCCTGCTGGATCCTCACCGGGCTGGATATTTCCACCCAGAGTGACGGCACCATCAGCATCATCTTGGGCTACCTGTTCATCGGCTTGATCTTCGGTCTGGTCAATGCCTTCGTCAAGCCCATTGTCAGCCTCCTCTCGCTGCCGATCACTATCCTCACCCTGGGCCTGTTCACCGTGGTCATCAACGCCGCGATGCTCTACTTGACCTCCTGGATCAGCAGCTACACCACTGTGCACTTCACCATCGACTCGTTCTTCTGGACTGCCGTGTTCGCCGCCATCATCATCAGTCTGGTGTCCCTCGTGGCGAGCTTCCTTCCTGCCCTCGATCGTTAGAAGCGCCCGTGCCGCGCGGCGTGCCCGAAGTGGTTGCGGGCGTTGCCCGCGGTTCCGGCCGGGCCTCACGCCGGAGCGAGAACCTGGTCACCGACGCCGCCCCGCCGGTCCCCACCACTGCGGCCAGTGCCGCGGTGGAGTTCTGCAGGGTGTTGTCCCGGCTCGCGGAGACGAGCGCGGCCCCGTCAGCGTAATTCTCCAGCCGGTGCCCGGGACCCAGGCCGAAATCCTGTGGCGGCGGCACCGCCAGCGGGTTGGTGAGGGTCACGGTCACCCGGTCCCTGGTGTCCGGGTTCGCCAGTCCGTCCGCCCCCGGCACCCAGTCCTGCTCATGTTCGAGGTGCAGGCTGCGGATCCCCGGCGCGGGGCTGATCCCGCCCACCGGCGAGCCCGCGGTCAGCACGAACTTGAGGTCGTACTCGGCTAGGACAGCACGGTCCTTGCTGAGATTCATCGCGTGGATCCCGCCCTGGCTGTAGCCGACGGCCACGAGCTGATCCCCGGCCTCGGCCCCGGCCTGCCGCAACGCCTCCCTGATGGCCTGCGCCGTCGACGCCGAGTCATAGCCCAGGGCCTCGGCGATTCCGGCGGGGTCAAAGGGGTTGGTTCCTTCCGGCAGGGCGCCCTGCTGGGTTCCGGGGATGATCACCACCCACGCGGGCCGGGAACCGCCGTCGACCTCGATAACCTCGATCCGGCCGCCTTGCTCTCCCACTGCCCCGGCCCGCCGCAGCAGCCCGGCCGGTGAGAGGTCGACGTCGGCCGTAAACGTCTCCCGGCCCACGATGCTGACGGGGCGGGGCTTGAGGAACACGAGCCCCGGCGCTTCCGAGGCGTCCCGCACCAGGCGGCGGACGTCAGCGGGCCCGGCCAGGGCGCTGGCCACGGCGGCCAAAGGCCAGGGCAGGCCAAGCAGCACGGCGAGATTCCGGGGCGCCATGGCGACCCAGCCTTCAACAGTGCCGCGCACCCCGGGCAGGGCGAAGGGCTCCGGTGCTGCGCCGTACTCGGAGCCGTGCAGTCCCATCCGCAGCAGCAGGGCATTCCGGGCTTCGGCATATTCGTATTCGCGGTGACTGGCGCGGACGTCGTCGCCGATCCGCTGAAGCTGGGACCGGACGCGTCCGACCTCCCGGCCGGCCTCCCCCACAGCGATGATGGCGTTGCTGCCGCTGGTGTAGGAGTCGGACTGGTAGGGAAAGAGTGCGCGCCGGACGGTGTCGGCCTCAACCTCAACCGATTGCAGCTGCCGCACCAGCCCGTCCAGTGCCGCGGCACCCGCCAGCAGCTCCTCAAACTGGAAGCTCACCCCGCCGATTCCGCCCCGGATGAGCAGGCTGCCGTCGCGCGGCGGCGCGGAAACCCCGGGGCCGCCGCCGGAGCCCGCCGGACTCGACTCGGCCATCAGGGTCCCATCTGGTCCGTGGGCTGCGCCACGTTCCGGGCATGCCGGAGCACCACGGCAACAGCATCGAGCAGCGCATCCCGGCTTCGGTGCAGCGCCGCCGCGTGCAGGGACAAGGCCACACGGTAGGCGCGGCCGGCCGGTGACTGCCACGACTGCAGCTCAAGGCGGGCGAGGGCGGCGAGCACCGCATCAGCCTCATCGGCGCACCGCGCAACGCGCGCAGCAAACTGCTGGACTTCATAACTGCGCGAAGCGCACTCAAGGGCGTCGGCGGCCGTCACGCCAAGAACCGCCATGTCCTGCACCGCCACACTGCCCGCCGGTCCCGGTGCTATCCCGTTGACCGGCCTCATCCCGGCCTCACCCCGGCCTCACCCCAGTGACCTGTCTCATCCAGCTGCCCATGAACCGACGCTAGCGGGGCGGCCTGTGCCCGCTGAAGAGAGCCGCCCGGCTATGTGGACAACATCCCGGACCGCCATGCGCTGCCAGCCGGCAATGTCATCCGGCAATGTCATAAGGACGGGGGCGCTTAAGGCCCGGCGGCACTTCGTGAAAGAATCGCCATATGCCTGAAACTGCCGCCACAGCTGATACCCGCACGCCGTCCGGACGCCTGGCCCTCGCCGCGTCCGACCACCAGATCGCGCTCGGCCCGCTGGATGGCCGCTACCAGTCCGCCGTCGCGCCGCTGGTCGACTACCTTTCCGAGGCTGCCCTGAACCGCGACCGCGTGGCTGTGGAGGTCGAGTGGCTGATCCACCTGACCGGCAACAGCGTCCTGCCCGGGGCCGGACCGCTCACGGCGGAACAACAGGAGCAACTGCGTGCGATCGTCACGGAGTTCGACGCCGCCTCCGTCACCGAACTCGCCGAGATCGAGGCCGTTACGGTCCACGATGTCAAGGCCGTGGAGTACTACATCGGCCGCCGCCTGCCCGGCATCGGAATCGATCACCTGACCGCCATGGTGCACTTCGGCTGCACCTCGGAAGACATCAACAACCTCTCCTACGCCCTGGGCATCAAGGGGGCCGTGGAGGACGTGTGGCTGCCTGCGGCCCGCGCCCTCGTCGGCCAGATCAGCGCCATGGCCCGGGACAACCGCGCCGTGCCGATGCTCTCCCGCACCCACGGCCAGCCCGCCACGCCCACCACGCTGGGCAAGGAACTGGCAGTCATCGCGCACCGGCTCAACCGGCAGCTGGACCGGATCGCCCGCACCGAATACCTCGGCAAGATCAACGGCGCCACCGGCACCTACGCCGCCCACGTCGCGTCCGTCCCGGGCGCCGACTGGGAGCACGTCGCCAAGGGCTTCGTCGAAGGCCTCGGCCTGACCTGGAACCCGCTGACCACGCAGATCGAAAGCCATGACTGGCAGGCCGAACTCTATGCGGACGTCGCGCGTTTCAACCGCATCCTGCACAACGTCTGCACCGACATCTGGAGCTACATCTCGATCGGGTACTTTGTGCAGATCCCGGTGGCAGGCGCCACGGGCTCCTCAACCATGCCGCACAAGGTGAACCCGATCCGTTTCGAAAACGCCGAGGCCAACCTCGAGATCTCCTCCGGCCTGCTGGACGTCCTCGGCTCCACCCTGGTCACCTCCCGCTGGCAGCGCGATCTCACCGACTCCTCCTCGCAGCGCAACATCGGTGTGGCGTTCGGCCACTCGCTTCTCGCCATCTCGAACGTTGCCAAGGGCCTGGACCGGCTCAAGGTTGCCGAGGACGTGCTGGCCGCGGACCTGGACACCAACTGGGAAGTCCTCGGCGAGGCCATCCAGATGGTCATGCGCGCCGAGGCCATCGCCGGTGTCGACGGCATGGAAAACCCGTACGAGCGGCTCAAGGACCTGACCCGCGGACAGCGCGTGGATGCCGCCCGGATGCAGGAATTCGTCCAGAGCCTCGGCCTGTCCGCCGACGCCGAAGCCCGCCTGCTGGCGCTGACCCCGGGCAAGTACACGGGCATCGCGGACCAGCTGGTGGACCACCTCAAATGAGGCTTCTGCTCATCCGGCACGGCCAGACGCCCGGCAATGTGCTGGGCCAGCTGGACACGGCGCACCCGGGGCCCGGGCTGACCGAACTCGGCAAGCGTCAGGCCGAGACGTTGTCCCGCGCCTTGGCGAACGAGCGGATCCTTGCCCTGTACGCCTCCACCCTGGTTCGGACGCAGATCACAGCGGCACCGCTCGCCCGGGCGCACGGGCTGGAAACCGAGGTGCTGGAGGGCCTTCACGAGATCGAGGCCGGGTCGCTGGAAAAGCGCACCGACCACGAATCGCACAAGCAGTACATCGGCACCATTTTTTCGTGGGCGGACGGCGAGCTGGACCGCCGGATGCCTGCCGGTCCCAGCGGCCGGGACTTCTTTGAGCGCTACGACGCCGCGATCGCCAAAATAGCGGGACGGACAAACGGGGCGGGGGGCTCAGGATCCGTGGCCGTGGTCAGCCACGGCGCAGCCATCCGGGTGTGGGCCGGCCTGCGGGCGGACAACATCGAACCGGACTTTGCCATCAGGCACGTGCTGGACAACACCGGAATCGTGGCGCTGGAAGGCGATCCCGCCAACGGCTGGGAACTCATCCACTGGGACGACAGTCCCGTGGGCGGACTGGCACTGGCGGATCCGACGGCGGAGGATCCCACCGGCCGTCCGGCGTAGCGGGCCCGTCCGTCCCCGGCGGGCGAACAGGCCGTCCCTGCGGGGCGTACCGGGTCTGGACTGCTCACGGGAACGCGGCGATGATGAAGACAGGCGTGGGGACAGGATGGTCGGCCGCGGCATGCGGTTGAGCCCGCGCAGTGGAGGCGCAGGGGCATGTCACGCAAATCGGTACACCCGGGGCATGCGCCCGGCCACGTTTTCCCTGGCTTCGATGACCAGTTCCTCGCGGCGTACTACGAACACGCTGCGCCGGAGGACCTCCAAGGCTACAGTCCAGAAAACCTGGAGCAGCGCTCCAGGCACCATGCGGAACTAGCGGACGGCCGTCCGGCAGGCACGGCGGCCGTCGACATCCTGAACGAAAGCGACGCCAGCGTCCTGCTGGTGGTTGCCGACGCCATTCCGCACCTGATCCATTCGCTTACTGCGGAGCTGGCCCGCCAAAACGAGTCCATTCGGTTACTGGTGCATCCCAATTTTCTGGTGCGGCGGGATCCGCGGACTGATCGGTTGGTGGAAGTACGGCATGGGTCCTCGCAGTCCGGACCGACGGGCCCAATTGCCGGCGTCCCGGGCGCCGCGGCGGCAGGCACCGTCCAGGCCCCACCGGGGTGGAGATCCGAAACGTGGGTGGCGGCAGAGATAGGCCGCCTGCCGGGGTCACGGGCCATTGTGGAGCTCACCGCCAACGTGCGGCGTGTCCTGGCGGACGTCCAGTTGGTCGCTGATGACACCCCAGCCATCCACGCCCGTCTCGCCCGCACCATCAACTCCCTGGACCTGCTGCCCGCCGGCACGGTTCCGGCTCCGGAGCAGCTCGGTGAGCTCCTGGGCTGGCTTGACCGCGGCAACTTCATGTTTCTGGGATACAGCGAATATGAATACTCGACGGCGGAGGGCCCGGATGTTGTGTCGTTGCTGCCCGGCGCGGGGCTGGGCCTGCTCAGGGACGGGCGGCCGGAGGCCCGCCAGCCTGTTACGGGGCTGCCCCATTCGCAGGTCCTCACCATCTCCATTTCGGATCTGAGATCATCCGTCCCCCGCCCGGCTTACTTGGATGAAATCCTCGTCCGGACCTTCGGCAGCGCCGGGAAGGCCACGGGAGAAGTCAGGTTTGTGGGCCTTTTCGCCCCGGGCGCCACGGGCCGGTCCGTGCGGCGCATCCCGGTCATCCGGGACAAGGTACGCGCCATCCAGGAGCGCTTCGGCTTCACCGAGGCCTCCCACCCTGGCAAGCAGCTCCTCACCGTCCTCGAGTCCTTCCCCCTGGACGAGCTGTTCCACCGGGACCTGGATGAACTTTCCGGGCTTGCCCGAGAGATTCTGCGCCTGCAGGCCCACCACCAGACACGGGTGTTCCTGCGCGCTGACAGCTACGGGCGCTTCATGACCGCGCTGGTGTTCCTCCCCCGGCCCAGGTACAGCACGGCCGTCCGCCTCCGGATTGAACACGAGCTTAAACAGGCTTTCGGGTCCTCCTCGCTCGAGTTCGAAGTCAGGCTTAGTGAATCCCCGATGGCCCGCGTGTTCTTCCGGATACTGTTGCCCGCCGGCGGGATGCCCGACGTCGATCCCGCTGAAGTGGAGCGGAGCATTGTCAGCGCAACGCGGACCTGGGCCCAGGGCCTGGACGAAGCGCTCCGTGACAGGTTGCCGTCGGCGGAGGCCAGCCGGTTGTCGGCGCTGTGGTCCGCCGCCTTCCCGGCCAGCTACCGGGCTGATTTCGAGGTCGAGGACGCGGTCGAGGACATCAATACGTTTGAGCGGTTCGATCTCGACGGCACGGGCGGGCGACCGCTGAAAGATCCTCAGCTGGCCGTTTATGTCCGCACCGATGCCTCCCCGACGCTGGCCGAAGACGCACGGATCCGGCTTTACCTGACCACCGCCCACAGCCTGACGCGGATCCTGCCGTTCTTCCACAACCTCGGACTGGAGGTGCTGAACCAACGGCCCTTCGATGTGGTGCGCGGGAGGGACCGGGCCTTGTTCCTCTATGACCTTGGCGTCCGCTACCCGGCCGGCGTGGATCCGTCCCGCACCAGCGGGCTGCTGGGGGATGCCTTCGGAGCTGCCATGCGTGGGGACTCAGAATCGGACCGCTTTGACGGCCTCGTCCTCCGGGAGGGCATCGAGTGGCGCCAGGCGGCAATCCTGCGCAGCTATGCCAAGTACCTGCAGCAATTGGGCACGACGACCTCTTACGGCTTCATGGCCGATACCCTGCTGGTCAATGTCCGGGCGACCCACGCGCTCCTGGCATTGTTCAGGGCCAAGTTCGATCCCGAGCTGGAGGCGGCACGCCGGTTCGGGGACACCGACGCGGCTCGGAGGGATCTGCTGGCCGCGATCGACGACATTCCCGTCCTCGACGCCGACCGGCTGTTGCGCACCTTCATGAACTTGGTGGAATCCACGCTCCGCACTAACTACTTCCAAGCGAAGCCCCACCTGAGTTTCAAACTGAACCCTTCCGCGATCGCGGGTGCCCCGCTTCCCCGTCCCAAATATGAAATCTGGGTGTACTCGCCCCGCGTGGAAGGCGTCCACCTGCGCTTCGGGGCACTGGCCCGGGGCGGGCTGCGCTGGTCCGACCGGAGCGAGGATTTCCGCACCGAGGTCCTTGGCCTGGTCAAGGCGCAGAACGTGAAGAACTCGGTGATAGTGCCAACCGGCGCCAAGGGCGGCTTCTATCCCAAACAGTTGCCGGACCCGGCCATGGACCGCGACGCCTGGCTGACGGAGGGCCTGGAATGCTATCGGACCTTCGTCCGCGGGCTGCTGGACATCACCGACAACCTGGTCACCACCGCCCACGGCGAAACAGTGGTGCCTCCGGCGCGAGTGGTGCGGCACGACGTCGACGACTATTACCTCGTGGTGGCGGCGGACAAGGGAACAGCGTCATTTTCCGACGCTGCGAACGCGGTGGCAGCGGAGTACGGCTTCTGGCTGGGCGATACCTTCGCGTCCGGCGGGACCGTGGGCTATGACCATAAGCAGATGGGCATCACGGCCCGCGGGGCCTGGGAATCGGTGAAACAGCATTTCCGCGAACTCGGGATGGACTGCCAGACAGAGGACTTCACAGTTGCCGGCATCGGCGATATGGGCGGCGACGTCTTTGGGAACGGGATGCTCCTCTCCCGCCACATCCGGCTGGTGGCGGCTTTCGATCACCGCCACATCTTTCTTGACCCGGCGCCGGATGCGGGGGCCTCGTTCGAGGAACGGCGGCGGCTCTTTGCCCTCCCCCGCTCATCTTGGGCGGACTACGATCCAGCACTGATCAGCGAGGGCGGTCGTGTCCATTCCCGCCGGGCCAAGTCCATCGGCATCACTGAACAGGTCAGGAGCTCTCTGGGCCTGGAACCGGGCACCGTGTCCCTGCCGCCACACGCTCTGCTTCAGGCCATCCTCCGGGCGCCCGTGGACCTGCTGTACAACGGCGGCATCGGAACTTACATCAAGGCCTCATCAGAGGCCAACACCGGGGTTGGCGACAAGGCGAACGACCCCGTCAGGGTCAACGGCAATGAGGTGCGGGCGAAGATCATCGCCGAGGGCGGGAACCTCGGAATCACGCAGCTCGGACGGATCGAGGCCGCCCTGGCAGGCGTCCTGCTCAATACCGACGCCATCGATAATTCAGCCGGCGTGGACTGCTCGGATCATGAAGTAAACATCAAGATCTTCGTGGACCGGATGATCGCGGCGGGAAAGATGCCGTCGCCGGAACGCGCCGGCTTCCTGCATTCCCTCACGGACGAGGTGGCCCGCCTTGTGCTGGCCAACAACGCGGACCAGAATGTCCTGCTCTTCAACGACCGGCACCTGGTGCGGGAATGGAGCCCGGGCTTCGAACGGACCATGGACTGGCTCGAGAACGCCACGGACCTTGACCGCAAGCTGGAGGGCCTGCCAAGCAACGAACAACTCAGGGAACGGCTGCGGTCAGGTGAGGGCCTGACCGCGCCGGAACTGTCGGTGCTGGCCGCCTACGCAAAGATCGAACTGGCAGCGGAGCTCAACGCCAGCGACCTTGCCGATGACCCGTGGTTCCGGCGCGTGCTCCGCGGCTATTTTCCACGCCAGCTGTCCGAACGCTTTGAAGCAGAGCTGGCGGACCACCCGCTGCGCCGCCAGATCGTGTGCACAGTGGTGGCCAACGACATGATCAATCTCGGCGGAATCACATTCGCCTTCCGTGCCATCGAGGAAACCACTGCCACCGCCGCCGCCGTTGCCAGGGCCTTTGTGGTGGCGCGCGAGGCCTACGACCTGCCGTGGATCGTCACCCGGCTGGCCGCACTCCCCGCCGGATATCCCACCGAACACGTCGCCGAGGCGACGCTGCACATGCGCCGGATCCTCGACCGGGCCACGCGATGGTACGTGACGCATGACCATCGCGACCAGCCCGTGGCCGCGGCCTTGGACAGGATCATGCCCACTCTGGAACTGCTGCGGACCCGAACATTGGACTACCTCCGCGGCTCCGACCTGGACCGCGTGGAAGACAGACTCGCGCACTGGGCCGCCTTGGGGATGCCCCGGGAGCTGGGCCTGCGCGCCTCGGACCTGTTGGAGAGTTTCGGGTTGCTGGACATCTCCCTGATCTCCGAACAGGTGCGCGAACCCATCCCCACTATTGCTGACCTGTACTACGCGGTGTTCCAGCGCATCGGCGCCGCGAACCTGCTGCTCAGCATCACCGACCTGCCCCGGCAGAGCCGCTGGGAGTCTCTCGCGCGGGCAGCCCTGCGCGACGATGTGTATTCCGCCGTAGCCGACATGACCGTCTCGGTAATGGCGACAACCCAGGGCCTGAATGCCACCGACGCCGGCACGTCCGATGCCGTGGAGCGCATCGTGGCCTGGGAACGCGGGCACCAGGAGCAGCTGGCACGGATCAAGGACACCTTCGCGGAAGTGACCAAACCGGGCCAAGTGGATATCGCCTCGATCTCCGTGGCGCTGAAACTCCTGCGGACACTGGTGCGCCGCTAGGCTGTGGCCGTCGCCACGTCGACCCGGAAAGTCGAGCCGGAAGCCGCAACTGCACTGCCATCCGCCCACAGTTCTCGCGACGCTTACCGGCAGGAAACACAGCCGAAACCGCTGGTGCCTAGCCTTGGACTGCATAACACTTCGGCGAATCGAGGCAGTGATGCAGACCAACCCGCGGCTCAACATCCGTCAGGTCACTTGGGCGAACCCCGTCGGAGCGGACCTGAGGGCAGCCCAGCAGGCGGAACTCGAGGCCCGCTTCGGCCGGCCCGACCACGAACCCGGCCCGCCGCCGTCGGAAGCGGACACGGCGGTGTTCCTGGTGGCGCACGACAAAGCCTCAGGCCAGCCGGTGGGCTGCGGCGGCCTTCGCATGCTGGACGCCACCACCGCTGAAATCAAACGCCTCTACGTACTGCCCTACACCCGTGGCTCAGGAGTGGCGAGCTCCATCCTCGCGGCCCTCGAAGCCCACGCCCACGCGCTGGGAATCACCACCCTGACTGCGGAGGCCGGCTCGGTGCAGACCGACGGCCGGCAGTTCTACGAGAACTCGGGCTTCGTTTCCGTGCCGAACTTTGGGCCTTATGTAGGCCTGGTGCACTCGTACTGCTACGCGAAGCCGATCGATTCGCACAGCGCCGCGCACACCGCCATGGCGTGAGGCCGCGCGCCGCCCCGGGCCGGCTGCGTCACACAACGCCGCCGGTCACGGAGTCGGCTAACCTCGCACTATGGAATCGGCCGACATCACCTTTCGCACCCGCAAATGGGTGCGGCCCGAGGACCTCAACGCCAACGGCACCCTGTTCGGCGGGAGCCTGCTGAAGTGGATCGACGAGGAGGCGGCCATCTACGCCATCCTGCAGCTGGGCAACGGCCGGGCCGTCACCAAATACATCTCCGAAATCAACTTCGTCAGCTCCGCGGTCCAGGGCGACCTGATCGAAATGGGCCTGACCGCGACCCGTTTCGGCCGGACATCGCTGACCATGCGGGCCGAAGTCCGGAACATGATCACGCGCCGCAGCATCCTCACCATTGATGAGATCGTCTTCGTGAACCTGAGCCCGTCCGGTAAGCCAGAGCCGCACGGCTATACCGAGATCACCTACGACCGGGACCGGATTCCAACGCACCATCTGACCGAGACCCTGGACCAGGACTAGCCAAGCCCAGCAGCGCGTCCCGCACAGGCTGGCCCCGCTCCGCCAGGGCCAGCCGCATCACGGCCGACGACGCCCACCGCAACGCCTGGGTGCGGAGGTGGCGCGCACGGTTGTAGGCGCCCAGGGCCTCGTCCACGGGCCGGGTGTTGAGCAGCGCCGCGAGGGTCACGGCATCGACCAGCGCCTCGCAGGCACCCCGGCCAAGGTTGGGTGTCATCGCGTGGGCGGCATCCCCGAGCAGTGCCACCCGGGCGCGGACATAGCTACCAAGCGGCGGCGTCGTCCAGATCCGCTGCACCAGGGTCGTTTCCGGTTCCGCAGCGGCCAGGACGTCGCGGATGCCCGGGGCGTAGCCTGCGTAGCGGGCGCGGGTTTCCGCCAGGACCGCGGCGACGTCGAGGCTTCCGTGTCCCGTCCCGGAGCGGAACGCCGCGTACCAGTTGGTCCCGGCCGCCGCGGGACCAATCCCGAAGAGCTGCCCGCGGCCCCAGTATTCGCCCGTGTGCCCCCGCCACAGCGATCCGGGAACCACGCCGCGGACCGCGAGGTAGCGGGTGTACCGGGCACCGGAGCGGGCACCCCAGCAGCTGCGGCGCACCGCGCTGTGGACACCGTCAGCGCCCACCACGAGGCCGGCAGGACCGGGACGGACGACGTCGAGGCGGCCGGACACCCGGCGCACGCTGGCCGGGACTGCACCGTCGAGGAGCCGGACGAGATCAACCCGGGAGACGCCGATCAGCCCCGTCGCCTGCGCTGATGTCCATGCCCTGCCGGAGGCCGCCCGGACGGTCATGCCGTCGATCACCGGGCTGGCCTCCCTGACGGCGTCCAGGATGCCCAAATCGCCGAGGGCGCGCTGGGCCGCGGGCCACATGGCCAAGGATGTCCCCACGGTCGGGAGCCCGGACCGCTGTTCGGTGACCGTGACCTCGAAACGCGCGGGATCCAGCCGGGCTGCAAGAGCCAGCCCGGCGATGCCGCCGCCGATGATGGAAACAGCCCGCGGGCGGGGCCGATCATGCGGTTGTTCGGTCAGGTCCAGAAGTCGTCTGCCTTGGCCGTGTCCTCGAAGAACTCCCGCCCTTCCGCGATCTGT
Organism: Arthrobacter sp. 05T410; assembly: GCF_056396505.1. NCBI lineage: Bacteria > Bacillati > Actinomycetota > Actinomycetes > Micrococcales > Micrococcaceae > Arthrobacter > Arthrobacter sp. 05T410. The sequence continues at coordinate 12,420 of NZ_JBFTLP010000022.1, read as the reverse complement.
CCGTCGCGAACCACGAACGTGATGACGGTAGGCATGTCCAGGATTTTGCCGTTGGCTTCCCCGTGGGTTTGCTGGATCGCGACCGTGTGGTTTTCCCCGCCGACGATGTCCTCGACGTTGGCTTGGAAGTGACCTTGGGTGCGCGCGCCCAGTTCACCGAAGTACGCCAGGATCGCGTCGCGGCCCTGTTTGGTTCCGGATAGCACGCCACTTCCGGCAACGTGCCAGACTGCGTCCTCCGCGAACAGGTCGCTGAGGGTCGCCATATCCCCTGCGTTGAAGGCCGTGTAACCCCGCCGGACCAGTTCAACATTCTCTGCGGTTCCCATTATCGGACACCTCTCCATCGTCCTTGTCGGGTCATGCTGGGACGGTTCAAGGCTAGTCCTGGCCCCTGGGCCTGTCGATGGAAATATCAACCCCCTGCCGGGATTCCGGCCGGTGCTCTAGCGGGCGCCCGGCCAGCCGGTGTAGGCCTCCGCGAGGTAGGCGCTGCCGTGGCGGGAGGACACCACGGACTGGAGCTCGCCAAGCTGGCGGGCGCGGGAGAAATCATCGGCGCCGGCCGGGGTGTGCAGCATGGAAGTCATCCAGTAGGAGAACTGCTGGGCCTTCCACACCCTGTTCAGGGCGCGGTCGCTGTAGGCGTCCAGGAGCGCGGCGGAGCCGGTGGCGTAGAAGCTGTCGAATCCCTCGAAGAGGACCTTGACGTCATGCAGCGCCAGGTTCAGGCCCTTGGCCCCGGTGGGCGGCACCGTGTGCGCGGCGTCCCCGGCGAGGAACAGGTTGCCGTGCCGCATGGGGGCGTGGACGAAGCTGCGGAATTTCAGGACCGTCTTGTCGATCACGGGCCCTTCCTTGACCTCGAAGCCGTTGCCGTTGACGCGGCTGCGGAAGGCGTCCCAGATGCGGTCCTCATCCCAGTTGTTGACGTCCTCGTTGGGGTCGCACTGGAAGTACATCCGCTGGACCGTCTCCGTGCGCTGGCTGATCAGGGCGAAGCCGTTCTCCGAGTTGGCGTAGATCAGCTCGTCGGAGCTGCGCGGCGCCTCGGCCAGGATGCCGAACCAGGCGAAGGGGTACTCGTGGAAGTACCACTTGCGGTGCGCCTCGGGAATCTGGAACCGGCAGTGGCTGCGCGAGCCGTCCGCGCCGGCGATGAAGTCGGCCTGGAGCTCGTACTCGACGCCGTCCACATCCGTAAACCAGACCTTGGGCTTGGCTTCGATGTCGTGGATGGTGGTGTCCGTGACGCCGTAGCGGACGTCGCCGCCGTCGGCCTTCCGGCGTGCGGCGAGGTCCAGGAACACGTCCGTCTGCGGGTACAGCCACACCGATTCCCCGACGAGGTCCTGGAAGTCGATCCGGTGGCTTTCGCCGTTGAAACGCAGTTCGATTCCGTCGTGCCGGTCGCCGTCACGCAGCACGCGGTCGGAGACGCCGCTGTCGACGAGCATGTTAACCGAGCCGTGCTCAAGGATGCCGGCACGGACCGTCTCGGAGATCGCCTGGTGGCTGCGGATCTCCAGGACGGTGGATTCGATGCCGGCCTTGGCCAGCAGGTGGGACAGCATGAGTCCGGCCGGGCCGGCCCCGATGATGGCTACCTGGGTGGTGATGACTTTTCGCTGTGCCATGTGCTTCTCGCTTCGTTGCGGGGTCCGGGCGGTCGGGGCCGGGGCCGTTTTCGTCTTCCGGCTAACAGTGTGCTCCCCCGGGGGTGATGCGCGTTACATGGATTCCGCTGAATGGAATACAGGATTCTCGCGGGGCTCTCCCAGCCGCCGCCCGATCCCCCGCGCCGCCGTCTGGAGGGCGGGAACAAGCGCCTGCAGGCGCACCTCGCGAAGGGGAACGACGACGCCGAGGGCCGCCACAGCGTGCTTCCTGCGGTCCAGCACCGGAACCGCGATCCCCCACGTGTCAGGGTCCACGACGCCGGCCAGCTGGGCATAGCCCCGATGGGCGGCCTCGCCAAGGAGGGCGCGGAGATCCTCCAGAGCCAGCCGGCCGGCCGGATCGCTGAATCCCTCGAGGTACTCGGCCTGGACGGGGCGGGGCTGGTTGGCCATGAGCACCAGCCCGGCGGAGGACACGTGCACGGGCATCCGGCCGGCCACCTGCGCCCGGTTGGCGACGGAGCCGCGGCGGGACAGCCGCTCCACAAAGAGCGCTTCCCGCCCGTCCAGCACGGCGAGGTTCACGTTTTGATGCAGCACCTGCTGGATGTCTTCCATGAAGGGCAGGGCTGCCTGGCGGAGTTCGAGCGTGGGGGAATTGCGGTTGGCGAGCTCCCAGAGCCGCAGGCCCAGGCTGACGGAGCCGCCGGGGCCGACGTCGAGCAGGCCATGCCCGGCCAACTGCCGGACGAGCCTGTGCGCGGTGGTCAGGGGGAGCTCCGCCCTCGCGGCAAGCTCCGAGAGCGGCAGCGCCGTGACGCCTTCAGGGAACGCGGCAATCAACCGCAGGACCCGGTCCACCACCGAGTCGCCGGAGTTCGAGTTGGCCACCATATCCCTTCCGTTGAATGGTTTTAAGTGTCCCATGCAACACGGCCCGGTGATACAACTCTCACAATGGAAAGAGGCCCGGCGAACACCGGCCGGGGCACGGAATCACCTAAACACTAGCGCTGAGGTAACAATGTCAACGTCGTCAGTGGACAAGTCGTCGTCATCGGGAGAGAAATCACGGTGGCCCGTGTGGCTCTGCTGGCTGGCCATGGTGCTGGACGGCTTTGACCTGGTGGTGCTCGGCACGGTCATCCCGACCCTCATCAAGTCGCAGGAACTTGGCTTCGACGCCGTTGGGGCGACGTTCGCCGCAACCGTCTCCCTGGTGGGTGTGGGGCTCGGCGCGCTCTTCATCGCCCCGCTCTCGGACCGCTTTGGCCGGCGGAACCTGCTGGTGGCCTGCGTGGCGTGGTTCTCCCTCTTTACGATCGCCGTCGTCTTCGCACCCAACGTTGCGTGGTTCAGCACGTTCCGGCTGCTGGCGGGCCTGGGCCTGGGCGCCTGCCTGCCCGCCGCGCTGGCTTACATGAACGACTACGCACCCGCCGGAACGGCCGGAAAGTCCACCACCCGGACTATGACCGGGTACCACGTCGGTGCCGTGGCCACCGCGTTCCTGGCCCTCATGGTCATTCCAAGCTGGCGGACCATGTTCGTGGCCGGCGGCCTGGCCGGCTTCGCCCTGGTCCCCTTCCTGTGGTTCAAGCTTCCGGAGACCCTCCCGCCGGTCCACCACATCCCCGCGGCCGCCAAGTCCCCGGCCGGCAGCCAGGCCCGCACACAGGCCGCGGCCGCGCCCGCGGAAGAACGCGCCAGCTTCCGGGATTTGGGCCGCAAGCCCTACCCGCTGATTGCGGCCGGTGTGGCCGTGGCGTCCTTCATGGGGTTACTGCTGGTCTACGGCCTGAACACCTGGCTGCCGCAGCTCATGGCCTCCGCCGGTTACAGCCTGAACGCCGGCCTCGCCTTGCTCCTGGTCCTGAACGTGGGCGCCGTGGTGGGCCTGCTGATCGCCGGCGTCCTGGCCGACCGGCACGGGACCAAGAAGATCGTCCTGCTCTGGTTTGGCCTCTCCGCCGTGTTCCTGGCCGCGCTCAGCGTCCAGATCCAGAACGAAGTGGTGCTCTATGCCGCCGTCTTCGTCACCGGCGTGTTCGTCTTCAGCTCCCAGGTTCTGGTCTACGCCTGGGTCACCCAGCTCTTCCCCGTCCGCCTGCGCGGCACCGCTTTGGGCTTTGCCGCCGGCGTGGGCCGGCTGGGGGCAATTATGGGCCCGGCCGTCACCGGCGCGCTGGTGGCCGCCGGCATCGCCTACCCGTGGGGCTTCTATGTTTTCGCCGCGGCCGCCGTCCTGGCGGTGCTCGCCCTCGCCTTTGTCCCGCAGACCGTTCCGGCAGTGTCCCGCGCCGGCGCCAGCGTCGGGCCCTCGTAGCCGTCAGTCGCGCCTAGGAGAAGCGCTCCGGGGTCCGCGCCTCGCGGCGGCCCCTGAGTTTGCGCCACGCGCCGGGCGCCAGCACGACGGCGATGCCGACGGCGGCGCCGATGATGGTCTCGACGATTCTGTCGCGGAGCAGGAGGCCGGGCGGCACGGGCGCCACGAGAAGCGTCGAGGTCAGGGCCAGCGGCGTGACGAAAACCTGCGCCAGCATGTACTGGCGGGCGATGAACATCTCGGCGCCGAACTGGCACGCGGCAATGACCAGCACCGTCTGCCAGGGCGTCGGCTGCAGGAGCAGGATGCCGGCGAGCAGCACCAGCCCCAGGGCTGTGCCCGCGATTCGCTGCAGGCCGCGGCTGACGCGGTGCCGGGTTGTGTGGCCCACCAGCGGGACGACGGCGGCCACCATCGCCCAGTAGTTGTGGCCAATGCCCAGCCATTCCCCGGCCAGGGTTCCCAGCGTTCCCGCCAAGCCTGCCGCCACGAGGTAGCCCCAGCTTTCATGCCACGCGGTGCGTGTCTCCCGCGGAGTGAGGGCCGCCGGTCTCGGATTCACCCACGGGGTCCGGTGGCTCCGGGCCACCCGCGAGGACAGGCCGAGCAGCAGGGAGAAAGCCACCGTGAGGACCGCCACCAGCATGGCCTGCCACAGCGGCGGCTGATTGGGGATTGACGCGATGGCCGCGAACGCGAAGATATGGAACAGCGAACCGGAGGGGCGCAGGCGCCACCACGCGACAACCAGGGAGCAGCCCCACGCGATCACGGTGGTGGCCACGACCAGGACCCAGGTGGTGCCTGCCGCCGACAGCCCGGCCAGGGCGTCCACCCGCGCGGTGAGGGCGGCCAGGAACATCACCAGCAGCATCAGCCCGCCGCCGCGGACCTGCAGGGTCAGACGCCTGGCGTGCGGCTCGTTGCGGCCGTAGATGCCGGTGAAGGCGCCGAAGGAAGCGAAGATTGCCAGATCCAGGCGGTCCAGCAGCACCAGCGTGATCAGCGGAACAAAGACTCCCACGGCGCAGCGGAAGGCAACCTGGTGGTCCTTGTTGCCCGGCGCGATGGTGAACATCTCGGCGAACACCTTCATAGCGCCGGCCTCACAGCGAAAAAGCTCTTCATGGGCGGGTTCTCACGCATTTGTTCATGAGTTCAGGCGCCTTTCGTTGCAGCCGGAGTGTTACGACGGCGGCGCTGGCATCCAAGAGGGAGTTTACGCCGGAACGGCGCGGCGGCGGCATCGGAATCCGTTGATCGGGATCGGCCGGCTGCACCGCGAAGTGGTAGCGTCTATCGGTTGAATCAAGCCCGCAACGCACACCGGAGGTTCCCCATGCTCAAAGGATTCAAGGATTTCATCCTGCGTGGCAACGTGATCGAACTGTCCATCGCCGTCGTGGTCGGCACCGCTTTCACCGCCCTGGTCAGCGCGTTCACCGCAAACATCGTCAACCCGATCCTGGCTGCCGCCGGCGGAGTCGAGACCCACGGCCTGGGCTTCTACGTCTGGCCTGGCAACGACAAGACCTTCGTCAACATCGGCGCCGTGGTGACGGCCTTCCTGACCTTCCTCATCACCGCCGCGGTGGTGTACTTCATTTTCGTGGCCCCCATGAACCGGATCAACCGAATGGTCAAGAACCGGCTCAAGGCAGCCGAGCCCGAGGAGAAACCTATCCCGGCCGACACCGCGCTGCTGGCCGAGATCCGCGACCTGCTGGCCAATCTGGCCGGCCCGGACTCCGCGGCCACCCGTGCCCGCGTCGGGGAACACCCGGACGGGGAACACCGGGACGGGGAGTACCCAGACGGGAAGGCACACTCGTCCGAGCCGGCCGGAACCGCAAGCCGAACTCACGTCTGACCCGTCCTTGCCGGGCCCTCTGGCGGGCGGCCGGACCGGAGTGCTTTGATGTAGGGGCCCCGCCGCGCGAGCCTGGCTGCCAAGGAGGAACACCATGCCGGACCTTAGTTGGAACCACGAGCTGGTGGACCAACTGGACTGGCATTTTGCCAATCAGGCCCGGCCGCGGCTGGAGGGCTTGACTGACCACGAGTACTTTTGGGAGCCGGTACCGGGCTGGAATGTCCGCCGCAAAGACGCCTCAACGCCGCCGGCCGCGCCGGGTTCGGGCGAATTCACCATAGATTTCAGCTACCCGGAGCCCGTTCCTGCTCCGGTGACAACCATTGCGTGGCGCCTGTGCCACATTCTGGTCGGCGTCCTCGGCGCACGCACGGCATGGCACTTTGGCGGCCCACCGTTGGACTACCAGAGCTTCGCCTACCCCGGCACCGCGGCCGGGGCACTGGCCCAGCTGGACGAGTACTACGGCCGGTGGGTCCACGGCGTGAAGGGCCTCCACGAATCGGGATTGGCGGCACCCTGCGGGCCGGCCGAGGGCCCGTACGCCGATGCCCCCATGGCAGCACTGGTCCTGCACATCAACCGTGAGATGATCCACCACCTGGCCGAGGTCGCCCTGCTCCGCGACCTTTACGCCCACCGCCACCTGCTCCAGCGCGGCCCGGAGGGTGGACCGGACCTGTAACAGCACGATCACTCGGCCTGGCCCGGTCCCGGCGCGAAACCGTCACCCGGCGGCAACCCGGCCGAAACAGCCGGCCGGAATCATGGGAGCATGACGCGCAACGCTACAGGCAAAAACCCTGCCAAAACCACCGGCAAAGCCCAGTCCCCGGCCACCTCCGAGTTGAGCTGCGAAGTGTGCGGCCAGATGCCCGAACCGACCAAGGCACGGCTGACCCTGGCCAATGTCGCCGTGATGCTCCCGATCGAACTGCTGGTGCACGCGGCGGTGGTGCAAACCCACCTGCCATACGTTGCCAAGGTCCTGGTGCTGACCATGACCGCGACCATCCTGGTGATCTGGGTGGCCGAACCCTCGGCGGCCCGGATGCTCAGGGGCTGGCTGCATGCCCCGGCCCTGCGGCACCGCAAACGGCTCGGCGCCGCACCCGCCCTGTGGCGGGCGCGGACCGTCCTGAAAGACAAGCCCGGGTCGCTGCAGAAACTGACGCAGGCCCTGGCCGGCCTGAACACGAACATCCTCAGCATTCATGTTCATCCCGTGGCCGGCGGTGTGCTGGACGAGTTTGTGCTCTCGGCCCCGGGCGAAGTCCGCGAAGCCGAGCTGCTCCGGGCGCTGCGGGCCGGCGGCGGAGCGGACCCGCACGTCTGGCCGACCACCGCCCTGGCCATGGCCGACGGGCAAACCGGCGCACTGAGCCTGGCCGCCCGGATCGCCGCCAGCCCGGAGGAGCTGCCGCTGGCGGTCGCGGAACTGCTGCGGGCACGGATCATCCCCGGAACGGCCGCCGGCATCACCGAGGGCCCGCCCTCCACGGGCGGTGACGGGACGGTCCTGAAAATCCCTACGGCGTGGCACGGGCCCATTACGTTTTCCCGGCCCGGCGAGCCGTTTACGCCAGCCGAGTCCGCCCGCGCACACCGTTTGGCCGAACTCGCGGAGATCCTGGCGCACCGGCCGGCGGCGCGTTAGCCGGCCCGGCTGGCCGGTGGCCCGGCTGGCCGGTGAAATAGCCGCCCGATGGTTGGCGCGGGGTCAGATGCCTGTCATCCGGATGGTGAGGGCATCCTGCTCGACCGTGACCTTGAGGTGCTTGGCCTTGCCGAGCGGGTCGCCGTCGAGCTGGAATTCCTGCTCGTGGGCGAGTTCGATCTCGGCTGACTTTCCGGCGAAATATTCCACCGACGCGTTCTTGGAGTTCCTCCGGCCGAAGACGCCGGCCAGCACATCCAGCCAGCCGAACCGGCCGATGGGGGCCAAAATCACGACGTCCAGGATGCCGTCGTCGATCTTGGCGTCGGGAAAGATCTCCACGCCACCCATGATCTTGCCGCAGTTACCCACCATCACGCTGCGGATGCGGCGCCGTACCGGGTGCTCACCGTCAATGCTGATTTTCGCCCTGATGGGCTTGCCCGGCAGGTGCCGGATGCCCGCCTCAACGTACGCGAGCCAGCCCACGCGGTCCTTGAGTTCGTCGACGGTGTTGGCCATGATGGCGGCGTCGTAGCCAAGTCCGGCCATCACCAGGAAGGTGGATTCCGTCTCGGCGTGGTCCAGCGTGGCCTTCACCACGTCCACCTTGGTGTCCGTGCCGCTCAGGACGTCGTAGCTGGCCGCCACGGGGTCGGTGATGTCGATGCCGAGATTGCGGGCCAGCAGGTTCCCGGTCCCCAGGGGCACCAGGCCCATCGGCGTTCCGGTGCCTGCGAGGACTTCCGCCACGCAGCGGACCGTTCCGTCGCCGCCTGCGGCGATCACAACGTCGACTCCGGCCTCCAGTGCCTCGCGGGCCTGGCCCAGCCCGGTGTCCTCCTTCGTGGTTTCCAGCCACAGCGGCTCCGCCCAGCCCTGGGTCTCGCACAGGCGGAAGAAGGAGGCGCGGAAGCTCTCACCGGGAGACTTCATGGGGTTGATAACCACGGCGGCGCGCCGGGACGCTGTATTGTCCCCGGTTTCCAGGGTCTCCGACGTCGCGGTGCTGTTCTCTGTCATGGCGTCCTTAGGGGCAATTCGGCGGAGGGTTCCCGAACTAAAATCCTAGCCGCAGTGCCCGCGTAACCTGCGCAGGGCCGGCGCGAATCGTGGACGCGCGCTCCGCAGGCTCACTAGACTGGGTTTCGTGATGTGCCGGAGGCTGCGCTCCGGACGCCGAAAGCGGGGGCAGATGACTGAAACAGAGAATTACTCAGCGACGGCAGAATCGTCCAGCGTCGATCCGCACGACTGGGGCCGGGCGATGGCGCTGGCGCTCACACGGCTGGCCGAGCAGATCGCGCCCGGAGGCAGCGAAGACATCCATGCCCTGCTGGTGGGCAGGGACCTGCACTTGAAAATCGGTGACGAACCCGGTGGCGTGACGATCACGGTTTCAACAGAGCCCATCCCGGATCCCGCTGCCTGACGGTTCTCTTTCCAGACGTACCCCTTCCCGGACGTACTTCTTTCCAGACGTACGCCTTCCCAGACGTCCCGTCTGAGACGCGGTTCACCGGCCCGAGGTCAGGTCCTCGGAGATAATTTCCGCCGTGGCCAGCGCCGCCTCACGCACGGCCTTGAGGTAGGCGTCCGGGTCGGGCTGCGCGGACACCGTCTGGGCCTGCAGCGAGACGTTGATGGCCGCCACCACTTTCGGCCCGTCGTGGACGGGCGCCGCGATGGACATCAGGCCCAGCTCCAGCTCCTGGTTCAGCAGGCACCAGCCCTGGGCGCGAACAGTATCCAGCTCCGCCAGGAGGGCGGCCCGCGTTCCGATGGCTCCGGGAGTGAGGGGCCGGATCTCGGCGGCCGCGAGGTACTCTTCCAGCTTCGCCGGCGGGAGGGCCGCGAGCAGCACCCTGCCCATGGAGGTGGCGTAGGCGGGGAAGCGGGTGCCCACCGTGATGCCGACCGTCATGATCCGCCGGGTGGACACCCGGGCGATGTAGGCGATGTCGGTGCCTTCGAGCACCGCGGCCGACGTCGACTCCCCCAGTTCGAGGGAGAGCTCTTCCAGATGCGGCTGGGCGAGCTGCGGCAGGGAGAGCCCGGACAGGTAGGCGTAGCCGAGCTGCAGCACTTTGGCAGTCAGGGCGAAGATCTTGCCGTCCGTGCGGACATAGCCCAGCTCCGCGAGCGTGTGCAGGAACCGCCGGGCGGTGGCCCGGGTCAGCTCGGTCCGGGCCGCCACCTCGGTCAGCGTCATCTTGGGGTGTTCCGTGTCGAAGGCACGGATCACGGCGAGCCCGCGCGCCAGCGACTGCACGTACTGGTCGCTGGCCGCGGGCGCGCCGCCGCTCTTGGCTGGCTCAGTCATTTTCCGCCTCTCGGTCCCGCATCACTTTAGCGGTGCCCACAGCTTGTCCGGCCGCAGGCCTGTCAGCTTGGGTCCGCCGCCCGGAGCGGCATCGGGACCATGGCCTGGAGTTCCTCGAGCGTGCAGCCGAAGGTCTCCCGCACCTGGACGCCGTCGGGTCCGGTCAGGAAGACGGCCTTGTCGGTGTAGACGCGGGTCACGCAGCCGATCCCGGTGAGCGGGTACGTGCAGGTCTCCACGAGTTTGGACACGCCGTCGCGGGTCAGGAGCGTCATCATGACGAAGACGTCCTTGGCGCCGGTGGCGAGGTCCATGGCGCCGCCGACGGCGGGGATCGCGTCCGGGGCCCCGGTGTGCCAGTTGGCGAGGTCGCCGGTGGCGGAAACCTGGAAGGCGCCCAGGACGCAGATGTCCAGGTGTCCGCCGCGCATGATGGCGAAGGAGTCAGCGTGGTGGAAGTAGGACGCCCCCGGCAGTTCGGTCACGGGGATCTTCCCTGCGTTGATGAGGTCGCCGTCGATCTGGTCCCCGGTGGCCTCCGGGCCCATGCCGAGCATGCCGTTCTCGGTGTGGAGCGTGATGTTCTGCTCCGGCTCGAGGTAGTTAGAGACCAGGGTGGGCTGGCCGATGCCGAGGTTCACGAACGATCCGGGGACGATGTCGCGGGCCACGAGGCGGGCGAGATCGTCACGGCCCAGCGGCTTGCCGGACGTCTGGAGATCAGCCTGGTTGCCGGTCCGCAGACTCTGGTCATTGGTTGGGATGCTCATCTCAGGCCACCTTCACAATGCTGTTGACGTAGATGCCGGGGGTCACGATGTTTTCCGGGTCCAGTCCGCCGGTGGGGACGATCCCGGACACCTGGGCGATGGTGTGTTTCGCGGCGGCGGCCATGATGGGGCCGAAGTTCCGCGCGGTTTTACGGTAGACCAGATTGCCCCGGCCGTCCGCCGTGAGGGCCTTGATCAGGGCGACGTCGGCGTGGATGGGGGTCTCGAACACCTGCCACTTGCCGTCCAGGAAGCGGGTTTCCTTGCCTTCGGCGAGCATGGTGCCGTAGCCGGTGGGCGTGAAGAAACCGCCGATCCCGGCGCCGGCGGCACGGATCCGCTCGGCGAGGTTTCCCTGCGGGACCAGTTCGAGCTCAACCTCGCCGGCGCGGTACTTGGCGTCGAAATGCCAGGAGTCGGACTGCCGCGGGAAGGAGCAGATCATCTTCTTCACCCGGCCTTCCTTGATCAGCAGGGCCAGGCCCTGGTCGCCCTGGCCGGCGTTGTTGTTCACCACGGTCAGGCCGGTGGCGCCGCACTCCAGCAGCGCGTCGATGAGCTCGAACGGCTGCCCGGCGTTGCCGAAGCCGCCGATCATCACGGTGGAGCCATCCTTGATGCCGGCGACGGCCTCGCCGACGGTGTCGATGAAATTCAGCATCTGTCTTTGCCCTGTCCTCTATGCCGCATCGCGGGAAGTTACGTTTTCGAGCACGACGGCGAGGCCCTGGCCGACGCCGATGCAGATCGCGGCGACGCCCCAGCGCTGCCCGGAGGCCTGCAGGGAACGGGCCAGGGTGCCGAGGATGCGGCCGCCGGAGGCGCCGAGCGGGTGGCCCATGGCGATCGCGCCGCCGTGCCGGTTCACGATTCCCGCATCGATGCCCCAGGCGTTGATGCAGGCCAGGGACTGCGCGGCGAACGCCTCGTTCAGTTCGACCGCGCCGACCTGGTCCCAGCCGATGCCCGCTTTCGCGAGGGCCTTGTTCGCGGCCTCGACCGGGGCGTAGCCGAAGTACTGGGGATCGTTGGCGTGCGCGCCGCGCCCGGCGATCCGGGCCAAAGGCTCCAGRCCCAGGATCCCGGCGGCCTTTTCACTGCCCAGCCACGCCGCGGACGCGCCGTCGGAGAGCGGGGACGCGTTCCCGGCCGTGACGGTGCCGTTCCCGGTCCGGAACACGGTCTTGAGCCCGGCGAGCTTCTCCGCCGAGGACCCGGGACGGATGCCCTCGTCGCGGACCAGGTCCGTGCCCGGGACCGGGACGACGAGGTTGTCGTAGAAACCCTCGTCCCAGGCCGCGGCGGCGAGGTTGTGGGAGCCGGCGGAGAACTCGTCCTGCTGCTCGCGGGTGACACCGTACTTCTCCCGGAGCCGTTCGGTGGCCTCGCCCAGGGAGATGGTCCAGTCCTGCGGCATGGCCTTGTTCACCAGCCGCCAGCCGAGCGTGGTGGAGGCCAGGGTCAGGTCCCCGGCCGGGTAGGGCTTCTCGGTCTTSGGCAGCACCCACGGGGCCCGGGACATCGATTCGGCGCCGCCGATCAGCATCAGCTCGGCGTCGCCGGTGTTGATCTGGCGGGAGGCGATGATCGCCGCGTCCAGGGAGGASCCGCAGAGCCGGTTGACCGTGGTGCCCGGGAYCGAGACGGGCAGCCCGGCCAGCAGGGTGCCCATCCGGGCGACGTTGCGGTTCTCCTCGCCGGCGCCGTTCGCGTTGCCGAACACCACCTCATCGATCCGCTCCACGTCCAGGGCCGGGGCGCGCTTCACGGATTCGCGGATCACGTGCGCGGCGAGGTCATCCGGGCGGATCCCGGCGAGGCCGGAACCGAACTTCCCGAACGGCGTCCTCAC
>NZ_JBFTLP010000021.1:0-72686 GCF_056396505.1 Arthrobacter sp. 05T410 | reverse complement strand
GTTCGCGTTGCCGAACACCACCTCATCGATCCGCTCCACGTCCAGGGCCGGGGCGCGCTTCACGGATTCGCGGATCACGTGCGCGGCGAGGTCATCCGGGCGGATCCCGGCGAGGCCGGAACCGAACTTCCCGAACGGCGTCCTCACGGCGTCATAGATAAATGCCTGATTCATGGGTTCTTGTCCGTTTCTGCTTCGTCCATGGCTGCGTCGTCCATGGAATGGAAGACCTGCTGGGCGGTCTTGAACGCGGTGTTGGCGGAGGGGACCCCGCAGTAGATGGCGGTCTGGAGCAGGATTTCCTTGATCTCGTCCCGGCTCAGGCCGTTGGTGATGGCGGCGCGGATGTGCATGGCCAGTTCTTCCCAGTGCCCGTGGGCCACCATGGCGGTCAGGGTGACGGCTGAGCGCATCTGGCGGCTGATCCCGGGCCGGGTCCAGATGCCGCCCCAGGCGATCCTGGTGATCATGTCCTGGAAGTCCTCCGTGAAGGAATCCTTGTTGGCGTTGGCGCGGTCCACGTGCGCGGCGCCGAGGACCTCGCGGCGGACTTTCATGCCGCCGTCGTAGATCTCCTGGCTGGTCGCGCCGGGCTGGACCACACCGTTGCGTTCGGGCCCGTGGAGTTCAGCACTGCCGGCTTCAGAGAGAGTCATGCTCCCGCTCCCTGGGACTCGGTCCAGGTGATGAGGCCCTTGAGCAGCTCGGCGACGTGACCCGGCGCCTCGAACGGCGCCAGGTGTGCCACGCCCTCCAGGCTGACGGCCGTGGCAGTGCCGCCGCCGGAGGTGATGCCCGCGGCGACTTCCCCGGCCATCGACGGCGGGGCGACGTCGTCCAGGGCGCCCGCCACAACCTGGGTGGGAACGCGGATGGTGCCGAGCTGGTCCCGCACGTCGAAGCCGGCAAGGGCCTCGCAGCAGAAGGCGTAGCTGAAGCGGTCGGCGTCCCTGAGGCTGTGCAGGAGCCGGCTGCTGAGCTCCGGCTGGCTCTCCATGAAGCCCGGCGCGAACCAGCGCTGCGCGGAACCCTGGATCATCACCGGGGTTCCCTGCGTGCGCACGGTTTCTGCGCGCTCCAGCCAGCCCTCGGCAGTGCCGAGCTTCGCGCCGGAACACTGCACTGAGAGGCTCTTGAGCCGGTCGCCGTGCTTGATGCCAAGCTGCAGTCCGGTGGCGCCGCCGAGGGATACCCCGGCGTAGTGGAAGCGCGCGCCCGGGGCGATCGAATCGACCAGGCCGATTACGGCATCCGCGAGGTCGGCGACCGTGAAGGTCTCCTCCGCCGCGGGCGAGACGCCGTGCCCCGGCAGGTCCCAGGCGATGACGTCGACGTCGGCGCCCAGCAACGTGCCGGCCTGGCTCCACAGCAGGGAGGATGTTCCGAGCGAGGGCCCGACGATGAGGAGGGGCTTGTCGCCGAGTTCGCGCTGGGGCGACAGCAGGACTGCTTTGACGGTGGGTCTAGCCACGGGAAGCTCCGTTCTGGATTTGGTGGGCGAGGGCGCCGGCCTGGCCGGTGTATTCCGGATACGCCGCGAGGATGCGGCGGGAGATCTCAGCGGCCTGGCCGAGGTAGTTGGCCGGGTTCAAAAGTTCCTCAAGCCGGGCGTCGCTGAGCAGCTCCTCCGGGACAGCGGCGCGGAGCAGTGCCCGGTAGGTGTCCGCCTGCTCCGCAGCCGGGGCCAAGAGCGTTTCGTCCACGACGGCCTGCAGCCGCTGTTTCCCGGTCCGGGCGGCTCCCGGGCCGGCACCGGTCCCGTCCACAACGGTCCCGTCCAAAAGCGGTGCGACGGCGGCGTTGACGGCTTCGGAAAGCAGCAGCGGGCCGCCGAGCTCGAGGTTGCGGCGCATCGCTCCGGGGAAGACCGCCATCCCTTCGGCCAGTTCGCGCAGCTGCACCGCGGCGCCGAGGGCCAGGCGCAGCAGCTGGCGCAGGGCCGCCCATTCGCTGTGCCAGGCGCCGTCGGGGCGTTCGTCGTTGAAATTGGCGGCCGCGAGATGCAGCTGCGCGGCCAGGGCCGGGGCCTGCAGGGCGGCGCTGCGGATCAGCACGGAGAGCACGGGGTTCTGCTTCTGCGGCATGGCCGAGGACACGCCGCGCCCCGCGACGCGCGGTTCCGCGATCTCGGCAACTTCGGGCCGGCTCAGGAACAGGACGTCTGCGGCCATCTTTCCGGCCGCGTCGGTCACCGCCGCCAGCGCGTCGCCGAGCGAGGTCACGGCCAGCCGGTTGCTGTGCCAGGGGGCAGGAACGGGAGCGAGACCCAGGCGGGCGGCCAGCCGGTCGGCGAGGTCAAACGGGGACAGCGTCCCCGCGGCCGGCCCAGCGCCGTCAGTGAGTACAGTGCCGTCAATAAGTACAGTGCCGTCAATAAGTACAGTGCCGGAAGCCAGGGTCCCGGCGGCGCCGCCGGTCTGTACCGGCAGTTCGAGGGCCTCGAGCCGGCCGGCCGCGGCGGCCAGCCCGCTGAACCATTGCGCGGCCCGCAGCCCGAAGGTGTAGGGAAGCGAGTGCTGGGTCAGGCTGCGGGCCACACAAAGCGTGTGCCCGTGGGTTTCGGCGAGGCCGGCGAGGGCGGCCGTTGCCGACCGGAGCTCCGCGAGCAGTTCGCGGATGGCCCCGGCGGCCAGCACCATCAGGGCAGAGTCGAGCACGTCCTGGCTGGTCAGCGAGGTGTGAACGGCGCGGACGGCACCGAGTCCGGCGGTGTCCAGGTTCCTGACCTGCTCCCGGAGGTCGGCGAGCAGCGGGATGACGGGGTTGCCGCCGCCTTGGGCCCGGACGGCGAGGTCCGCGACGTCGTACCGCTGCACGTCCGCGGCGGCGGCCACCACCGCGGCGGAGCCGGCCGGGGCCAGGCCAGCCTCGTCCAGGACCGCCGCCCAGGCGGCCTCGACCTTGAGGATGGCGGCGAGCACCGCACGGTCCCCGGTCAGCGCCGCCACGAACGGCGACGCCGACACGGGACTCAGCAGGCCGGCGTCGCCGTCGGTTTCGAAGAAGGTCACTTGGAGGCACCCTCGGCGCTGCTGAAATCCAGGAACACGGTCTCGCCCTCGCCCTGGAGGCGGATGTCCCAGTTCAGTCCGCCGTCGGGATCCCGGCGTGCGATCAGGGTCCGGCGCCGGTCCGGGTCAAGCGAGCTGAGCAGCGGATCCTTGGCCAGGGCTTCCTCGTCTTCCGGCAGGTAGACGCGGGTGAACAGGCGGTTCATCAGGCCCCGGGCGAAGACGGCGACGGCGATGAACGGCGCCGCGCCCTCCTCGGTGGGGCCGGGGTTCACCGTGGTGAAGGTGAAGGCGCCGGTGTTGCCGACAGCGCTGCGGCCGAAGCCGGTGAAGGTGTAGCCGTCCCGGACCAGGGAGCCCGTGCGGTGCGGGACCTTGCCGTCCGCGTCGGCCTGCCAGATCTCCAGGATCGCGTCCGGGATCGGGTGCCCGGCGCCGTCATAGACGGTGCCCTGGAGCCGGATGGAACCCGGGGCTCCGGGAGCCAGGAGCTCGCGGTCCTTGGCGAAGGGCAGGGCGTAGCCATAGAACGGCCCCACGGTCTGGCCCGGTGTCGGAGTGAGTTTACCCACGGCGTTGCTATTCATTCTCATCGCCTCCTGCGCCCAATGCCTCGTTTTCGGTCCAGGTCCGCTTGGACCCGGTCAGGACGATGTCCCAGTTGTACGCCAGAGCCCATTCAGGCTTGGTCTGCTCGTGGTTGTAGGTGGCCACGAGCCGGTCGCGGGCATCCTGGTCCACGATCGACTGGTAGATCGGGTCCAGCGGGAACAGCTGGTCACCGGGGAAGTACATCTGGGTGACGATCCGCTGGGTGAACTCCTGCCCGAACAGGGAGAAGTGGATGTGGGCCGGGCGCCAGGCATTGAGGTGGTTCTTCCACGGGTAGGCGCCGGGCTTGATGGTGGTGAAGCTGTAGGAGCCGTCCGCGCCCGTGATGCAGCGGCCGACGCCGGTGAAGTTGGGATCCAGCGGTGCCGGGTGCTGGTCACGCTTGTGGATGTAGCGGCCGGCGGAGTTCGCCTGCCAGATTTCGACAAGCTGGCCGGCGACGGGGCGTCCGTCGCCGTCGAGCACCCGGCCGGAGACCACGATTCGTTCGCCGAGCGGCTCGCCGTTGTGCGCGATGGTCAGGTCCGCTTCCAGCGCGTGCACGTCCATGTGCCCGAACGCCGGCGAGTACAGTTCGATGGTTTCCGGATCCGCGTGGTGCAGATCCTTGGTGGGGTGGCGCAGGACGCTGCTGCGGTACGGCGCGTAGTCGAGCCGCGGCTGGGTTTCGGCCGGGGCTCCGCCTTTGAGGGCCTGCGCGTACGCTTCGCCGATCGCCTTCATCTCGGCGCTGAGGTCCGCCTGCGACTCCGCGGCAGTATCCAAGGCATGGGCGGCGGGCGCATACGTCTTTGGTGCGGCCTCCGTGGCTTCGTCGGACACGTCCTCGGTGATCGGGTCGGCGTTGAAGACGTCGAGGTTGATTTCTTCAGGCACAGCAGCCTCCTTTCGTTGGTGTGTTTGTTGTTCGGATGGGGTCAGGAAGTACGGGTCAGCTGGTGCAGGTGGTCGTACTGGACGGCGTGCCGCACCGGGGCATTCGGGGCGCCATAGCCGTCGTAGGCACCGCGGCGCTCCACCATTTCGAAGAACACGCTGCCCACGGTGGCGGTGTAGAAGTGCAGGAACTCACCGTCGGCATCGCGGTCATAGAGCAGGTTGAGCTCACGGAGCGTGGCCAGGAATTCCGGGTCCAGAGCGAACCGGGCGTCGAGGTCCTCGTAGTAGTTCGCGGGGATCTGCAGGAAGTCCAGTCCGCGGTCCCGTGCTGCCCGGGCCGTGGCTACGAGGTCTTCCACGGCGAAGGCGATGTGTTCCTGGTAGCCGGGGCGGTGGCCGGTGCCGGCAGTCCCTTCCTGCTGGATCAGCGGGGCCAGGTTCAGCACCAGGCGGACGCCGCGGTCCTGCGTCAGCATCACCTGGGACCGGACCAGCCCGGTGGGGCTGGCCACCTCGGCGAACGGCTGCGGTTCCAGTGCGAGGGCGCTGGTGTAGAAGAGCACGGCCTCGTCGAAGTGCTGCCACGGCTGCGCGAGGTTCACGTGGTCGATCACCGCGCCCGGGTGCCCTGCCGGGTCCGCCGCGGCGACGTCCAGGCCGTCGCCGAATTCCCGGGTCCACGCGGGGGTGCCGTCCGGGCTGCCCTGGCAGAGGAAGATTTCGGTGGAGTCCGGCGCGGCGAAGCCCTGGAAGACTTCCTCGTTGGCCTGGCTCTTGCGCGGCACGGCGGGGGCCTTGAGCTGCTGGGCGCGGGCGGCGGCGATAACGGGAGAGTCGACGTCGAAGCCCAGGGCGGAGATGGCAGGGGCGGCGGGAGCCGGCTGGCCGGTACCGGCGGCAGCGGTCGCCGTGCCGATGGCTGCCGGTTCTTCGTTGATGATCACGCGCGCGTGGCCCATGCTCCACAATTGCACATCCTTCGTGCGATGCCGCCCGTTGAACGCAAACCCCAGCTGGCCCAGCAGGGTTTCCAGTCCGGCGGTGTCACCGGCCCGGACCTCGGCGAAGTTGAAGCCGGCGGGCTCGGCCACGCGGGGAAGCGTGGCAAGCTCCATGGGGTAGCGGCGCCGGGCACCGGACACCGGGCCGGCCGCCCCGCTGGTCATCCCGCCTGCTGCATTCGCCGGGTTTGCCTCGAGCCAGGCGGCGCTCTGCTCTTCGAGCCAGATCAGCGACCGCATGGCGTCGACGGCGGTGCGCTCGACGTCGGCCTGGCGGAAGACGTCGTTGAACACTTCCAGCGACACCGGTCCCGTGTAGCCCGCGCGGACCACGTGGCCCATGAACTTGGCGAGTTCGAACTGGCCCTCCCCTGGAAACACCCGGTAGTGCCGGCTCCAGGACAGCACGTCCATGGACAGCTTGGGGGCATCGGCGACCTGGACGAAGAAGATTTTCTCCGGGTCGTAGGCCTCGATCGGCGCGGTATCCCAGTCCCGGGAGAGGATGTGGAAAGAGTCCAGGCAGGTGCCCAGGTTGGGGTGGTCCACCATCCCAACCAGCCGGTGGGCGTGCTCGTAGTCGTTCACGTACTTGCCCCAGGCCAGGGCCTCATAGGCGACCTTGACGCCGTGGTCACCCGCGAGGTCCGCGAGCCGGGAAAGCTGTGCGGCCCGGAGCTCGTCATCGTCGATCGTGGCGGTGCCGACGTTGGAGCAGAGCAGCATGGTGTCCATGCCCAGGCGGGACATGAGCCGGAACTTGGCGTCCGCGCGGCGCAGGTTGGCGGCGAGCAGGTCCTCGGGAACGCTGTCGAAGTCGCGGAACGGCTGGTAGAGGTCAAGGGTCAGGCCGAGGTCGGCGGCCAGTTTCCGGACGTCCTCCGGACTCAGGGGCGACGTCACGAGGTCCTGCTCGAAGATTTCGACCCCGTCGAAGCCGGCAACGGCGCAGGCCTGCATTTTTTCCCGCAAGGTGCCGGCGAGGCAGACGGTGGCGATCCCGGTGCGCATCAGGCGGCCACCTCTTCCGCGGCCACAAGTTCCAGGAAGTGGGAGCGCATGCGGTCGGCGTCGGCCTGGCGCCCGGTGAAGATCCGGAAGGCGTCCGCCGCCTGGCCCACGGCCATCCGGCCGCCGTCGAGCACCTCGCAGCCCTTGGCGCGCGCCTCGCGGACGAGCTCGGTTTCGATCGGCCGGTACACGATGTCGGCCACCCAGTGCCGGGACTCCACGAGGGACATGTCCAGCGGAACCCCCGGATGGGCGGCCATGCCCACCGGGGTGCAGTGCACCAGGCCGTCGGCCTGCGGCATGAGCTGCGGGAGCTCCGCCGTCGTCCGGGCGGTGACGGTCCGGTCCGGGAAGAACCCGGCGAGCTCGGCCGCCCGGGCGGCGGACCGGGCCGCGTCGGTGTCCACGAGGTCCAGCTCGCGGACCCCCGCGGTGAGCAGGGCGTAGGCGACGGCGGAGCCGGCGCCGCCGGCTCCCAGCTGCACCACGCGATCCAGGGCGGCGCCGGGAAGCCCGGAGGCCAGCGCCGCGGCGAAGCCGGAGAAGTCTGTGTTGTGGCCGATGAAGCGGCCGTCGCGGATCACCACGGTGTTGACGGCGCCCAGGCGCCGGGCGTCGGCGGAGACCTCATCCAGGTACTCGAGCACCAGCTGCTTGCACGGGTGCGTGATGTTCAATCCGTTGAACCCGAGGCTCCGGGCGCCGGAGAGCAACTCCCCCACGGCCCGGCCGGGCAGGCCGAGT
This sequence comes from Arthrobacter sp. 05T410, assembly GCF_056396505.1. Classification (NCBI taxonomy): domain Bacteria; kingdom Bacillati; phylum Actinomycetota; class Actinomycetes; order Micrococcales; family Micrococcaceae; genus Arthrobacter; species Arthrobacter sp. 05T410. The sequence continues at coordinate 65,428 of NZ_JBFTLP010000021.1, read as the reverse complement.
TCGGTGAGGTCGATGGGGCGGTAGAGGTACCGGAGGCCCTGCACGTCGCCCTCGCGTTCATGCATGTAGGGCGTGAGGGAGGGCATGACGCCGTCTCCCACGAGGCCCACGAGGAAGGACTCTGCTCGATTGCTCATCCAGTTTGCTCCTTTGACAACGGCACTCGGCGGGCTGCGACGCTTGCGGCGTCCGCGGCGGGCCGGGTGATAGGGATTACATTACAGACTTTGTTCACATGTTGCACTGTTGTTCGAATGACGAACATATTATTACGGCGCCGGCTCGTTTCGGCGCCCGCTTTCATGACGCCCGCTTTCATGACGCAGGCTGGTCGGCCGTCACCGCTGGGGCAGCCGGGCCGACAGCTCGGCGGCCGCCGCCTGCAGCAGCGGCACGAGGGCCACGAGGGCCTCCATGCTCAGGCGGAAGACCGGGACCGCGGTGGCCAGCGAGGCGAAGGCGTGCCCCTGGGCGTTGAAAACCGGGACGGCGACGGCGCGCATGCCGAGTTCGTTTTCCTCATCCATGGTGGCGAAGCCCTGGCGCCGGACCTGCTCGATTTCGGCCCGGAAAGCCTCGCGGTCCGTAATGGAGAGCGCCGTCAGCGGTTCCAGGGGCAGCTCCTCGACGAGCTGGGCGCGGGTGGCGTCGTCGGCGAACGCCACCAGCGCCTTGCCCACCGAGGTGGTATGAAGTGCCCCGAGATGCCCGGGGTCGCTCGTGACCCGGAAGGTCTGCGGGCCGTCCACCTTGTTCACCGTCAGGTGGTGGATGCCGTCCCGCACGGAGAGGATGGTAGCCTCACCCGTTTCCTCGGTCACGCGCCGCAGGATGGGCAGCGCCGTACCCGCGAAGCCGTGGTGGTTGGAGACGCGCTGGCCAAGCTGGAAGACCCTCAGTCCCAGGTGGTACCGGCGGCCGTCCGGCTCGTAGTCAACGAAGCCGTCCCGCGTCAGGGAGCCGAGCAGGCGGTACGTGGTACTGAACGGCAGATCCGCGCGGCGGGAGATCTCCGCGGCGCTGGCGCCCCGCGGCTCGTCGCCCAGGAGGACCAGCAGGCCCAGGGCCTTGCCCACCATGTCCGTCCGCGAGTCCTCCCTGGCGGCCTTGGCAGGCTTCGAAGGGGCTTCCGCCGGATACCCGGAAACGGCGGGAACATCTGTGGTTTGATTCACACTCATGCATCGATGTTCCCACATAGTGAGAGCTATTTCTAGATGGTGATTATTTTTGTTGACAAGTGACTGCGCTCACAGTCATGATTGCTACATAGCACAAGTAGCTTCCACCATGTGGCTACTAGTCCGGGTCTTTCCACGGACCTCCGGCTGCACCACACTTAACCAAGCGGCAGCCGAGACCTTCCTGATCCATCCGCGACAACGTCGTCACACCAAAGGAACACCATGAGCCACACTGTCCCGTCCACGACGCCGGGTATAACCACAGGAGGGACGCCGAAGAAGGCGGCCCTTGCCAGCTTCCTGGGCAGCGCCGTCGAGTATTACGACTTCTTCATCTTCGGTTCCGCAGCCGCGCTGATCTTCCCGCATGTCTTCTTCCCCGATGCGGACACCAACGCGGCGATCATGTCGTTCGCCACCTTCGGCTTTGCCTACATTGCCCGCCCGGTCGGCGCCGTTATCCTCGGCCACTTCGGTGACAGGATAGGGCGCCGGAAGGTCCTCATGTTCACGCTTTTGCTGATGGGCGCTTCCACCTTTGCCATCGGCTGCCTGCCGGACTTCAAGACGGTCGGCTGGTGGGCCCCTGTCCTGCTGGTGCTGGCGCGTCTTTGCCAGGGCTTTTCCGCCGCCGGCGAGCAGGCCGGCGCCTCGTCCATGACGCTCGAGCACGCCCCGGACAACCGCCGCTCCTTCTTCACCTCCTGGACCCTGACCGGCACCCAGGGCGGCCAGATCCTAGCCGCCCTCGTCTTCATCCCGGTCCTCGCCCTGCCTGACGACATCAAGTACACGATCGGCTGGCGCATCCCGTTCTGGCTCAGCGCCGTGGTTGTGCTGATCGCGTTCTTCATCCGCCGCACCCTGCACGAACCGCCGGCGTTCGAGGAGGCCCAGAAGACCAAGCAGATCTCCAAGCTCCCCGTCGCGGACCTCCTCAAGAGCCACTGGCGCGATGTCCTCCGCGTCATCGCCTGCGCCTTCATCGCCGCCGTGTCCACCGTCTTCGGCACCCTGGCCATCAGCTACGCCAAGAACGTCGCCGGCGTGGACGGCACCACCACCCTCTGGCTCGTCGTCGGCGCCAACTTCATGGCACTGGGCACCCAGCCGCTCTTCGGCATGCTCGCCGACAAGATCGGCCGCAAGCCGGTCTTCATCTACGGCGCACTGTCCAGCGCAGCCCTGACCCCGGTCTTCCTGTTGAGCCTCGAATCCGGCAACGTCGCGCTGATGTTCCTTGCGGCAATCGCGTTCTTCTCCTTCGGCTACGCTGCGGCCAACGCGGTCTGGCCCTCCTTCTACGCCGAGATGTTCAGCACCAACGTCCGCTTCTCCGGCCTCGCAATCGGCACCCAGCTGGGCTTCCTGATGGCCGGCTTCGCCCCGGCGATCGTGGCGGCCATGGGCGGCATCCAGCCCGGTGGCTGGGTCCAGATCTCCATCTTCACCGCAATCATCTGCCTCATCGCCACCGTCGCGGCGCTGACGGCCAAGGAAACATTCCGGGTCCCCACCAAGCAGCTCGGCCAGCGGTAGCCCCCGCACCGGCAGCGGATCTCAACCGCACTTCCGCACAGCTATTCCGCATCAACGACGGCGGCCCGTCCCTTTGGGGGCGGGCCGCCGTCGTTGATGCGTTGAGCGGGTTAGCGGGCTAACCGGTTAGCGGGCGGCGCCCAGTACCGCGGCGAGATCGAACTTCACCGGTTCCTCCAGCTGGTCATAGGTGCAGGAACGCGGATCACGGTCCGGACGCCAGCGCAGGAACTGGGCTGTGTGCCGGAACCGTTCGCCCTCCATATGGTCATACTTCACTTCCACCACGCGCTCGGGCCGCAGCGGGGTGAAGGACAGGTCTTTGCCGCCGCTCCACCGGCTTCCCTCGGCCTTCCGCGGAGTGCGCGCCCCCTCCTCCTGCCGGGCCCAGGCCCAGGGGTGGCCGTCAAAACCGGTGACCAGCTCCTGCAGCTCGGCAAACAGCTCCGCGCGCCGGGCCATCGGGAAAGCTCCCACCACGCCGACGTTCGCCAGCACCCCGGCGTCGTCGTAGAGCCCCAGGAGCAGCGAGCCGATCCGGTCCGGACCGGAGGTGTGCACGCGGTATCCGGCGAGCACGCAGTCCGCCGTCCGTTCGTGCTTGACCTTGACCATCGCGCGCTTGTCCGGCTGGTAGCTGCCCTCCAGCGTCTTGGCCACAATTCCGTCCAGTCCGGCGCCCTCGAACTGCCGGAACCAGCGCTGCGCCGTGTCCCGGTCGGAGGTCGCGGCTGTGAGGTGGACCGGCGCCGCGCTGGCTGCCAGTGCGCGCTCCAGCTGCCGGCGGCGCTCGGAGAAGGGTTTGCCCGTGAGATCCTCGTCGCCGAGGGCCAGCAGGTCGAACGCCACGAAGCGCGCCGGGGTCTGTTCCGCGAGCAGCTTCACCCGGCTGGCGGCCGGATGGATGCGCTGCTGGAGCGCGTCGAAGTCCAGCCGGTCACCGGAGGCCGCCACCATGATGATCTCGCCGTCCACCACGCAGCGTTCCGGCAGCTCCGACTTCAGCGCCTCGACAAGCTCGGGGAAATAGCGCGTCATCGGCTTGCCGTTCCGGCTGCCGATCTCCACCTCGTCGCCGTCACGGAAGATGATGGAGCGGAACCCGTCCCATTTCGGCTCAAAGAGCCAGCCCGTTCCGGCGTCCGGCGACGGCAGGGCCGGCAGTGCTTTGGCCAGCATGGGCGCAATGGGAGGCATCAACGGCAGGTGCATAGCGCCCATTCTTGCGCCGCGGACCCAGGACCGCCAGCCCCACGCTGTGGGTCCTCACGAGGGGCTCCTCAACTGGGGGCTCCTCGACACGGCCCGGCCCCGGCGGTAAACATGGGTGATGGCTACCATCGGGTTCCACGCCTCGCATGAGCAGATCAGCCCCCGGCGCCTCCTGCAGGACGTTCAACTGGCCGGGCAGGCCGGCTTCGATGCCGCCATGTGCTCGGACCATATTGAGCCGTCGTCCGCCCGGCAGGGCCACACCTTCGCCGAACACGTCCTCCCCCGACTCCGCCCGGCGGCGGGACAGGCTCCGGCCGGAACGGACGGTGCGCTGTGAGAATCGCCGAGACCTCGGACCTCTGGTGGAAGAACGCGGTGATTTACTGCCTGGATCCGGAGACGTTCTTCGACGGCGACGGCGACGGCACCGGAGATTTCGGCGGACTGATCCAACGGGTGGACTATCTTGCCGCTCTCGGCATCACGTGCATCTGGCTCATGCCCTTCTACCCTTCACCGGACCGCGACGACGGCTACGACGTCACCGACATGTACGGCGTGGATCCCCGGCTCGGAAGCCTGGGGGACCTGGTGGAATTCATCCGCACCGCCAACGACCGCGGCATCCGGGTGATCGCGGACTTCGTCATCAACCACACCTCCGACCAGCACCCGTGGTTCGTCCAGGCGCGCAAGTCCGTGGACAACCCCTACCGCGACTACTACGTCTGGAGGAAGGACACGCCGCCGGACACCTCGGACCAGGTGGTGTTTCCCGGCGAGGAAACGTCCATCTGGACCCAGGACAAGGCCACCGGTGAGTGGTATCTGCACATGTTCGCCAAACACCAGCCGGACCTGAACGTGATGAATGCCAAGGTGCGGGACGAGATTGCGAAGTCAATGGGATTCTGGCTGCAGCTGGGCCTGGACGGCTTCCGGCTGGACGCGGTGCCCTTCTTCCTGGAGCTGGTCGGCGAGCCCAAGGATGAAGCCGCGAAAATCGACCCGCACCAGTACCTGAGCGCCCTGCGCAGCTTCCTCAACCGCCGCCATGGCAGCGCGGTGCTGCTGGGCGAGGTCAACCTTCCATACAAAGAGCAGCTGAAGTACTTCGGCGGCCCTGCGGGCAACGAGCTGAACATGCAGTTTGATTTCCTCTCCATGCAGAACATGTACCTGTCACTGGCCCGGCAGGACGCCCGGCCGCTGGCCCGGACGCTCGGCAGCCGTCCGAAGGTCAATCCCGACAACCAATGGGCCATGTTCGTCCGGAACCACGATGAACTCACCCTGGACAAGCTCAGCGATGCCGAACGCGAGGAGGTCTTCGCGGCCTTCGGTCCGGATCCCGACATGCAGATGTACGGCCGCGGACTGCGGCGGCGGCTGCCCACCATGCTCGGCGGCGACCCGGCCAGGATCCGCATGGTGTATTCCCTGATGTTCTCGCTGCCGGGCACCCCGGTGCTCTTCTACGGCGAAGAGATCGGGATGGGCGAAGATCTGCGCGCGAAGGGCCGCTCGGCCGTCCGCTCCCCCATGCAGTGGGACCACACCGAAAATGGCGGCTTCTCGACCGCCCCGCCGGGGGACCTCGTCGCCCAGCCCGTGGACGGACCGTACGGGCCCGCGCGCATCAACGCCGCGGCCGCGAAACGGGATCCCGATTCGCTGTGGAACTTCATCGCGACACTGATCCAGCGGTACCGGGAATGTCCCGAGCTCGGCTGGGGCAGGTTTGCCCTCATCAAGCAGGCCTCACCGGCGGTGTTGCTGCACCGCTGCACATGGGACGGCTCTACAGTGGTGGTCGCCCACAATTTTGGCGCCGAACCGGCGTCTGTGACGGCCTCGGTGGTCCCGCCGAAAGGCGAGGAAGGCGGCCCGGAGGGTCCGGACGGGAAGGGCGCGGCGGGGCGGTCCTACGCCGGGGCCGTGCTCCGGGACCTGCTCGGCGGCGAGGACATCCCGCTCTCCGACGACGGCGCCTTCGAAGTCCCGCTGGACCGCTACGGGTACCGGTGGTTCCGGGTCGAGCGCCCGGGCGAACGCCAGCTCCCCTGAGGGCGCCCGCAGCCCTGATGGTGGCCGGTATCCCCCGCGCCCCCGAAATCTAACCGGCCCCTTACCGTGCCGAAACGCGGACGCAACATTGGCGCAGGAGACTGGAAGTGCCGGCAAGAGCAGGCACCGACTCCAGTCCAGGAGGCCCCGCCATGTTGAAGGAAGCGAAAGCCCATGTAACCCGCGTCCGCGCGCTCGACCAGCTGCACCGCGGCGACGAGATCGAGGCCCGCCTGCGGGTGGGCCCGAACTACGATGACGTCGTAATCCGCCGCGGCAGCGTTCAGGAAACGGCTCCCGGAATCGGCGTCGTCTGGATCATGGACCGCCACACCGGCATGCGCAAGGCCATCAATGCCGACGAATGCAGCGTCTGGCGGGTCGCCTGAGACATCAGCCTCCGGCCACCGACTGGATGATGAGGACTTCCTGGCCCGGCGCCACGGCAGTCACCAGACCCTGCAGCCGCCGGATTTCATTCCCGTTGACGTATATATTCACGTAACGGCGAACACTTCCGGTCTCGTCCCGCAACCGCCGCGACAGCGCCGGATAGCCCCCGGTCACCGTATCCAGCACCCACTCCACCGTCACCGCTGCCTCGGCGGGCGCAGTCAGGATGGACTGCCCGCCGGCGAGCGGTTGGAGGACGCTGGGCAGGACCACGCTGATCGCCGAGTCTGCCGGCATGGCGTCGCCGCTGATCTCGCCGCTGTTCATGCGCTTTTTACCCCTTCACGCCTGCGCCGGGAGCAGGGCAGTGGAGACCACGGCTGCCCGCACGCACAGCACATCCGGCAGGTGCGAGGCGACCTCGGTAAAGTGTTCTCCCTCGTCAGCGCTGGCGTAGACACTGCCGCCGCGCGTCCCGAAGTAGACGCCCGCAGGCTCCGCGCTGTCGACGCTGGCAGCATCACGGAGCACGGCGTTGTACTCGGCTTCCGGCAGCCCGGCATCGAGCCGTTTCCAGTTGGCGCCGGCGTCATCGGTCCGGTGTACGGCCAGCTTCCCGTCCGGTGGGATACGTTCGCCGTCAGCCTTCAGCGGGACCACCCAGGCGGTACCGGCCCGGCGCGGATGCGTCAGCATCACAAAACCGAAGTCCGCCGGCAGTCCTTCGGCGATCGACTCCCACGATTCGGCGCCGTCGTCGCTGCGGTACACGCCGTGATGGTTTTGCGCGTACAGGCGGCCGTCGACGGCGGCGTCGGCCGCGATCTTGTGGACGCACTGGCCGAATTCCGGGTTGGGATCCGGCATGAAGTACGCGGAAATGCCCTTGTTCCGCGGCTCCCAGGAGGCGCCGCCGTCGAGCGAGCGGTAGACCCCTCCGGTGCTCATGGCGACGTGGACTTTCTCGCCCGTGGGGTCGACGACAATCGAGTGCGCCGCAGCGCCGCCATAGCCTGCGCCCCATTCGCTGCGGTGCGGATGGTCCCAGAGGCCGCGGTTGAGCTCAAAGTGCTCGCCGCCGTCGGTGGATTTCCAGACCGAGATCGGTTCGCAGCCCGCCCACACGACGCCCGGGCGGGAGTCGGCGTCGGGATAGATCTGCCAGATCCGTTCCAGGGCGGCGTCGGTGCCGTCGGGGAACGTGATGGCGCCGTTTTCGGGTTCGGTCCAGGATCCGCCGAGATCATCTGAGTGGAAAACCGTGGGGCCCCAGTGCTCGGAGCGGACCCCCACCAGGATCCGGGTCCTGTCATCGCGGGTATCGATGGCGATGCTGGGCACCTCACTCATCAGAAAATGCGGGCCGGACAGCGACCAGTCCTTCCGGTCCCGGCTGGTCGCCAGCCAAAGGCCTTTCTTGGTCCCGATCGCCAGGACGTAACTCTCTGCACTAGCCATGGGGTCCATGCAACCATCCCCGCCCGAAGGCCGCAACGGTTTTCTCCCGGCGCCCGCCGGCATGCCCTGCCGCGCCGGTGGCATCTTTCAGTCGACGAACTCCGACTGCGTCTCGATGAAGTCCCAGTCCGCGGCCGTCAATACGGCCGCGCCGGCGGCGGACGGCTCAGCCGGACCGGGCCCGCCGGCATCCGCGATTCCCCGCTGCACGGCCTCGGGCAGTTCAATGGTCCGCAGGTTTTCCCGAAGCCATTCCTTGCTCGCCAAATCCAGATCCAACCACCACATGTAGATCTCCACGGCGGCCACCTCCTCCTGTGTTCTTCAACCGTAGGCCCCACCCCCGGGCTGTTCAAGGGAGGCCGCGGCAAACGGCGCCCGCACCCTCCCGGGCCGGCAGACGGGAAGTAAGCCCCTGTTCAGGGCCGCACCCCGGCGCCAGAATGAAGTATGCCTGACGACTCCGCCCACGGCCCGGCGCCCCTCGTGGTGGGTGTGGTTCCGGGACAGCATCCGGAAGTGCTGCAGACGGCGGCATCCCTCGCGAAGTCCCTCGCCGCGCCCTTGATCTGCGCCTACGTGGACGAGGCCAGCTACCTCGTGGAGTGGGACCCGGCGCGGTCCGCGCACCGCCTGTCCCTGCACCCGGACGCGGACGACGCCCGGATCCGGGCCACCGCCCAGGAGCTGCGTTCCGCTGTTGAGGCACTCTGCGTTCCCCTGGGAATCGACTGGACGCTGCGCACCCTGGCCGGGGATCCCGCCCGGGCGATCGGCAGGCTGGCCGCGGACACCAACGCATCCATGATCGTGGTGGGGACCCCCGAACGCGGCATCGGCCACCGCATCTCCGCCGCGCTGAACGGCTCCGTGGCGGCATGGCTCAGCCACCATCAGGAACGTCCGATCCTGATCGTTCCGGGCGTCGCTCCGGCAGGAAGAAAATAAAGCGAAAGTACTTATTCAGAGCGCTGGTGTTACCCCACTACCGGCGAGTAAGCTCGATCTGTAGGCCGGAGGAACGGCCTACCCCAAAGCTGCTCCGGAGTGCGTATCCCCCAATAACGCACTCCGGAGCTCTTTGTTTTACCCAACATTCCACATGCTGCGCCGGCCGGGCCGCGGGCTTGAAACATACCCCTAGGGGGTATATGTTGAGGGCATGAGCGAGTCAGAAGTCCCCGGCACGGCACGTCTGGACACTGTTCCCCTTGACGCCCCGCCCCATGAACACGGCTACACGTCCAACAAGGACGCCTACCTTCGCCGTCTCAAGCGGATCGAAGGGCAGGTCCGCGGCATCGCCCGGATGGTTGACGAGGACAAATACTGCATCGACATCCTCACCCAGGTCGCCGCCGTCACCAAGGCCCTGCATGCCGTGAGCCTCGGGCTCGTCGAAGAGCACATCGGCCACTGCGTTGTCGGCGCCGCCGCCGAGCCAGACCCGGAGCTTCGGGCAGAGGCCATCGATGTCAAAGTCAAGGAGGCCACCGATGCCATCGGACGCCTGCTCCGCTAGTACCCGTACCACCCACCACACCACCGGGCCGGGGAACCACACCCGGCCCAGCGACAAGGAGCACCCCATGGCCCCCGTTTCCACCACCGTCAACGTTTCCGGCATGACCTGCGGCCACTGCGTGTCCTCTGTCAGCGAAGAACTTGAGGCGCTCTCCGGCGTAGAAAAGATCGACGTCGACCTCAACGCCGGCGGCATCTCCACCGTCACGATCACCTCCAACGAAGCACTGTCCTCCTCCGAAATCGGCGAGGCAATCGCCGAAGCCGGCTACCTCGTGGTCGCCAGCGAAGCCTGAGTGACAACAGCCCCGGGCGGGCGCAGACACCGGAACGGCAACCGCCGTCGGGCGCAGACACCGGAACGGCAACCGCCGTCGGGCGCAGACACCGGAACGGCAACCGCCGTCGGGCGCAGGCGCCGGAACGGCAGAAACCAATCGAGCCGAAAAAGAAGGGCGCCGTGAGCAGCGAGCAGTTGTTGGACCAGCAGTTGTTGGACCGGGCCGGGAGCCGTGTCATTGACCTCGATATCGAGGGCATGACGTGCGCCTCCTGCGTCAACCGGGTCGAGCGCAGGCTCGGAAAGCTCGACGGCGTCGAGGCCAGCGTCAACCTGCCCCTCGAGTCCGCCCGGGTCAGCGTCCCGGCGGACATTACCGATGACCAGATCACGGCCACTGTCGCGGCCGCGGGCTACAAGGCCACGGTCCGGTCCGCCAGGTACCCGGGCACGCCGGTGGAGGACGCAGGACTCCCGGCCGGCACCGATTTTCCGGCCGGCACAGCCGCACCCTCGCTTCGCCCGCGGCTGGTTCTGGCGGCCGTACTCACGGTCCCGGTCTTCGCGATCTCGATGATCCCGGCATTCCAGTTCCCGAACTGGGGCTGGGTGGCCGCGATCCTGGCCCTGCCGGTGGTTGCCTGGGCGGCGTGGCCGTTCCACCGCGCCGCGGCCATCAACGCGCGGCATCTGGCCTCGACGATGGACACCCTGGTGTCCATCGGCGTGATTGCCGCCTACTCCTTCTCGGTTGGGCAACTCCTTGCCGACCCGGGTATGACCGAACATCTGGCAGCGGAGGGCATGGGCTCCGGCGGCCTGTACTTCGAGGTCGCATCCGTGGTCACCACGTTCCTGCTGCTCGGCCGCTACCTCGAGGCCAACGCCAAACGGAAGGCGGGCGACGCCCTCAAGGCCCTCCTGGACCTGGGGGCAAAAGACGCTACTGTCCTGCGCGGCGGCACCGAGCACAAGATCCCGGCCGACCAGCTGGCCCTCGGAGACGTGATAGTGGTCCGCCCCGGCGAGAAGATCGCCGCCGACGGCGTCGTGATCGACGGCGCCTCTGCGGTGGACGCCTCCCTCGTGACCGGCGAATCCGTGCCCGTGGAAGTCGGCCCGGACAGCCAGGTCACCGGGGCCACCATCAACACCTCAGGCCGGCTCCTGGTCCGCGCCACCCGCGTCGGGTCCGAGACCACCCTGGCCCAGATGGGCAGGCTCGTCTCCGCGGCGCAGACCGGAAAAGCACCCATCGCCCGGCTCGCCGACCGCATCAGCGCCGTCTTCGTACCGGTCGTCCTGGTCATCGCCGCCCTCACCTTCGGGGCCTGGCTGATTGCGGCCGCACCTGCCGTCAACGCCGGCGAGGTCCGGGCCGCCTTCACCGCCGCCGTCGCCGTGCTGGTCATTGCCTGCCCCTGCGCCCTCGGGCTGGCCACCCCCGTCGGACTGCTGACCGGGACCGGGCGGGGCGCCCAGCTGGGGATCCTGATCAAGGGTCCGCAAGTCCTCGAGGACACCCGGACGGTGGACACGATCCTGCTGGACAAGACCGGAACCGTCACCACCGGCCGCCTTGCCGTGGACGGCGTCCAAAGTTTCGGGCCGCACAGCGAAGCCGAGGTCCTGCGCCTGGCGGGTGCTGTGGAAAACGCCTCCGAGCACCCGATCGCCCGGGCCATCGCCGCTGCGGCGTTGGGTGCGGCGGCGGGGCGTGTGAACAACAACGGCGCCGGCCTCCCCGCCGTCGCCGGCTTCCGCTCCGCACCCGGCGGCGGAGTCGATGGCACGGTCGACGGCCGGCGCGTGGTCGCGGGGCGCACCGGCTGGCTGTTGGAGTCCGGCGTCGCTCCGGCCCCGGCTCAGCGCGAGGCGCTTGGTGCTGCCGAAGACTCCGGCGCCACGGCCGTCTGGGTTGCCGTGGACGGCGAAATCGCCGGAATCATCAGCCTGCGGGACACCGTTAAGCCCGGTTCCGCGGCCGCAGTTACCCGTCTCCGGGAGCTCGGGCTCCGGCCGATCCTGCTGACCGGCGACAACGCCACTGTGGCTGCCCAGGTGGCGGCCGCCGTCGGGATCAGCCCGCGCGACGTCTTTGCCGGTGTGCTCCCGGCGGGCAAGGTTGAGGCCGTGCGGACGCTGCAAGCGGCCGGCGCCACTGTGGCCATGGCCGGGGACGGCGTTAACGACGCCGCGGCGCTGGCGCAGGCGGACCTGGGCATCGCCATGGGTTCCGGCACCGACGTCGCCATCGAGGCAGCCGATCTGACGGTGATGGGCAACGACCTCGGACAGGTGGCGCAGGCGATCGAGCTTTCCCGCCGGACGCTCGGCACCATCAAGACGAACCTCTTCTGGGCCTTCTTCTACAACGCCGTGGGCATCCCGGTGGCAGCCCTGGGCCTGCTCAACCCGATGATCGCCGGCGCCGCCATGGCCGCCAGCTCCGTGCTGGTGGTGGCCAACTCGCTGCGGCTGCGCAGCTTCGGAAAGTAGTCAGGCCTTAGGCCGGGCGCCCCGCCTCAGGCCGCGCCATAGCGGATGGCAGCCCTGGCTTTGGCTTTGGCCGCTTCCTCCCCGCGGTCCTTTGCCGGGGCGTGGGTCACCAGGGAGTCGAGGAGGTGTTTCGTCGCATGGGCAATCTCATGCACAGCCCGGTTGAAGGCCTCCTCGTTGGCCTTGGACGGCTTGGTGCTGCCGCTGATCTTGCGCACGTATTGCAACGCGGCGGCCTCCACCTCCGCGGTGGTGGCGTGGGGTTCAAAATTGTGGAGGGTCCGGATATTTCGGCACATATCTCCATGCTAAGGGCCTTGTGGTGATTGAGGCACGGTTAGGCGCGTTGTAGGCTGTCGCCCGATTGAGATTCCTTCGGCCCGGGAACGAGGTGCCCGGGCCCGAACGGACAACCGACTACGGCACGGGCTCGCAGTCGTTCGCGTGGTCCAGCGCTGCCGCGCCGGTGCCGGACGGGGCCCGGAGCTCGTCCAGCCGGACCAGCACCACCCCGCCGACGATCAGCAGGCCGCCCAGGAGCTGGATGGGTCCGGGCAGTTCGCCGAGGAGCAGCCACGCCCAGATGACGGCGAACAGCACCTCGGTGAGCGAGACAAAGGACGCGACTTTCGAGCCGAGTGCCCGGGCGGCGACAATTCCGGACACGTACGCCACCACCGTGGCCAGGACCACGAGGCCGCCCAGCGCCACCCACCACGGGGTGATCCAGGCCCCCAGGCGGGTGTCGGCCGTGCTGAAGGCCATCGGCAGCAGCCCGGTTGCCGCGGCAAGCCACATGACGATGGCGCCCACCATGAGCCCGCCGGAGGCCAGAAGGATAGGCGGCAGGGTGTCGTTTTCCTTCGCCGTGATGAAGAAATAGATGGCCAGGCACACCGCAGCCGCGATCCCCCACAGCACCCCGATGAGGTCGACTTTGACGGCTCCGGTGAGGTCCAGGACCAGGATCAGCCCGCCGAGGGACAGGAGGGTGCCGGCAATTGTCAGTGGCCGCGGCCGTTTCCGGCTGGCGGCCCACAGCCAGAGGACGATCAGCACCGGCGCCAGGTACTCCAGCAGCAGGGCGACGCCGACCGAGAGCCGGGATACGGCGTTGAAATAGAACAGCTGGCAGGCGGCGACGCCGATGAATCCGAACAGCAGCACGGTCAGCCAGTTGTCCCGGAGCTGGTGCCAACGCCCGCGCAAGGAGGGAATGGCGAAGACGGCCAGAATCAGGGCCGCACCGGTAAGCCGGGCCGTGACGGCCGCCCCGGGAGTCCAGCCCGTTTCCAGGAGCGCCTTGGCGAATGATCCGGAGAGCCCGAATACCGCGGACGAAAACAGGGCGACGCCCAGGCCCGATGCCATGAACCCGGATGGTGCGGCGGCCGGCGTGGTGCTCTGCCTGGCGGCCTGCTTGCCGCCCCGTTTGCCTTCGAGTTTGCTTCCCTGCGGGGTGCCGCCCGGTTCGGAGGCAGACCGCTGGGCGGCTAGGTCTCGGACCGGCGTGGCGACGGGGCGCTGGGGGGCAGACACGGGCATTCTCCTGTCAGGAGTAAAGTAGGGTTATGCTCATGACATTACGCCCCGGCAAGGTAAGGAGTCAAGATGGTTTTTGCCCCTGACACGGAAGTTGCCCTGCGTTCTGTGGTCAACCTCATCAACACCGCGGCCAACGGTGAGGAACATTTGGCCACGGTCAGGGATCTGGATGCCTTCCTGGAGGCCGAGGGCTTCACCGGTTCCCGCACCCGGGACGGGGCCGAGCTGGCCAGCGTGCGGCGGCTCCGCGGCGAGCTCGCCGAGCTCTGGCAGGCCGAGGAGTCGGCAGCCGCGGGAACCGTGAACCGGCTGCTCCGGGAGGCCCGGGCGCTGCCCCAGCTGGTCAAGCACGAACCCTGGGACTGGCACCTGCACGCCACCACCCCGGAGGCGCCGCTGGCCGACCGGATGAGTACGGAGGCGGCCATGGCGATCGTGGACGTGATCCGCAGCAAGGAAATGGACCGCCTGCTGGTGTGCGCCGCGGACGACTGCGACGCCGTCGTGCTGGACCTGAGCCGCAACCGCTCGAAGCGCTACTGCGACACGGGAAACTGCGCCAACCGCGCGCACGTGGCCGCGTACCGGGCCCGGAAAGCCGCGTCCTGACGCCGAAGGTGCCGGCGGGAGGGGCCCGCGGTGTCGGGCCGCTGTCAGGCCGGCCTGTCGGGCCTCACCGTGGGGCCACGCTGCCAGGCCTCGTTGCTAGGCCTGCGGGCCGCTGTCACGGGAATCGCCGGGGCCGGCCTCGGGCCGGGGCTGCGCTGACGGGCCGCCATGGCCGGAGGGCGTGCGCTTGGAACTGAGGTTGACGCCGGAACCCTTCCCCAGGTCAGCGGGATTCTCCTTGTGGCTCATGGCCAGCATGGCGGCCACCACCAGGATCACAATAAAGGCGATGCCGGCGCCGGTGAGCGCCAGATCGAACCGGGGCGAGCGGGCGCTGCCGCCCGAGGCGAAGATCAGGACGCCGAAGAAAACCACCACGGCCCAGAACGCGGAGAACATGAGCGGTCCCTTGACCGAGGTCCGCAGGCTGCGGGGCGCTCCGGGTTTCTGCTGTGCCAAGGTGTTTTCCTCCTGCAGCCCGCGCAAATAGCGTGGCTGTCTTGTTACCGCAATTGTTCTACGCCGGGTAGAACCTGTCGGTACTAGTTTACGGCCTCCGCGGAATCGCCCGGAGCATCATGGCGCAGGGTCAGTCCGGACAGCATCCACAGGACGCCGCTGATGATGGCCCCGCCGCCGGCAACGCCGAGGAGGGCGTGCGGGCCGAGGCCGATGAAGAACGGCAGCGCGATCGCAGTGCCCAGTCCGATCACGCCGGAGGCGATCCAGTCACGGGCCAGCACGGACCGGCCGCGGCCACGAATGCCCGCGAACAGCTCCGCGGCGCCGGCCACGCCCAGGCCCAGAGCCGCGATGGTTCCGAAGACGAGCGGGGCGGGGATCAGGGCCACGGCCGCGCCGGCTCCGGCCAGGGCTGCCCCGCCGGCGGAAAGGACTCTGCCAGCGCCTTCCCGCGGGGGGAATCCGGTCTTGGGTACGGTCCAGATCATCACCACACCGGTGGCCAGCAGGTAGAGGCCGCCGGCCCAGCCCATGCCCGATTCTGGCGGCGCCGCCCAGAACACGGTGACCGCGCCAAACACGAGCGCGACGGCCGCCCTGACAAGCACGGGCTTGAAGAGGTCGGCCGCGGCGCGGATGGCAGGGGTCGCGTCAGGCGCTGCGGGAAGAGTCACCCGTCCAGTTTAGTGCGAAGCCGCGGCTTCGCACGCCTGCCGGTGGTGCCTGTCCGCACTCACCGCGCGCCGAGCACCATCCACCGGTCCGTCCTGGCCCGGAGGCCCAGCGTCAGCGCCCGCGCCGCCATGTAGCCGAGTGAGAACGCGGCCCACAGCCAGAGCAATCCCGCGCCGGCACCGGCGCCGGAATACAGCACGGCCAGCAGCAGCGGCAGGTAGGCACCGAGGTTGACGACGCCGGCGATCGCCAGGTAGCGGGCGTCGCCCGCGCCGATGAGGACGCCGTCAAGGACGAAGACGTACCCGGCCAGCGGCTGCCCGGCGGCGAGCACCCAGAGGGCGAGGGTGAGTGCCGCCCGGACTTCGGCGTCGGGTGTGAAGAGGGCGCCCGCCCACGGTGCCGCGGCTGCCAGAAAGATTCCGGTCAGGACGCCGAAGCCGACCCCCCACCGGGTCATGGTGCGCGTCAGCGCTCGTGCCGCCACCGGCCGGGCCGCGCCGAGTTCCTTGCCGATCAAGGCCTGGGCCGCGATCGCGAGGGCGTCGAGGGCGAAAGCGAAGAACGTGAAGATGGTCATGGCCAGCTGATGCGCGGCGAGATTGACCGGCCCCTGGGCGGTGACCACCACCACCGTGGCGAGAATCGCGATCCGCAGGCTGAGCGTGCGCAGCATCAGCCAGGAACCCACCCCGGTCAGGGCCCGGATGCCACGCCAGTCCGGCCGCAGGGACACCCCGTTGTTGCGGGCGTTGCGCCGGACAATCAGCACATAGACGGCCGCCATGGCCCACTGCGCGATGCTCGTGCCCACGGCCGAGCCGGTCACGGACCAGCCCAACCCGTAGACGAGGACCAGGTTCAGCGCGATGTTCAGCGTGAAACCCGCGGCGGCGACGATCAGCGGGGTCCGGGTGTCCTGGAGTCCGCGCAGCACCCCGGTGCCCGCGAAGATGAGCAGCATCGCCACGAGGCCGGGCATGGACCCGCGCAGATAGTCCACGGCAAACGCATGCACCTCGCCGTCGGCGCCCATCAGGTCCAGGAGCGGCCCCGCGGCCAGGAACCCGGCGACCGCAAGGACGAGTCCGAGCAGTAACGCCAACCAGATGCCGTCGCGCCCGGCGGCGAGGGCTTTGGCCAGCTGGCCGTTGCCGATGGCCCGCGCCACTGCCGGGGTGGTGGAGTACGCGAGGAACACCATCAGTCCGACCGCCGTGTGCAGGACCGCCGATGCCAGCCCGACGCCGGCCAGTTCGGCCACGCCGAGATGGCCCACAATGGCCGAATCCGCGAGCAGGAACAGCGGCTCGGCGATCAGGGCGCCGAAGGCCGGCACTGCCAGGCGCAGGATTTCCCGGCGCTGCCCGGTAGTCGGCGGCGGGGCGGTGGACAGCTGCGGGGAAGGTTGCACGCGTTAACCCTAGCCGGGCCACTGAATCGACCCAGCACGTCATTTAGTTGACATTTCAACTAAATATCCGGAAGACTGGATCTTGAACGCAACCGAAGCCGCGGCGGCTGAGAGCCGCGACGCCCCCTACTTACGAAACGGTATTTCCCATGAACCAGCCCGCCCTGACCACCTCCGCCCGAACCATCCTGCGCGTCATCGCCGGCTTCCTTTTCGCCGCCCACGGCTGGCAGAAGTTCAACGAATTCACGATCGCAGGCACCCAGGCCGCCTTCACCCAGATGGGCGTTCCGGCAGCCCAGGCGGTGGCTCCCGTCGTCGCGACCCTCGAGCTCGTCGGCGGTGTCGCGCTGATCCTGGGCGTGCTCACCCGCGTGTTTGCGGTCCTCCTCGCACTGGACATGCTCGGCGCCCTGTTCATGGTCCACGCCTCCGCCGGCGTCTTCGTCGCAACCGGCGGCTATGAACTCGTCCTGATCCTGGCGGCCGCCGCCGCAGCCGTGGCCCTCGTGGGTGCCGGCAAATTCTCCGCCGACCGCGCCCTCTTCGGCCGCGCCGACTCGAAGCTCCGCGTCCTGGCCTAAGGCATCCACGGCATAGCTCACGGCCTGGAGCGCGACGGCGGGCGGTCACCTTTTGGTGGCCGCCCGCCGTCGTGTGTCTCCGGGTTATGGCGTGGTTATGGCGTGGTTGTGGCCTGCAGGAGAGCGATTGTGTCGCCGGCCGGCCGCGCCTGCCGGGCCAATCAGTAAACTCACAATATGAGCGAGAACGCGCCCAATTCCGTGACCCTGCGCTTCCTGGCGGCCCCCACCGATGTCGGCCACAGCGGCTCGGTCGACGCCGGCACCGTGCTCGAGTGGGTGGACAAGGCGGCCTATGCCGCCGCCGTCGGCTGGGCAAAGTCCTACTGCGTGACGGCCTACGTGGGGAACATCCACTTCGCGGACCCGGTCAACAGTGGCGACATGGTGGAGGTCGAGGCCACGATCGTGTACACCGGGCGGTCCTCGATGCACATCCGGACCGTGGTGTCCTCGGGCGATCCGAAGGGCGGCCCCGCCACCATGCGGAGCCAGTGCATCGTGATCTTCGTGGCCGTGGGCGCGGACGGCAAGCCCATACCGGTGCCGCAGTTCGTCCCTGAGACGCCGGACGAAATCGAACAGCGGGACCACGCGCTGGCCCGGATCAAGGTCCGCGAGGACATCGTGGAGGCCATGAGCGGACAGGAATATACCGACGCCGGCACGGCCGAGAGCGTGGTGCTGCGGTTCATGGCCGCGCCCACGGACGTGAACTGGGGCGGCAAGGTGCACGGCGGCATCGTCATGAAGTGGATCGACGAGGCTGCCTACGTCTGCGCCTCCCGCTACTGCGGCAAGGACACCGTGGCCGTATTCTCCGGCGGCGTGCGGTTCTACCGGCCGCTGCTGATCGGCCACGTCGTAGAGGTGGAGGCCCGTCTGGTCTACACCGGCACCAAGGGCATGCACATCGCCGTCCACGTCCGCTCCGGAGACCCCAAGGGGCGCGAGCTGAACCTGACCACATACTGCCTGACGGTCATGGTCGCCCGCGACGAGACCGGCACCTCGGTCCCGATTCCGCAGTGGGTGCCGGTGTCAGCGGAGGATATCCGGCTGCACTCCCACGCCCGCGAACTGCTGGAAATCCGCGGCCGGGCCCCGGGGAACCGGCTGCCCAACCACCTGCTCGCGGCCCGCGACCACTAGCCGGGCGGGGCTAGAAGCCGCCGCCACCGCCGGCGTCGGCGGCCATGTTGGCAAACCGCGAGTAGTGGCCCTGGAAAGCCACCACAATGTCTTTTGTGGGGCCGTTACGGTGCTTGGCGATCAGGATGTCCGCCTCGCCCGCGCGCGGGGACTCCTTGTCATAGACGTCTTCGCGGTGCAGCAGGATCACCATGTCGGCATCCTGCTCGATGGAGCCGGATTCGCGCAGGTCCGAGACCATGGGGCGCTTGTCCTGGCGCTGCTCGGAGCCACGGTTCAGCTGCGACAGCGCGATCACCGGCACCTGGAGTTCCTTGGCCAGGAGCTTCAGGGCACGGGAGAACTCGGAGACTTCCTGCTGGCGGGATTCCACTTTCTTGCCCGAGCTCATGAGCTGCAGGTAGTCCAGGATCACCAGCTTGAGGTCATGCTGCTGCTTCAGGCGCCGGCACTTGGCCCGGATCTCCATCAGCGACATGTTGGGGCTGTCATCGATGAACAGCGGCGCATCGTTCATCCGGCCCATGGTGGTGGCAATCTTGGACCACTGCTCGTCCTTGATGGTGCCCTTGCGGAGGTCCTGGAGACCGATCGTGGCCTCGGCGGACAGCAGGCGCATGGCGATCTCGTTGCGGCCCATTTCGAGGGAAAACATGACGGTCGCAAGGTTATTCTTGATGGCGGCCGAGCGGGCGAAGTCCAGCGCGAACGTGGACTTGCCGACGGCCGGGCGGGCGGCGATCACGATCATCTGGCCGGGATGCAGGCCGTGGGTGAGTTCATCGAGCTCGTAGAAGCCGGTGGGTACACCCACCATGCCCTCGCCGCGGTGGCCGGAGGCCTCGATCTCGTCCACGGTGGATTCCATGACGTCCTTGAGGACCACATAGTCCTCGGCGGTCCGGCGTTCGGCGACGGCGTAGACCTCGGCCTGGGCCTGGTTGACCAGGTCTTCGACCTCGCCGTCCTGTCCGTAGCCGAGCTGGACGATCTTGGTGCCGGCGTTGACCAGGCGGCGCAGCACCGCGCGTTCGCCCACGATTTCAGCGTAGTAACCGGCGTTGGCCGCCGTGGGGACGGTCTGGATGAGTTCGTGCAGGTAGGCGGGTCCGCCGATCCTGTTGATTTCGCCGCGCTTGGTCAGCTCGTCCGAGACGGTCACGGCGTCCGCGGGCTCGCCGCGGCCATAGAGATCGATGATGGCCTCGTAGATGGTTTCGTGCGCCGGACGGTAGAAGTCCTGGCCACGCAGGATCTCGACGACGTCGGCGATGGCGTCCTTGGACAGCATCATGCCGCCCAGGACTGACTGCTCCGCGGGGATGTCCTGCGGAGGCTTGCGGCTGCCCTCGGCTCCCCGCGTACCCTCGACTGAGTCCAGATGCGTAACTGACAAAACTGCCGTCCTTCATTGTGTGCCGTGGCGGATGTCCGTTCGCCGCGGCGCGTAAGCACTGCGCCTTATGCCCAATGCCCTCGTACCCAGTGCTTTACAGCCAAGCGCCGTATCCCGGCGGGTCAACGCCCAGCCGCGGCGGTGCTCAACGGCCGTGATGCCGAACTGCTGTCATTGCGGAGCTGTGATGCGTACCTGCTGTGTTGCCGAACTGCTGTGTTGCCGAACTGCTGTGATCCCGAACTGCTGTGTTGCCGAACTGCTGTGATGCGGGCGGCAAAACCCGGCACATGCCGGCCGCTCTATTCTTACCAGTCAGCTCCGACAGTTCGCGCCGGACCAGCAACCGCCGTTATCCACAGTGCTGGTGCGGCCGCAGGGCGCCGGATCCCGGAGCCGGTGTCCTGGTGGGCACCATCCGGCGACCGCAGGTTTTTCCGCTTCCCACGCCCGATATCCTGCTACGTTATCCGCCGCCGGGGCAGGCACCAACCCGGCCGCTCCGCTGCCCTGTGGATAACCTGTGCACTAGTGCCTGATGCTTGTGCACAGTCTGTGGGTAGAGCTGTGGATAGAAAAAAAGTTAAGCCTGTAATCAGTGCTTGACCTGCGGAAATGTTGCATTCATCTTGTGGACACAAAACAATTTCCGCCAAGCTTCATCCACAGCCTGCACCTTGGAGCTGGGGATACGATGCGGCACAGGAGGCCACATTTGCCGCCCGATACGCACATTTTGTGACCGGATTCATTCCCGCCGAGCCGAATTGACGCCAGCAGCGGCGCACTGTACGCGAGGTGCGGAACATGCTGTGGATAACCGCAATCTGGCATAAGCTCTAATCATGGGCGATGTACTGATAGTCATGTTGCCTGCCCTCATCCTCGCGGCGGTGCTCTGGGCGGCGGTCACGGCGTTGAAGCCGCGGAACCACGGCATCTCAGATGCCGAGCGTTACCAGCAGGAACTGGCGCTCAAGTCCCAGGCCCACTACGCGGCACAGGTCCGGGCTGCCGAGGCCTCCCGCGCCCGGATTGAAGCTACCACGCGCCCCAGCCAGAACTCCCAGCAGCAATCGCAGCAGGCCGACCACGCCCGCTCCGCCCTTTTGGGCCGGGACAGCTCCGGCCACCAGGATGCGTTGTCCGCCATTGGACACCTGAGCCCACAGCTCCTCTTGCAGCTCCAGTCGCTGGCCCACGACGGCCACAAGACGAAGGCCGTCCGGCTGCTGCGGCAATCGACGCGCTCGGACCTGAAGACCGCAAAGAATTACGTAGATCGGCTCTAGCACATGGACTCCCTGCTCATTCCCGTACTGATCCTGGTGCTCGTGGCCGCCGCCGTACTGCTGGCGATACGGGCGTGGAGCCGCCGCGGCGAACGCACCATGCCGGCACCAGCGCCGCAGCCGGACCCCAACTCCGCGGAGCTGGCCCGGACGGCGGCCGCCAGGCTCACCGAGGACCAGCACCGGCAGCTCTACGCGCTGATCGCGCAGGGGCAGGCCATGACCGCCATCAAGGTCTACCTCGAGGCCACAGGCGAGGGCCTCCGGGCGTCCCGCGACGCCGTCGCGGCGCTGGCAGCCCACCCCCAGCCCTTCCGCGCCCCTGAGCCGGCGCCGGCGGCCGTTCCGGACGACGACGACGTGCCCCAGCGGTTCTCGTACCGCTACCGCGCGATCGCCAGCAAGGGCGATGTCACCCGCGAGGTGAGCAGCAACATGCTCAATGATGAGATCTACGGGAGGATCCGCACCCTGGCCAAGAGCGGCGACACCGAGGCCGCAGCGACCGCCCTGACCCGCCACTCGGATATTTCCATGAAACAGGCCCGGGAATTCATCGCACTGCTTGGCGACTGAGCCCCGCGGGGCCCGCGCCGGCTCCGGGCCACCGGCACGGCCGGGGCCCGGCAGGGCTAGAAGTCGAACAAGTCCCCCAGCCAGCCTTCCTTCTTCTTCGGACGACGGCGGTCATCGTAACGCGGCTGCTCATACCTGGACTGGTCGGGACGCGGACGGTCGCGGCGGTCATCGTACCGGCGCTCGTCATAGCGGCGGTCATCCGGACGCCGGTCGTCCCGGCGCGGGTCGAGGTTGTACAGCGGCGGCGGAATGTGGCCGCCCGCCGCAGGTGAAAACGACGCAGGTGGGAACTCAGCAGGTGAAAACGCCGTAGGTGGCATCGCGGCCGGCGGCAGTGGTGCGGCGGGGACGCTGGCTGCCGGGCCCAACGACTCCGCCGCACGGTCAATGATCTTGTCCAGCTCTCCCCGGTCCAGCCACACCCCGCGGCATTGGGGGCAATAGTCAATCTCCACGCCGCTGCGTTCACTCATGATCAGGTCAATAGAATCCACGGGACATTTCATGTCCCGGACAACGAGCGGGCGGCCGAAAAGGTTCGGACGGCGCTGCATGCCCGGGAGCCCTGCGCCGGGCAGACCTACCGCTGGGCAGCGATCCCGGCCAGCAGCTGCTCAAACGGCAGGGACTCCAGCGCAACCGGCTTCTGCTGCGGCCCTGAGTCCTGCAGCAGGGCGACAAACTCCCCCGCCGCCCGGTCCACGCGCACCGACAGTGGCGAGCCGCCGTCGTCGTTGTTTCCCCAGTCCTGCGGCCCGGCGAAAACCGCGGTGGCGGCGATCCGGGTGCGCAGGTAGGTGAACAGCGGCCGCATCGCGAAGTCCAGCACCATCTGGTGCCGGTCCGTGCCGGCGGTGGCCCCGATCAGCACGGCCTTGCCTTCGAGCGCCTTGGGATCGAGCACGTCGATGAAGGACTTGAAAAGCCCGCTGTAGGACGCGCTGAACACGGGGCTGACGGCGATCAGGCCATCAGAGGCCTCGACGCCGGCAATCACTTCGGCGAGCCGCGGAGCCGCATACCCGGTTACAAAGTTGTTGGCGATGTCCACGGCGAGGTCCCGCAACTCGAGGACCTCGATGTCCACGGCGTAGCCGGCCGCGGCAAGCTGCCGCTCGGCCGAGGCCGCCAGCTGGTCCGCGAGCAGGCGGCTTGAGGAGGGGACGCCGAGTCCGGCGGAGATAACGGTGATACGGCGGGTTTCCACGGAGTGCTCCTAAGTTGAATCCTGGTCAGCAACGCGACTACATGCGTTTGCATCTACCTTTAGAAGCGGCGGGATAGGGGATTTATTCCCGGCCACCCTCCCCGCCTGACAGGAATGTCGCGCTCTGCAAGACTGCCCTCATGGCAGAAAACAAAACGCAGGCAACCGGCGCGTCGGTTCAGGAGTTCCTGGCCGCCGTCGAGCATCCGGTCCGGCGCGCCGACGGGTTCCGCCTGCTGGCACTGATGTCCGAAATAACGGGCGAACCGGCGCAAATGTGGGGTCCGACGATTGTGGGCTTCGGCCGCTACCACTACAAGTACGCGAGCGGCAGGGAGGGCGATGCCGCGGCGGTGGGCTTCTCCCCCAGGAAATCCAGCCTGTCGCTCTACGGCCTGACATATGGACCGGAGGCCGCCGAACTCCTCGGCAGGCTGGGCAGGCACAAGCTCGGCGCCGGCTGCCTGTACGTCAACAAGCTCGACGACGTCGACGAGGCCGTGCTCACCGAACTCGTCCGGCTCGGCTACCGGCATGTCACCACGGCGCTGCACCACGCCTAAGGGGATCCGCCCCGCCAAAGCAACGCGGGGTCACCTACGGCCCATGACGCCGTCCAACATGGACCGCAAGTGACCTCGTGTTGGGGTTAAAGCAGAAGGCCCCCGCCTTCGGTCCTCAGAGAGGTCCGGAGGCGGGGGCCTTCCAGCAGTTCAGGACTGCAGCCGGTGAGGGCTACTTGCCTGCGACTACGTCGAGTTCGATCACAGCGGAAACGTCGTCGTGCAGACGGACGTTTGCCTGGTAGGAACCGGTCGACTTGATGTGTGCCGGCAGTTCAACCTTGCGCTTGTCGATGCGGCCCAGGCCTGCGGCCTCAACAGCGTCGGCCACGTCGCCCTGCTTGACAGTGCCGAACAGGCGTCCGGTTGCGCCAGCCTTGACGACCAGCTTGACCGGCTTGGCGGAGAGTGCAGCAGCCTGCTTCTGAGCGTCTTCCAGGGAAGCGTGCTCGCGGGCAACGCGGGCAGCCTTGATGGACTCAACCTGCTTCTCGCCACCCTTGGACCAGGTCAGGGCGAAGTTGCGGGGCAGCAGGTAGTTACGTGCGTAACCGTCCTTGACCTCGACAACGTCGCCAGCAGCACCGAGACCGGTTACTTCGTGGGTCAGAATGAGCTTTGCCATTTTAGTTAATCCCTTCCTTAGCCGCGGCCAGCGCCGGAGTAAGGCAGCAGAGCAACTTCGCGGGCGTTCTTGATTGCCTGGGCGATCTTGCGCTGTTCCTGCACCGTGACGCCAGTGACGCGACGGGCGCGGATCTTTCCGCGGTCGGAGATGAACTTGCGCAGCAATGCTACGTCCTTGTAGTCGATGACAGTGATGTCAGCGGCCTTCAAGGGGTTGGACTTTGGTTTGGGCTTACGGAGTTCAGCCTTAGCCATCGTGGAGCTCCTATTCGATGGAGCCCGTGGATATTGATCCACGGGATGGTGGTGATCCGGCGCAGTCTGCACCAGACCGCCTTGCGGCGGCCAGTCGGTTTTCGTTGCCGGACCTTAGATGTTGTTTAGAAGGGAGGTTCGGAATCCGGGCCGTTGCCCCAGCCGCCGCCCGCATTGCTGACCCCGGGCGTGGCCCACGGGTCTTCCTGCGCGGCGGGCTGGTTGCCGCCCCATGTCCCACCGGTGTTGCCGCCCTGGTTTGCACCCTGGCCGCCACCGAATCCACCGCCGCTGTTGCCGCCGCCGAAGCCACCCTGACCACCCTGACCGCCGGAGCGCTGGGTGCGGTTGACCTTGGCGTTGGCGTAGCGCAGGCTCGGGCCGATTTCATCGACCTCAAGCTCGATAACGGTGCGCTTCTCGCCTTCTTTTGTTTCGTAGGAACGGCTCTTCAAGCGGCCGGAGACGATAACGCGCATGCCCTTGGTCAGGGACTCGGCGACGTTTTCGGCTGCTTCGCGCCAGACCGAAGCGCGGAGGAACAGGGTTTCCCCGTCCTTCCACTCATTGGACTGCCGGTCGAAGGTGCGGGGAGTAGAAGCGATGGTGAAATTCGCTACGGCCGAACCGGACGGTGTGAACCTGAGTTCGGGGTCATTGGTGAGGTTACCGATAACCGTGATAGTGGTTTCGCCTGCCATCTACTGCCTCCTTGTGCGTTCCTGCGGGGATGAAGATTGAAGGTTGGCCGCTGAATTACTCAGCAACAACTTTCTGCTCTTCGGGGCGGGTGATCTTGGTGCGCATGATGGTCTCGTTGAGACTCAGCTGGCGGTCAAGTTCCTTGGCGGTAGCCGGCTCAGCGGTGAAGTTCACCACGGCGTAGATACCTTCGGACTTCTTCTGGATTTCGTAAGCCAGGCGACGACGGCCCCAGATGTCAACCTTTTCGATGGTTCCACCATCGTTGGTGATGACGTTCAGGAACTTCTGAAGCGACGGCTCAACGGCACGCTCTTCGACCTCGGGGTCGATGATTACCATCAATTCGTAAGGACGCATATGTGAACCCACCTCCTTTGGGCTAAGCGGTTACGGCATTTCCGTAACAGGAGGTTCATTTGCGGTGTCGTGCAATGCCCGGCCGCCGGAACGGAGGCAGGGCGCAGCACAGACTTCAATAGCTTAGTGCATGCGGGCCGGAATCCGCGATTCCGTGCCTCCACCGTACGGCCCCGCGGCGTGGCCGGGAAGAGCGTCGGCGGCCATGTGGATAACCGCCACACGGCCAGCGTTCAGTCGGGGGGCGCATCGGCTGTGCCATGATCTGAAAATGCACACCAACCCCTCGTCAGCCGTGCCGCCACCGCTCCGCCGCAGCCGTCTCCGCTTCGCCGCCATGGTGCTGTTGGGGCTACTCGCCGCCGGGGCGGCCGGAATGTCAGGGCACTGGGTGCAGGCTCCCACGATTGGCTGGTGCGCCGCCGCCTTGACCTACGTCGTCTGGGTCTGGCTGGTTATCGGCCGCCTCGACCCCGCGGACACCCGGTTGCACGCCACAACGGAAGACCCGGCCCGGAGCACGACAGACCTGCTTATCCTGGCCGCCAACGCCGCCAGCCTGGCGGCGGCGGGAGCGGTCATCGTGGATTCGCACAACAACACTGACACCCTCTCCAGGATTGCCGGCGGGCTGCTCGCGGTAGTCTCGGTGGCGCTGTCCTGGACCCTGGTCCAGACGCTGTTCACACTGCGGTACGCGGAGCTGTACTACGGCACGGGCACGAGGGCTGGCTCCCGGGTGGGCGGCATCGACTTCAACCAGAGCCGGCCGCCGCAGTACACCGATTTCGCCTACTTAGCCACAAGTCTGGGCATGACGTACCAGGTATCGGACACCGCGCTGCAGAACCATGGCATCCGGGCCGAGGCCCTCAAGCACAGCCTGCTCTCCTACCTCTTTGGGACCATCATTCTGGCAACCACCATCAACCTCGTAGTCGGCGTCGCCGCGTAGGGCGCCAGGCGTCAGGCCGCCGTCCGGAAGAACGTCCGGGTCACCGCGGCCAGCCGGTGCGGGTCCTCGACGCCGCAGAGCTCGCGCGCCGAATGCATCGACAGCAGGGCGACCCCGACGTCGACCGTCCGGATTCCCAGCCGGGTGGCGGTCAGCGGGCCGATCGTCGACCCGCACGGCATCACGTTGTTGGAGACGAATTCCTGGTACGGAATACCGGCGTCGGTGCACAGCCGGGCCCAGAGGGCGGCGCCGGCGGCGTCGGTGGCATAGCGCTGGTTGGCATTGATCTTCAGCAGCGGACCACCGTTGAGGACCGGCCGGTTGGCGGGATCGTGCCGCTCGGGATAGTTCGGGTGCACGGCGTGGCCGGCGTCCGCGGAGACGCAGAACGACGCCGCGAAGGCCTGCCGCCGCTGGCTTGCAGAGGCGCCGAGTCCGTCCGAGATCCGCACGAGGACGTCTTCGAGGATGGGCCCGCACGCCCCGGACCGGGACGCCGAGCCGATTTCCTCGTGGTCGAAGGCGGCCAGCACGGCAATCGGCGCACCGTCCGGCACGGGTGTGGCGGCGTGCGCGATCAGCGCCGTGAGCCCGGCGTGCGTCGCGGAGAGGTTGTCGAGCCGGCCGGAGGCGAAGAATTCGCCCCTGGCGCCGAACACCGCCGGCGCCTGGGTGTCTGCGATGACGACGTCGTACCCGCCGATCTGCGCCGGATCCACCTCGGCATTGGCAACGCGGTCCGCGAGGAGTCCGAGCAGGTCCTCGCCGGCGGGATCGCCCAGGCCAAAGACCGGATTCATGTGCTGCTGCTTGTCCAGGGCCAGGCCCTCATTGACGGCCCGGTCCAGGTGGATGGCGAGCTGCGGGAAGCGCAGCAGCGGGCCGGTGGCCGTGAGGTGCTGCGTGCCGTCGCGCATGACGAGCCGGCCGGCGAGCTGGAGTTCGCGGTCCAGCCAGGAGTTCAGGAGGGGTCCGCCGTAGACCTCGACGCCGGCCTGCAGCCAGCCGAACTTGCCGGTGGTGGGCTTCGGCTTGAGTTTGAAGGAGGGCGAGTCCGTGTGCGCGCCGAGGATGTTGAAACCCGTGGTCGGTCCGGCGCCTGCCGGCACCACCCAGGCGATGAGGGCGCCGTCGCGGATCACGTAGAACTTGCCGGCGGCGGCCGCGGGCTCCGGCCAGGGCTGCAGTTCGTCCAGGCCGGTGAAGCCCTCCGCGTCCAGCCGGCGCGCGGCCTCGTGGACGGCGTGGAAGCTCGACGGCGACGCGCTGACGTACGCGCCGAGGTCCTGGATGTGCTCTGCGGCAGTGCTCGGTGTGGGCATGGCTCCGAGTCTAGCCCGGCACGCTCGGGCCCCGGGGGCCGGGGCGCCGGGCGACGCCGCGCCTAGACGGTGACGTTGAGACCGGCGGCGTAGCCCGCGGCCACCGAGCCGGTGATGGTGGCCAGCTGGTAGATGCCGCCGTCGTTGCCGAACACGTTGTCGGACTTCAGCGTGGTGTGGGGGAAGTTCTGCGCGCTGGATTCGTACCCGGCCGACGCGTAGACCTCCTTGCACGCGGCCTCGGTCAGCGCGATCTGTGACACCGCCAGGACCTGGCCGGCCGCCGTCGCATTGTTCATGGACTCGAACACTTCGAAGTGGATGTGCGGCCAGCGGCCGTTGTAGGCGCCGGGGTAGATGGTCTTGAACGTGACCTGGCCGTTGGCGTCGGCCTCCTGGACGCCGCGGAGGTAGTTCTCGTTCTGAAGCCCCGAATCGTACATGGAGTATTTGCCCTCGCGGTCACAGTGCCAGGCGTACACCGCGGCACCGGCCAGCGGGGTGCAGCCGTTGGCGTTGTCGAGAAGGGTCAGCGTGACGGTCAGCGGTACGCCCTCGGCTGTGCTGGTGGAGGTCCCGAAGCTGGATGTGATGTCCTGACGGACCACGCCGGATGCCTCGAGGACGTTGGGTCCGTTGGAACCGTCACCGGGGTAGGGGCCGGCGGTTTCCTGCGGGATTTCGACCCCGCACTCGGCGATCGCCCGGGTGAGCGTCGGAGTGGCCGACGCCGACGCGGACGCCGACGCGGCCGAGGGCGCCGGGGCTGTTGCGGCCGAGGTCCCCGCGGCCGACGTCGAACTGCCGCTGGTGCCGCTGGTGCCGCCCGGGCTGCAGGCCGCAAGGGCTGCGGCCGTTCCCGCGCCGAGGAACATGCCCAGCGATCGGCGGCTGACGAGGGTGGAGAGATCGAATTCCAGGCCGCGGTCGTGGTTGGGGTGCGGCTCGTGCGGGGGCTGCGGCATTTTTGTCATGACCCCATCGAACCCGGCAGCGCTATGGGCTGGCTAGTCCCTTCCTGTGACGCGGCTGTGCCCCGGCACGCATGGACATGCCCTCCCCTCGGCCCGGGGACGCGGCTGTGCCCCGGCACGCATGGACATGCCCTCCCCTCGCGCCGGGCAGTGGACATGATGGCGCTATGTCCAGTGGTGGGCGCAGGGGGAGGGCATGTCCGGTGGAGCGGGACGGCCGCGGGGGCCTTCCGGGGCTACGACACCGGGCGGGCGCCCACTGTGGCGTCTTCAGCGCCAGGCTCGGCGTCAACCGGGGTGGCGTCCCCGGCAGGAGCCTCGCCGGCCCCTGTTGCGGGAACAGCGGCCTTGGCACCGTTCCTGCGGTAGCGGATGACCCCGATCCCCACGACGGCGGCGGCGAGAGCCAGCGAGAGCAGCAGCGATTCCCGCGTGGTTTCTAGGATCACCATGCCGATCAGCAGGGCCACGATGCTCACGATCGACACCCAGGTCAGGTACGGGAAGAGCCACATTTTCAGCTGGAGGTCCTTGGCGGCGGCGCCCATGCGGCGGCGCAGGATCAGCTGGGAGGTCGCGATGACGAGCCACACGAACAGCGCGATGGCGCCGGAGGTGTTGACCAGGAACAGGAAGACCGTGTCCGGGGCGACGTAGTTCAGTCCGACGGTGA
Source organism: Arthrobacter sp. 05T410 (assembly GCF_056396505.1). Classification (NCBI taxonomy): domain Bacteria; kingdom Bacillati; phylum Actinomycetota; class Actinomycetes; order Micrococcales; family Micrococcaceae; genus Arthrobacter; species Arthrobacter sp. 05T410. Next base: position 35,920 of record NZ_JBFTLP010000021.1, on the reverse strand, counting down.
CGAAGCCGACCACGGTGGAGGCCAGTACCGCGGCGGCGGGCACGCCGCGCTTGGAAATCCGCATCCACGACTTGGGGGCGTCGCCGCGGCGGGACAGCGAGAACAGCATGCGGCTGGCGGTGTAGAGCCCGGAGTTCAGGCAGGAGAGCACCGAGGTCAGCACCACAATGTCCATGATGGTTCCGGCGCCGGGGATGCCGAACAGCTCAATGACCGCGACGTAGGGGCTCTTGGCGACGGAAGCGGAGTTCCAGGGCAGCAGGGTGACCACAATGGCGATGGAGCCGATGTAGAACACGAGGATGCGCCAGACAGTGGACTTCACGGCCTTCTTGACGGCATCGACCGGGTTCTCGGATTCGCCGGCGGCAATGGTGGCAATTTCCGCGCCGAAGAACGAGAACACCACCACGAGGATGCCGGCCAGGACGGCGCCGGGGCCGTTGGGCATGAACCCGCCGTTGCCGATCAGGTTGTCCAGGCCGGGCGCCGGAACGCCGGGGATGAGGCCCAGGATCGCGGCGACGCCGAAGAGCAGGAAGAGCACGATTGCCGCGACCTTGATGGAAGCGAACCAGAACTCGAACTCGCCGAACGACTTAACGGACCCGAGGTTGGTCAGCGTCAGCAGCACCATCAGGGCAAGCGCCCACACCCACTGGTCAATGCCGGGGACCCAGCGGTGCATGATCGCTGCCCCAGCCGTTGCCTCGATGCCGAGGACAATGATCCAGAACCATGCGTAGAGCCAGCCGATGCTGAACCCGGCCCAGCGGCCCAGGGCCTTGTCCGCGTAGGTGGAAAATGAGCCGGTTTCCGGGTTGGCCGCGGCCATCTCGCCCAGCATCCGCATGACGAGGATGACGACGAGTCCCGCCGCGGCGTACGCAACCAGGATGCCGGGGCCGGCCTGCTGGATCGCCGCACCCGAACCGACAAACAGTCCGGCGCCGATCACTCCGGCGATGGCAATCATGGACAGATGCCTGGGTTTCAGGGATTTTGAAAGCTGCTGGTCAGCGGGCATGGAAGCGCCGTCCTTCGTGGGGGGTTCAGGCCCGCTCGATGCCGGCACGGAATCGAATCCATGCTGTGCGGCGGACCACAATGTCGTTTCACACTAGACCGCGCGGCGGACCGTCCGTCTTGTGCAGTCCCACAAATGACGGCGGGTCAGACCGGGCCATCACCCAACGCGAGGGCCATAGGGTCAACCAAAGTTGCCTCACGGGCAATTCGGCAATGTGCCTGAAACCACTGCTTCAGGTACTACCTGCCGGTAACCTGCCTTGCGGCGGCAGGGCGGCGGCGGTCAGTAGTCCGCGTTGCTTGGCACCACGAGGCCGGTCTCATATGCGTACACCACGGCCTGGACGCGGTCGCGGAGGTGGAGCTTGGTCAGGATCCGGCGCACATGCGTCTTGACGGTGGCCTCGGACAGGAAGTATCGGTGCGCGATTTCGGCATTGGAGAGTCCCTCCGCCATCGCCCCGAGCATCTCGTTTTCGCGGGGCGTCAGGTCTTCCAGCAACGGATCCCGCGCCGGGCGTGCGGGGCTGCCGGCCTGCTGACCGCCGGCGCCGCCTGTCCCTGCAGGATCCAGGCCGCCTGCACCGCGGACATAGGTCTCCAGCAGCCGCTGCGTAACACGGGGTGCCACCACGGCGTCGCCGCTGGCCACCACCCGCACCGCGCTGACCAGTTCTGCCGGCGCCACGTCCTTGAGCAGGAACGCAGAGGCCCCTGCCCGCAGTGCTGCAAAGGCGTATTCATCGAGGTCAAAGGTGGTCAGGATGAGGATTTTGGCGTCGGAGCCCGAGGCGGCGATCGCCCGGGTGGCCTCGATCCCGTCCAGCACCGGCATCCGCACGTCCATCAGGACGACGTCGGGCGCGAGCTCCCGGACGTGGCGGACCGCTTCGGCGCCGTTGGATGCCTCGCCCACGATGCGCAAATCGTCTTCACCCTCCAGGATGAGGCGGAAGCCCATCCTAAGCAACGGCTGGTCATCCACCAGCAGGACGCGTACCGGCGTGTTGTCGGACATTGTTCCCCCTTGATTCCGTGGCATTCTCGCCGTTGCAGTTCAGTTCCGCGTGCACGCGCCAGCCGCGGTCACCGGCGCGCCCGGCGTACACGGTGCCCGCGTAGATCCTGGCCCGCTCCCGCATCCCGGCGATTCCATGCCCGGTGCCGAAGGAATCCAGTGCGTCAGGCTTCGCCTGCGCGCCGGTCCCGGGAGCGCCCGGGTCAACGGTGCCCCTGCCGTCGTCGAGCACTTCAATGGTGACGCGGGAGCCGTTCCGGACAATGCTGACCTCCACCCGGCTGAGGGCGCGGCCGTAGCGCAGCACGTTGGTCAGCGACTCCTGCACAATTCTGTAGACGGTCAGCTGGAACGCCGCATCGTCGGGCAGGGACGGGCCGGTGTGCGTGTAGTGCAGGGGCAGTCCCGCGGTGCGGAAGCCCTCGAGCAGTTTGGCCAGGCTGCCCCCGGCCACCAGCGGCTCGCGCGGGGCATGTCCGGTGGCGGTGTCCTCGCGCAGCACGCCAAGGACGCGCCGCATGTCGGCCAGCGCGGTGCGCCCGGTCCGGGAGAGCTCGGCCAGGACGCCGGCGGCGCGCTCCGGATCCTTCTTGACCACCACCGCAGCGCCGTCCGACAGGCTGATCATGACCGTCAGCGAGTGCGCCACGACGTCGTGCATTTCGCGCGCGATCCGGTTCCGTTCCGTGACCGAGCCCAGCTGCTGGGCCCGGGCGGCCCAGGCCGCGATCTCGTGTTCGTGCTCGCGCCGCTGCCGCACCGAGATCCCGATCCCCGTGGCGATCACATTCGAGAGCGCGATGCCGATGCCCGCCGCGATGCCCGTCAGCAGCTGGAAATTCTCCGGTGTGCGGACCGCCATGTCCGGGAGCCGGCCGTCCAGCGGGCCGACGGCCAGCAGGAAGTACAGGAGCAGCAGCGGGGCGGTGGTCAGGGCCAGTGCGGCGAGGGCGAACCGCCGGGTGCGGACGACGGCGACGGCGTATAGCGAAAACCAGAGCCCGGCGGAGACATTGGACCCCCAGGGATGCAGGAAGGTGACCGCCAGTTCCAGGGCCCCCACAACAGCCGCCACCCGCACCGGATACGCCCGCCGGAAGAGCAGGACGGGCGCGGCCGCGGCGAGCAGCACGGCCACCGGCCAGTCGCCGTGGATGACCGATTCGACCGCCGTGGGCGTGACCAGGACCAGGTAGCAGAACACCACCAGGACGTCCATGACCCGCGGATTGGCCAGCAGGTAGCGCCGGAGCCGGCCGCGGCGGCGGGCCGTGAGTTCAGCAAGGGACGCGTCGGCCGGTCCGGCCGGCGCGTCCCTGACAGGTACCGCATCGATCATGCTCTGAGCCTAAACGCTGAAGGGCTTGGACGCTGCCCGTGGCGCCGGCCTAGACGTCCCGCCTCTTGAGCAGGACGGCGGCCAGGAGCACCGGGATGACAACCCAGGCGCCCAGCACCAGGGCCGCCTGCCAGGCTTCGAGGGTGTCCGGGATGTGCTCCACCGCAGTCAGCGGATCCACGGTGTTGCCGGGCAGGTATTTGCGGGCCTCCACGAAGAAGTCGCCCGGAATGAGCTGGAACGCGATGGGTGCCACGAAGAACAGTCCCACCAGGCTCATGATGCCGCCCGCCGAGTTGCGGATCAGCGTGCCCAGCGCCATGCCGATGGCCGCGACCGCCGCCACGTAAATGCTGTTGACAAGGAGCAGCTTGACCGACTGCGGGCTGCCCAGGTCCAGGCCCAGGCCGTAGTTGTCCAGGATCGGCACGGATACAAATCCGGCGGCCAGGGTGGATGCGGCGGTGACGACGAAGGAAGTCACCACCACCACCACGAGCTTGGCCGCGAACGCGGGGATGCGTTTGGGCACCGCCGCGAACGTGGACCGGGCCATGCCCGTGGTGAACTCGGAGCTCATCAGCAGCACGCCGAGGGAGCCCAGGATCAGCTGGGCGAACGCGATGCCGGAGGTGGGCACACTGACGGCGATGTCGCCGCCCTGGGCCGCGAGTCTGGCCCCGACCTCCGGGTCCCGGGCCGCGGCCTCGGAGAACTGGCCCGTCCCCCAGGCCGAAAGCGCCCCGAACCCCACCATGACCACCACTGTTGAGCCGAGCAGGATCAGCGTGGAGAGCAGGGTGCGGAACTTGATGAATTCGGAGTTGAGGACCCGCAGGAAGCTGGGGCCGGGGCCGGAACTGCTGCCGTTTCCGGACCGCTGTGCGTCGGCGCCGCGGCGCGAGGGCGTGGATTCAACGGTTGTGGAGCTCATGGCTTAGTTGCCTCCGGCTTCGACGGGAACGGCGCCCGTGGTGATCAGCGAGTGGTATTCGACCTCATCCTTGGTCAGTTCCATGTAGGCCTCCTCGAGGCTGGCCTGCAGCGGGGTGAGTTCGTAGATCATGACGTGGTTCTCCAGCGCCGCAGTGGCGATCTGGCGCGGGTCCAGGCCTGTGACTTCGAGGAGTTCGCGCTCCTGGACCTCCACCGAGACCCCGGTCCCGGCCAGCAGCTGCATGAGCCGGTCCGGCTGGTCGGTGCGGACCCGCGTCCGGCCCTGGCCCTTGCCGGTGATGATCTCCTGGATCGGGGCGTCCGCAATGATCCTCCCGCGGCCAATCACGATCAGGTGGTCCGCCGTGACGGCCATCTCGCTCATGAGGTGGCTGGAAAGGAAGACCGTGCGGCCCTCGGAGGCCAGGTACTTCACCAGGTTGCGGACCCACACCACCCCCTCCGGGTCCAGGCCGTTGACGGGCTCGTCCAGGATGACGGTCTGCGGGTCGCCCAGGAGGGCGGCGGCGATGCCCAGCCGCTGGCCCATGCCGAGCGAGAAGCCGCCGACCTTCTTCCTGGCCACATCGGCCAGTCCCGTCATCTCAATAACTTCGTGGACCCGTTTCTTCGGGATGCTGTGGGTCGCCGCCATGGCCAGCAGGTGGTTGTAGGCGGAGCGGCTCGTGTGGACTGCCTTGGCATCGAGCAGCGCGCCGACGTCGCGCAGCGGGGCGGCGTGCCCGGTCAGCGGGGACCCGTTGACGGTCACCGAGCCCGACGTCGGCCGGTCCAGCCCCATGATCATGCGCATGGTGGTGGATTTTCCGGCCCCGTTCGGACCCAGGAAGCCGGTGACCCGGCCGGCTTCGACGGTGAAGTTGACGCCGGCGACGGCGGTCTTGTCGCCGTAAACCTTGGTCAGGCCTCGTGCTTCGATCATGGAAGCGTTCCTTTGCGTAGCGGGAGATGATCCGGGGCACCGCAGTCACGGGCCCGTCTGCACACCACGCTACCGAGGCAAGCTGCGTATTTCGCCGGTCTCAGGGATGATTCAGGGGCTAATCAGGGTAGTCCGGGAGGATGACAGGGGTTGGACGACGGGGTCGGGCGACGGGGTTCAGCCGAGGGGCGAGTAGTAGGTCAGCGCGCCGGGGCGGACCGTGAATTCCACCCGCCGCACCCCGGGCATGACCTCTCCGTCGACGGCGAGGACCATGGGCCCGTTCCCGGGTTCCACCGTGATCCGGTCCGTTTCGCTCAGATGGGTGATCCCGGACGTGGCCACGGTGCCCGTGAGCACGGCCCAGAGCAGGCGCAACCGGGCGAACGGCTCATCGGCAGTGATCATCCGCAGGTCCAGGACACCGTCGGCGAGTACCGGGCGCACCAGCGGCGCGTGGTCGCGGGGGTAATAGCGGCCGCGGCCGATGTACAGGATCCAAAGCCGGTGCCGGACCCCGTTGACGATCAGCGTGGTGGGGGTGCCGGCCGCGAAGGTCCGGAACATGGCCACCACTCCGGCCAGGGGTTTGCCCAGTGCCGGCTGGAGCTGCTCCCGCCGGCGGACCAGGTTCGGGTAGAGGCCGATGCTGGCCGTGTTGAGCATGATCAGCTCGAGCTGCTCCGGGCTGTCGGGGAGCCCGCGCTCGACACTCACGTGGCCGACGTCGGCCACGGCGGCCTCGCCGCGCGACGCCGCCTGCACGGCGTCCGCCAGGGTGGGGGTTCCGGCGTCGCGGGCGAAATGGTTCAGCGTTCCGCCGGGGAGCACCAGCAGCGGAAGGGAACGTTCGACGGCGGCGGCCGCCGCGGCGCCCACGGTTCCGTCGCCGCCCCAAACGCCCAGGGCCGCAATGCCCGGTCGGGTCGCGACCTGGGCGATGCCAGCGTCGACGGACTCACCGGGCCCGATTTCCTTTATATACGCCTTAGGGAATACTTTTTGCAGGGCGTCGGCAGTCTCGTCAGCATAGGACCCGCCGAGGGTGTTGACCGCGATGCCGAGCCCCTGGCCGTCCGGTAATTCCGCGGCCGGGGCGGCGCCGCGGCGGGTTTCCGGGAACGGCGGACGGACGGGCCACCACTTCCGCGTCACCATGGCCGCGCCGGCGCCGATCGCGGACCCGAACAGCACATCCGAGGGCCAGTGGGCCCCGGTGTGGACCCGGGAGTAGGCCACTCCGGCCGCGACGGGGGCAAGCGCCGCACCGAGGGCCGGGCGGACCATGCCCACCCCGAGTGCGAAAGCCACCGCGGAGGCGGAGTGTCCCGACGGCATCGACGAACTCGTCGGCTGCGGGTTCACGAAGCGGAAGACCGGAAGGTGTTCGGGCAGGGGGCGGGCCCGGGGCAGGAGGGTCTTGAACACGACGTTGGTGACCGCCGAGGCGGCGCCTTGCGCGATGAGTCCGTGCACCGCTGCCCGGCGCGTCTTGCCGGGCACCAGGGCCATGGCTCCGGCAACGCCGAACCAAAGTTTGCCCTTGTTGGCGGCGGCGGACAGACGGCGGAAGAAGTCGTCATGGCCTCCTCCCGGCAGATTGGAGACGGCGCCCACCAGTTTGCGGTCGAATTTCGACAGGCGGCCGGGGGCCTTCCTCAGCATGGTTCGCATTGGACCACCATACTGCTACCTCGCGGGCAGCGGCTTCGCGGCTCCGGCGAGGACCAGCGCCACCACAATCGGAATCCCGATCGCCAGCAGGGCGGTCCTGACACCGGTGACGTCGCCCAGGTAGCCGAGCAGGGGCGGCCCGGCGAGGAAGGCAATGTAGCCCAGCGTGGACACCACGGACACCCGGGCGGCCGCCTTCTTGGGGTCGTCCGCGGCGGCGGACATTCCGATCGGGAACGCGAGGGCCGCCCCCACGCCCCAGAGCACGGCGCCGGCGGCGGCCAGCCAGATGGTGCCGGCGAACACGAAGAGGCAGAGGCCCGCGGTCGCCGCCGCCATGCTGGCCCGCAGCACGGCAACGCGGCCGTAGACGTCGATCGCACGGCCACCAAAGAAGCGCATGGCAGTCATGGCCAGCACGAACGCGGCGAACAGCAGCGCCCCCGTGGACTGTTCGGCGCCCAGGCCGTCAACCGCGGCCTTGGCAATCCAGTCGTTGCCGGCGCCTTCGGTCAGGGTGGCGCCGAGGACGACGACACCGATCAGCAGCGTGCGCCCGTCCCGCCAGGCCGAACCCGCGTTGCCCCGGTCCGCGTCCCCCGCGGCGGGTGCCTCGGCAGGCAGATGGGGCAGGAAATACCGGGGGGCCACCGTGGTCAGGACGGCGACGACGGCGGCTATGACCAGCAGGTGCTCCGGGAGCCCGACCCCCAGGGTGGATAATCCGGCCCCGATCAGGGCACCGACGAACGCGCCGCCGCTGAAGGCCGCGTGGAACTGCGGCATGATGGTGCGCCCGAGCCGGTGTTCGACGTCGGCACCTTCAATGTTCTGCGAAACATCCCATAACCCGACGCCTATCCCGAAGAAGAACAGGGCAATGGCAGTCCCAGGGATGGAGGCCGCCATCAGGGAGAGCGCGACGCCGACACCGGCCGCCGCGGCCACGAGTCCGGCGCTGCGGACGGTGTTGGCGGTGCCGATCCGGCCGACGACGAACCCGGCCGTCGGCAGGGCGATCAGCGAACCGACCGCGACGCACAGCAGCAGGGTTCCCATCTGGCCCGCGGTGATCTGCAGGATCTCCGTCACGGCCGGGATGCGGGCTGCCCAGCTGGCGAAAACTAATCCGTTGATCCCGAAGACAAGGAAAGTCGCCCCGGTGGCAGCCTTGAGTTGCGGGACGGTTGCGGTACTGGTCATACGATCACTGCTTCCACCGAGTGCTGGGCGAGTTGGTCAAGTTCTTCAGGGCTGAGCTGCCGGTCGGTCACGATGGCATCCACGGCGTCCAGGGATGCGACGAGGGCGACGGCGGTGGCGTTCCATTTGGCGGCGGCACAGGCGACGATCACCCGGGCGGCGGATTCGAGGCCGGCGCGTTTGACTGCGGCGTCGTCGAGGTCGTGGGCCAACAGCCCGTCCTTGAGGTTCAGGGCGCAGGGCGTGACGACGGCGGTGTCGAAGCGCAGCGAGCGGATGTTGGATTCCGTCATCGGCCCCCGGAAGGAAAGTTCGCCGGGGACGAGGCTGCCGCCGGGCATCAGGAGTTCGGGGCGGCGCCCGGCCGGACCGTCGTCCGCGGACAGCGCGGTGACGGCCCGCAGCGACATCGGCATGATCGTCATCTCACGCTGGCGCAACTGGCGGGCGATCTCCGTGGCGGTGGTGCCGCTGTCCAGCCAGACGTGTCCACGGTCCGCGAGCATGGCCGCCACCCCGGCGGCGATCCGCATCTTGGCGGTGTGGTCCTCGAGTTCGCGTTGCCCGTAGTGCGGGTTTTCGCCGCCGAAAACCAGGCTCTTGGCTCCGCCGTGGACCCTCCGCAACACGCCGTGCAGGGCCAGGATGTCGAGGTCACGGCGGATGGTGGCGCCGGAGGCGCCGCAGGCGGCCGTCAGATCGTCCACCTTCACGTGCTCCCGGTCGCGCAGCAGTCCGCCGATCAGGCGGTGCCGCTCATCAGTGTTCATGCTCAAATGCTAGCGGCTGGTGATCATTTAATCATTTGTTGCGCGTTTCAAATAGCAACGCGGGGTCACTTAGCGCCCATAACCGGCCCCGGCATGGGCTGCATCTGACCCCGCGTTGCTTAGTGGACCCCGCGATGGCTCTAGCGGGCGCGCTCGACGCGCTTTTCGTCCCAGACCGGTTCGGCGGACTCGTAGACCCTGCCGTCGGAGCCGAAAACCAGGAAGCGGTCGAAGGTCCGGGCGAACCAGCGGTCGTGGGTGACGGCCAGGACGGTGCCCTCGAAGTGGTCGATCGCCCGTTCCAGGGCCTCGGCCGAGTGCAGGTCCAGGTTGTCCGTGGGCTCGTCGAGCAGCAGCAGCGTGGCCCCGGAGAGTTGCAGCAGCAGGATCTGGAACCTCGCCTGCTGGCCGCCGGAGAGGGATTCGTACTTCTGCTCGGACTGCGCCGCCAGCCCGTAGCCGTCGAGGGCCCCGGCGGCGGCTTCGCGGCCCATGCCCGAGCGGTGCTCGTCGCCCCGGTGCAGGATTTCGAGCAGGGTCTTACCCAGCAGGTCGGGCCGGACGTGGGTCTGGGCGAAGAATCCGGGCCGGATCCGGGCGCCGAGTTTCACGGTGCCCTCGTGCGGCACCTCGGCGATCTCGACGTCGGACACCGGCAGGTGCTCCCGCTCGGGATCCGTGCCGCCGGTGGCGAGCAGGCGCAGGAAGTGGCTCTTGCCCGAACCGTTGGAACCCAGGACGCCCACCCGGTCGCCGAACCAGATTTCGGTGGAGAACGGCTTCATCAGGCCGGTCAGTTCCAGCTTCTCGGCCACGACGGCGCGCTTGGCGGTGCGCCCGCCCTTGAGCCGCATCTGCACGTTCTGTTCGATGGGAAGGGCCTCGGGCGGGCCGGCTTCGAGGAACTTCGCGAGCCGGGTCTGCGCCGCGTGATAGCGGTTGGCCATGTCGGAGCGGAACGCGGCCTTGTTCTTGTACATGTTGACGAGTTCCTTGAGCTTGACGTGCTCCTCGTCCCAGCGCTTGCGCAGTTCCTCGAAGCGCGCGTTCCGGTCGGCCCGGGCGTCCACGTAGGACCCGAAGCCGCCGCCGTGGATCCAGGCGCCGGCGCCGTTGATGCCCGGTTCCAGGGTGACGATGCGGCCGGCGGCGTTGTTGAGCAGTTCACGGTCGTGGCTGATGAAGAACACGGTCTTCTTCGAATCATTCAGTTTGGCCTCGAGCCAGCGCTTGCCCGGAACATCGAGGTAGTTGTCCGGCTCGTCGAGGAGCAGCAGTTCGTCGGGGCCGGCGAAGAGGGCCTCGAGGACCAGCCGCTTCTGCTCGCCGCCGGACAGGCTCGACGCCGGGCGGTGCTGTGCCCGGTCGAAGGGCAGTCCGAGGGCGGCCATGCAGACCTCGTCCCAGACGGTTTCGACGTCGTAGCCGCCGGCATCCCCCCAGTCCACGATCGCCTGGGCATAGGCCATTTGGGTGGGCTCGTCGTCGTGCTCCAGCATGGCGAGCTCTGCCTCGTCCACGGCCCGCGCTGCGGCGGCCAGGGCAGGCGGGGCGGCGGAGACGAGCAGGTCGCGGACCGTGGACTCGTCCCGGACCTGGCCCACGAACTGGCGCATGATGCCCATGTTGCCGGACCGGCCGATCACGCCTTCGTCCGGGACGAGATCGCCGGAAATGATCCGGAACAGGGTGGTCTTGCCGGTCCCGTTGGGCCCGATCAGCGCTGTCTTGGTGCCGTCCGGGACCTTGAAGGTCACCCCGTTCAGCAGCTGGGTGCCGTCGGAGAGGAAGTAGTCGATGCCGGATACGTCAATATGAGCCACGCGTTCAATCTTCCCACGGCCGGGAAAGCGTCCGCTCAGCCGGCCCGGGTCAGGAACTCCTTGAGCAGCGGCCCGGAGGTGGTGGCCCCGAGTCCGCCGTCCTCGACGAACACGGCGACGGCGAGGTCACCGTGCACGGCCACGATCCAGGCGTGCGTCTTGGGCGGGGTGTCGTTGCCGAACTCGGCCGTTCCGGTCTTGGCCCCGACGGGCTCGCCCGGGACGGAGGCCAGGAACCCGGCATGACCGCTGGTGACGACGGCCCGCATCATATCAGCCAGTGCCGCGGCTTCCGCTGCAGTTACCGGCTTTTCGACGGCCGTGGCCGGTGCGGGGGCCGACGGCGTCGCGTCACCGGAGGCCGGGGCAGCCGGCGACGTGCCGGCTGTAGCCGTTCCTGTGGGCGCGGCGCCCTGGGCATCTGGGGGACTGTCGCCCTCGTTCGGATTCAATACCAGCTGGGCGGCCACCGGGGCTCCCTTGGCAACCGAGCCGGCCATGACGGCGGCGGCCAGGGGGGACAGGAGCACTTTGCCCTGGCCGATCATGGAGGCGGCATGTTCGGTTCCTTCGGCATCCCCGGGGACGGAGCCGAGGAATGCGGCCGCGCCGAGCGCAGGTGCTTCAACTGCCACGCCCAGGGAGGTCGCGGCGGATTCGAGCTGTGCCTGGGTGACGGTGTCGCGGGCGTTGATGAACGCGGTGTTGCAGGAGTGCGCAAAGGCGTCGCGCAGCGTCACGGACCCCAGGGAGGACTCAGGGTATCCCTCGGCGTTCTTGAAGGTGCGGCCGTCCACCGTGAGGGTGGGCGGGCAGTCCACCTTGGAGTCGGGCGTCATGCCGTTGCGGAACATGGCCAGGGAATCGACCATCTTGAAGATCGATCCAGGGGCATACTGTCCCAGCATCGCGGTGTCGTAGCCGTTGCTGCCCGGCCCGGAGGCGGCCGCCAGGACGGCGCCGCTGGAGGGCCGGAGCGCCACAATCGCCGACGCCGGGCCCACCTTGCCGAGGACGTCTTCCGCAAGCTGCTGCAGCTTCGGGTCCAGGGTGGTTTTCAGCGGGGTGCCTTCCTTTATCTCAGTCTGAAAAAGTACGCGGCGTCCCGCGTTGGGCAGAGCCTGCTTCTCTGCGGCGGTGAGGCCTGCCTTCTCGGCGAAGACCTGAATGCCGTCGCTGCCGCGAAGCTGCGCGTCGTATTGCTGTTGCAGGCCACCGGTGCCCGTGGTGTCCCCTGCTTTGAGTGCGCCGTTCGATTTTTCGATCTGTTCTGCATTCGCCTCCGCTGCCGTGCCCAGCAGGGCGCGGGCGAAGGTGCGGTTTGGTGCCAGCGGAAGGGAGTCGCGGATGGCACGGGCGCCGGGAATCTCACCGATCTGAGCGTCGGTGATGGTCCGTCCTTCTTCACGCAAAGTGATGGCGGCAACGAACGCCTCGGGGCCGGCCGCCGCGACCTGCTGGCCGTACGCCGCAGGGTCGACCCCCACCAGTTGGGCAAGCTTGGTGGCGGAATCGGCGGCGTCTGCACCGCCGAGCGCCGGCTTGTCGATGCCAACATTGACCACGGGCCGGTACGTGACCAGCGGGACCCCGCCGGCGCCCAGGATGTCGGCGCGCGACGGCGAATGGGTTGCCGAGCCGACGAGCTCGCCTTCGGCCAGTTCGGGGACCAGGGTGGCCGGGTTCCAGACCGTCAGCCATTTGTCGCCGGACTTCTTGAATTCGGCGAAGGTGGTGTACTTCCACTCTTCGGAGCCGATCTTCCAGCGGTAGTTGAGCGGGACCGTGGCCTTATCGGACTCCAGCGTCAGTTGGCCGCTGTCCACTGCAGGCCGGGCCGGGTCAAGCCCCTTGAATATTTCCTTGAGCTGGTCGTTGGCGGCACCTGAGTCCTTGCCCTCAAAGGCGACGGATCCGACGTCGAGCGCGGACACCGCGGAGGCGAGCTGTTTGGCAGCGCTTTCGGCGCCCTCACGGCCGTCGCCGCAGGCGACCAGCGAGCCGCCAAGAACAAGGCCCACAAGGGCCAGTGCAAGTTTTGATGAGTTCCCCATGGCGCCCATTATGCCCCGGGCCACCAACAATTCTGTTGTCACATAACACCGTCACCTGCCCGCCGGGGACGCCTAGGGCCGCCGGATGATCCTGCGCTGCGCTGCCACGGCGATCGCGGCGGTGCGGTTGTCCACGCCGAGTTTGCCGTAGATGTGCACCAGGTGCGTCTTGACCGTGGCCTCGGAAATGAACAGCTGCTTCGCGATCGCCCGGTTTCCCATCCCGGTGGCCAGCAATCCGAGCAGCTGGACCTCGCGGGCGGACAGGGCGGGCTCCGGATTCCTGATCCGGCCCATCAGCCGGGCCGCGACCTCGGGGGCCAGCGCGGTGCCGCCCGCCGCGGCAGAGAGCACCGCCTGGCGGATCTGCTCGGGCGGGGCATCCTTGAGCATGTAGCCGCTGGCGCCGGCCTCGACGGCGGCCAGGATGTCGGCGTCGGAGTCATAGGTGGTCAGGATGAGCACCGGCGGCGCCGGCTCGCCGGCCTCTCCTGCCTTGATCCGGCCGGTGGCGGTGACGCCGTCCATGCCGGCGCCCATCTGCAGGTCCATGAGCACCACGTCCGCGGGCTCGCCCAGGGTGTGGAGCCTGGCCAGTCCGGCCAGCGCGGCGGCGCCGTCGGCGGCCTCGGCCACCACTGTGATGCCCTCCAGATCACCCAGCATTGCCCGCAGACCGGCCCGGACCACCGGGTGGTCGTCCACCAGGAACACCCGGATGTTGTTCATTTCCGGTCCCCGCGGGCCGGCGCCGGCGCGGCGTTGGAACCGGGCGCTTGGCCCAGTGGCAGCCGGATGGCCACCACGGTTCCCTCACCCGGGGCAGACTCGATGTCCAGCTGCCCGTGGAGGGCGGCCACGCGGTCCCGCAGCGACGTCAGCCCATAGCCGGACCCGTCCGGACGGGCCGGCAAGGCCGAGGGGTCGAATCCGGCGCCGTCGTCGTAGATGTCCATGGCCACCTCCGGGCCCAGGAAGGAAAGGGTGACGACGGCGGTGCCCGCCTGCGCATGCGCCCGCACGTTGGCCAGGCTCGCCTGCGCGGCCCGGAGCAGGACCGTCTGGTGGGAGCCGGGGAGTTCCACCGGCACGCCTTCGACGTCGAGGCGGCAACGCAGCCCGGCACCCCGCGCCGCGGTCTCCGCTTCGGTCGTTTCGCACAGCCGGAGAAGTCCGGCCACAAGGGAGCCGTCCTCAAGATCGGGGGACTGCAGGGCCCGGACGAAGTTGCGGGCCTCTGCCAGGTTGGCGGCGGCCGTGTCCCGGACAATGCGGAGCCTGTCCCGTGCCACGGCGGGTTCGCCGTCGTCCAGGGCCTTTTCGGCCGCGCGCCCCATCAGCACAATGCTGGACAAGCCCTGGGCGAGGGTGTCATGGATTTCCCGGGCCAGCCGGGTCCGCTCGGCCAGGGTGCCCGCATTGTGCTGGGTCCGGGCGAGTTCGGCGCGGGTGCGGCGAAGCTCTTCGGCCGCCAGCCGCTGGTTTTCCGCCTCCAGGAACAGTGCCCGGTAGGCCAGCCCGGTGACCACAGCGAAGGCAGCGCCGAAAAAGGGCCCGAGCACCATGGGCAGCTGCAGCCCCACGCTGGCCGGATCCGCACTGGCCAGATCGGGAGACGCGGTACCGCCGTTGTGGAACCAGAGCGCCGCAATGACAAACACTGTGCTCAGTGCGATCGCCGGCAGCGCCAGCCGGCGCCGGAGAACGTGCAACTGCAGGAAGAACAGCGGGAAGGCCAGCCAGACGAAGTCGGCACTGGCCCAGACCAGCAGCAGCCAGAGGAGGCAGACGCCGCCCAGCCACCAGGCCGAGTAGGGCCGCGGATCGAACCGGGTCCGGCGGGCGGCGTGCCGTTTCTCCAGCACGGTGCCCACGAGGTAAAAGGCGGCGAGCAGCACGGCCAGCAACAAGGTGATCCACTCCTGGCCCGTGATGCCGCCGGCCAGGAGCCGGAGCAGCGCCACCAGGAGCAGCACCGCAAAGCCGACGTGCAGGCTCACGCGAAGGACGCGCAGAATGACGGCCGCCCCGGTGGGCTCCGTGCCCGGCGCCGGTGCGCCGGCATGCCCAGCGTCGGCGTGCCCAGCCCCGGCATGCCCAGCGCCCTTGGGTCCTGTGCCGTTGTGGACCGTGTTGCCGGCGTCGCCCTCCATGCTTCCAGCGTAGTGCCGGTGCGGCGGGGCTCCTGCGGAAAACGGCCCGCCCCCGGCGGAATCAACCTTTTGGTTGATCGCAGGGCCGTCCGACCGGTGCCGGCGGTCCAACCGGGCGGCCGATGCCCCGGAGTCCGGCGGAGGGAAGGCTGGAAGAAACGCCACAAGCGCCTCAAACGACACCACGAAGGACACCATGTATCTCGCCATCCGCGATATCCGCTTTGCCAAGGGACGGTTCGCCCTGATGGGTGCGGTCGTCGCCCTCATTACCCTCCTGCTCGTCATGCTTTCCGGACTGACGGCCGGCCTCGGAAACCAGTCGACGTCGGCCCTCGCCGCCCTCCCGGCCGACCAGCTGGTCTTCGGCGCCCCGGCCGGGAGCGAACCCAAGGCCTCGTTTACCGAATCCGAGGTCACGCGCGCCCAACAGGGCCTGTGGTCGGCGCGCGACGGCGTCGCCCGCGCCGACGCCGTTGGGATCAGCCAGAGCCGCTTCCAGGCACTCGGCGCCGGAGGCGTGCCGGCACGCACGGCAAGCGTTGCGGTCTTCGGCACCGAGCCCGGCGCAGGCCTGGCTCCCGCCCCGCTGGCAGAGGGAACCATCGCCGTCGGAGCTGGACTGGCGGAGGACCTGGAGCTCAGCATCGGCAGCCACGCCTCGGTGGGCGGCGCCGACCTCGTGGTGACGGCCGTCGTGCCGGAGCAGTGGTATTCCCACACTGGCGTCGTGTGGACCACGCTGGCCGACTGGCAGAAGCTGGCCCATATCCAAGACGCGGACGCCGCGACGGTGCTGGCCGTGACATTCGACTCCACCGCCGGAACAGGGGTGGATCTCGCTGCCGCCAACACCGCCGCGGGAACCGTCAGCACCACGATCGACGGGTCCTTCCAGGCCCTCGGCTCGTACAAGAGCGAGAACGGCTCGCTGCTGCTCATGCAGGCCTTTCTCTACGGCATCTCAGCCCTCGTGATTGTGGCCTTCCTGACGGTCTGGACGGTCCAGCGCACCCGGGACATCGCCGTTCTGAAGGCACTGGGCGGGTCCGCCCGCTACATCCTCCGGGACGCCATGGCGCAGGCGGCCCTGGTCCTGCTGGCCGGCGCGGTGGCCGGCGGGCTGGCCGGTGTTGCCGGCGGAGTCCTCGCGGCGCAGGCGGCACCGTTCCTCCTCACGCCCTGGACAACGCTGCTGCCCATCGCCGGAATCGTGCTCCTGGGCCTGGCCGGGGCAGCCCTCGCGGTCCGCAGCGTGGCCCGCGTCGATCCGCTCATCGCCCTCGGCGGCAACTGAGCAGCCCCGGCCCGCCCCATATATTCCTAGAAAGGCATATCTCGTGAATTCAACCCTGAACAACACCGCCCTGAACCTCGTCAACGTCACCCTGGAGTACCCGGACGGAGACGGCACCCTCAAGGCCCTGGACTCCGTGAGCCTCAAGGTGAACGCAGGCGAATTCGTGTCCCTGATCGGCCCCTCGGGGTCCGGCAAGTCGTCCCTGCTGGCCGTCGCCGCCACCCTGGTCCGGCCCACCGCCGGCCTGGTGGTGGTCGACGGCGAGGACGCCGGCGGATTGCCCGACTCCGGCCGCACCGCACTGCGGCGGGACAAGATCGGCATCATCTTCCAGCAGCCCAACCTCCTGCCCTCCCTCACCGCGGTCGAGCAGCTCGTGATCACCCAGCGCCTGCGCGGCGGGACGGCGCGGGCGGCCGGGGAACGCGCCGCGGCTCTGCTGGACCTTGTCGGCCTCGGGCATGCCCTGGCGAAGCGGCCGCACCAGCTCTCCGGCGGCCAGCGCCAGCGCGTCAACATTGCCCGGGCACTCATGGGCAACCCTGCCGTGCTGCTGGTGGACGAGCCAACGGCAGCCCTTGACCACCAGCGCAGCGAAGCAATCGTCCGGCTGCTGCGGCAGGTCACCGACGAGTTCAGCGTGGCAACGGTCATGGTCACCCACGACACCGATTTCGTGCCGCTCACCGACGCCGTCGCGAGCATGCGCGACGGACGGCTGTCCGCCAGGGCGGCGACGGCGGCCGTTGCGGCGCCGCGTCGGGGCTAGCGGCTAGGGGACCCGGTATCCGAGGTCCGGGACGCCGAGACCGAACATGTCCTTGAGGGCATGCCGGGCGGCGTGGAAGCCGGGCATCCCGGTGACGCCGGGACCGGGCGGGGTCGACGACGAGCACAAGTACACCCCTGGCAGCGGCGTCCGCCAGGGCACCGGGCTCAGCACCGGCCGCCGCAACATGCCCCAAAGGTCCATGCGGCCTGCGCCGAAGTCCCCACCGACGAAGTTCTCGTCGTACGCCGCCAGCCCTGCGGCCGTGGTCACCTTGAACTGCACCACCACATCCCGGAACCCGGGCGCGAAGCGCTCCAGTTGCGCCATGACCGCATCGCTCATGTCCACGGTGGAACCGGCCGGAACGTGGCAATAGGTCCACAGGATGTGCCGGCCGGCCGGCGCGCGGCCGGCATCAAAACGCGAGGGCTGGGATACCAGCACGTAGGGCCGGTCCGGATGCCGTCCCGAGGCGACCAGGCGTTCCGCTTCGGCGGTTTCCGCCCGGGTGCCGCCCACGTGCACCGTCCCGGCATCGGCGAGGCCGTCCGCCGCCCACGGCACCGGTCCGGAGAGGATGAAATCGACCTTGCAGGAAGCGTTCCCGAAGCGGAAGGACGCCAGGGCGCTCCTATAGCGCGACGGGAGCCGGCCCTCCGCCAGGTGCAGCAGCGCGGGGGGTGCCACATCCAGCAGCGTGGCCCGGGCCGGCGGCAGCTCCGCGAGCGATGTGATCCGCCTGCCGGTCTCGACCACCCCGCCATGGGCCTCGATGTCAGCGGTCAGCGCCCGGGCAATCGCGGCCGATCCGCCGCGCGGAACCGGCCAGCCGCCGGCATGGCCCAGGGCGCCCAGCATCAGCCCGGCGCCGGCGGCGGTGATCGAGGGCAGCGGCGCCACGGCATGAGCGGCGACGCCGCTCAGCAGTGCGGGAGCCAGGTCCTGGCTGAACCTCGCATTCCACAGCGGCGAGCCTTGTTCGAGCGCCCGGAGGCCGAACGCGGCGGCGGCCAGGGGATCTGCCGGAATCCGCAGCAGCTGGTTCAGGGTGAGGTCCGCGACGCCCTCCATCCGCCGCACGAGGGGCTCCATGAGCTGGCGGTAGGCGGCGCCGTCCCTCCCGAGTTCCGCAACGGTGCGGTCCAGGGAACGGTAGGCCAGCGCCGCGCGGCCGCCGTCGAGCGGGGATCCGTACGAGAGCTCGGGCACCTCCAGGGGCACGCGCCTGGACAGCTCGAACCGGCGGAAAAAGGGTGAGGCCAGAACCATGGGGTGCACGGCCGAACAGACGTCGTGGAAGTGGCCCGGTTCCATCAGTTCGGCGGTGCGCAGTCCGCCGCCGGGTGTGGCGGCCGCCTCGAACACGTGGACTTTGAGTCCGGCCCGCGCCATGGTCACCGCCGCGGCCAGCCCGTTGGGGCCGGAACCGACGACGGCGACGTCAGTCATGCGCTGTGGCTTTCCGCCACGGCACGCTTCCGCCACGGCACCAGGGACGCCGCGGGCCGGCGCAGATCAATCCGCAGCCAGTCCGGTGCACCGTCGAAGGGGCCGCCATGCGGATCATCGATGCGGTGGCGGCGGATCACGTCGCTGGACGGATCCCAGATGTCCCAGGCGACACGGGCCATCAGGTACGCGGTGGCGAGCATGTGGGCAACCACGGCCAGGACGTAGTAGGGCATGTCGATGTTGTGCTGGGTCGAGCCGCCGCTGGTTGCCTGCCCGAGGTACATCCAGATGGCGCCCCAGTGCAGCGCTTCGATGGCTTGCCAGATGACGAAGTCACGCCAGCGGGGCCGGGCAAGGGCGATCAGGGGGATCAGCCACAACACGAACTGGGGGGAGTACACCTTGTTGGTCAGGATGAACGCGGCCACGATCAGGAACGCCAGCTGCGCGATCCTCGGCCGGCGGGGTGCCGTCAGTGCCAGGACCGCAATCAGGATGCAGGCCAGGAGAAACAGGTCCAGTGCCAGGGAGTTGATGGCCGCGGCCTCAAGCGGATTCCAGCCCAGCCGGGCGGCCACCAGGTTGTAGGCGAACCAGGGCGAGCTGTAGCCCGCCGGCCGCTCCTGCGTGAACTGGTAGAAGTACTTCCAGCCGTCCGGATTTGCCGCGGCTGCCGGGACGTTGACCGCCAGCCAGGCCGCGGTTGCGGCACCGGCCGTGATCAGCAGCGCCCGGATGCGCCCGCTCCGGAGCGCCAGCAGCAGGACGGCGCCGAGGATCAACAGCGGGTAGAGCTTGGTGGCCGTGCCCAGGCCGATGAAGATCCCGGCGAGGACGAGCTTGTTCCGCGCAAAGAAGTACATGCCAAGAGCCAGCATGCACACGGCCCACATGTCCCAGTTAATGACGCCCGCCAGGACAATGCCGGGGGCGAGGGCAACCATCGCCGCGTCCCAGGACCGCCGGCGGTTCGTCCGCGCCGTGGCCAGCACGGTGATGATCCAGACGGCGGCGATCAAGGTGGCGTTGACGTCGAAGTAGCCAAGGACGCGGGGATCGTCGGTGCCGGCGCCGGGCACCAGAAGTGCGGTGGCACCCGCGATCAACCCCATCAGCACGGGGTACTCGAAGAGGCTTCCCGGGGTAATGAAGGGGAAGGCGCCATCGCCGAGGCCGCGGTTGCGGAACAGCTCCGGAAAGTCCGAGTAGCACGTGGCGTAGAACTGCCCGGGTGTTTCCCAGCCGTTGGTGCGGCAGAAGTTCTTGAGCAGAATCCCGGCCAGGGCGGCGAGGACAGTGAGGATGACCAGAACACGATCCACCGTAAAGAATCCCGGCGAAACGATCCCGGGCGCCGAGCGGTGGCCCAAGGGACCGCCTACCAGTTCCGTGAAGTTTCGGAGAAAAGGGTCGCTGCGGCTCGGGATGACCAATCGGACCCGTTTGCGCTCCGGCGGCTTTGTCTCCTGCATGACCTTGAGCTTACCGGGGGACATTGACCCGTGCCGCGCCGCGGTCTTCGCTGGCACGTCGTATCGGAGCCGCCACAACGGCTGGCCACGAAGGGATGCTTAAAAGGGGGAGCCCGTGCGGCGACGCACGGGCTCCCTGGGATCGGTTCCAATGTCAGTCATCAGGTCCTCCTTCGCTGCGGACAGTCCTGCCGGCAACGGGCTCCGCCCCTGCACGGGACTAGTCCATGCGCCGGTGGCGGAAATGTCCGGCCGTCAGCAGATCGGGCGTCAGCGAATCAGGCCGGCCTGATGCATGGCGAGGAACGTGTCGTCCCGCCTTTGGTCCAGGAGTTGGCCGTTGAAGCGTGTCGACTCCCTGCGGCTCAGCTTTCGGAACAGGACCGTATAGAGCTTGTTCATCATGGTTCTTACCTCCCCTCGGGGACTCGATCGGCGCGCCCTGGTGGCGGGCAGGGCTGTGCGGTGGGCAGGAGCGGTGGTTGCGGTAGTCACAGGGACCTTTCGTTGGTGGGGATTGAGCCGCCTTGGTTCAATGGGGCGAACAGGAGGCAGCAGGAATGGGCGGATGAAACGGGCCGCCGTATTTTGGGCGCGACAAATAGAGCGCTGGATGCAGGGAATTCGAATAACCGGTTCCGGGCGTGGCAATTAGCCCGAAAATCCCCGGCCTTAATTAGGCCGGAATTCCGGATAGGAAATAGTTATTCGATGGAGAATGGCCCCTGGACGCGGTAGCGCCGAAACCCCAACAAGAAGCTGGGTTCCGAACTATGGGGAGGCTGCGCAACCGCGTGGTTCCGCCTGTTCAGGCTGCCGTCATTCGGCTTTCCGTCATGGAAGGCCAACTGCCGCGGGTCCCAGGCTGCATTGCCTGGGACGGGAAAGCGGTCAGGAAACAGTCAGTCCGACATTTGGGCGCGGGTCAGCGAACGAGGCCGGGTTGGCGGTGGTGGAGTACATCCATCCGCTAGTCAAAGTAATCATCATTTTCCCAACCTCCTTTTCTGTTCTGCCGTGGCTCCGGCTGACAGGCCGGGCGACGCGCGCCGTGACCCCGGCAAGTCGCCTTGGGGTCAGAAATAAAAATACACTACGAATGCGGCAGTTGCCTACCGAATTCATAAACTTTTTTTAACTTTGTTTTAAAAACCGGTTTTAGAGTCCCCAGCGCACGATTGCCGGTGTCTTCTTATCCCATCCCAGTGTGCAGACTTTGGCGGTCCCCAACACGAAATGCCGGCCCTCGCGGGGGTCCAATCCGAGCCACCGGGCGGTCAGGATGCGGGAGAAATGCCCGTGCGCTACGATCAGCACATTGTCCAGGCCCGATTCGAGCACCCGGGCCACGATCTTGTCCGCGCGGGCGGCGACGTCGTCGAGCGCTTCACCATTGGGCACGCCGTGCGTCCAGATCAGGTATTCGGGGTTGTCCTTGCGGATGAGGTCCGAGCTGATGCCCTCGTAGTCGCCGTAGTCCCACTCCACCGCCAGCGGCTCCAACTGGGCGTCGGGGTAGCCGGCGAGTTCGGCGGTCCGGCGGGCGCGGCGCAGGGGTGAGGTCAGTACGAGGTCGAAGTCGACTGTCTCGAGCACCCTGCGCGCCTCCACGGCCTGCTGCTCGCCTTCCACCGTGAGGGGCATGTCCGTGAGACCGGTGTATTGCCCGCTCTTGGACCACTCTGTTTCACCGTGCCGCAGGATCCACAGTTGGGGGCGGGGGCCGTTGGATGGTGCAATCACTTAGGACTCCTCAGTGGTGGAGAGTTCGGCGCCGGCGGGCGCCGCCTCGGGCTGTGCCGCCCACCAGTCCCGCAGGCGGGATTCGGCGACGGCGGGATCGAGCGGGCCGTGCTCCATGCGTTCTTCCAGCAGGAATTTGTAGGCGCGGCCCACCACGGGACCGGGCTTGAGATCAAGCAGCGCCATAATCCGGCCGCCGTCCAGGTCCGGGCGGACGGCGTCGAGGGACTCCTGCTCCCGCAGCGCCGCAATCCTGTCCTCGAGGTCGTCGTAGGCGAAGGACAGCCGGTCCGCCTTGCGCTGGTTCCGGGTGGTGACGTCGGAGCGGGTGAGCCGGTGCAGGCGCTCCAGGAGGGGACCGGCGTCGGTGATGTAGCGGCGGACCGCGGAATCGCTCCAGCCGGCCTCACCGTAGCCGTAAAAGCGCATGTGCAGCTCCACAAGCCTGGCCACGGCCTTGATGGTGTCGTTGTCGAAGCGCAGCGCCTTCATGCGCTTGGCGGTCAGCTTGGCGCCCACCATGTCGTGGTGGCGGAAGCTCACTGCGCCGCCCGGTTCAAAGCGGCGCGTGGCCGGCTTGCCGACGTCGTGCATGAGGGCGGCGAACCGCAACACGAAGTCCGGGCCGGGAACCGGGCCGTCCGCCTTCGACTCCAGCGCTGCTGCCTGTTCCAGGACCTGCAGCGAGTGCTGGTAGACGTCCTTGTGGCGGTGGTGTTCATCGGATTCCAGGCGCAGGGCCGAGACTTCCGGCAGCACCAGGTCCGCAAGTCCGGTATCGACCAGCAGGTCCACGCCGGCCCGCGGCTGCGCGGCGCAGATGAGCTTGATCAGTTCATCGCGCACGCGTTCGGCCGAGATGATGCTGATCCGTTCCGCCATCCGGACCATGGCCTCGCGGACGTCGGCGTGCAGCGACACCCCCAGTTGGGCCGCGAACCTCGCGGCGCGCATCATGCGCAGGGGGTCGTCGGAGAAGGACGTTTCCGGCGGCCCGGGCGTGTTGAGGATCGAGGCGTGCAGGTCGCGGACGCCGCCGAAAGGATCGACGAGCTCCAGCATGGGCAGCCGCAGGGCCATGGCATTGATCGTGAAGTCCCGCCGCAACAGGTCATCCGTCAGGGATGTTCCGAAGGCCACTATCGGCTTGCGGGACTCCGGATCATAGGCGTCGGCCCGGTAGGTGGTGATTTCGATCTGGAAGTCGTCCTTGCGCATCCCGATGGTGCCGAAGGCGCGCCCGATCTCCCAGTAGTTGTCCGCCCATTTCTTGATCAGGGCAACCGTCTGGTCCGGAGTGGCGTCAGTGGTGAAGTCCAGGTCGGGCGAGACCCGGCCAAGAAAAAGGTCACGGACCGGCCCGCCCACGAGGGACAGCTCGTGGCCGGCGTCGACGAAGCGCTGCCCGAGCTCCAGAACCACCGGATCCACCTGGAAAGAAACGGTGTGGGAGTCAGTCTTGTGATGTGCGTGCGCCATAGTTACTTAAGCTTGTCAGAAAACCGCGCCAGCACCACACCGGAACCCGCAAGGATCCGGCGGGTTCGTCACGATTGCGCACGAACCGGCGCGGGCCGACTTTCCCGGCCGTCTACTTTCCGGCCATGTTTAGGTCATCAACAGCGGGCAAGAGTCGTTAGAGTGGACCTCATGGCCCATCCCGTACCGAGCGCTCCCGGCAGGAGGACAAACGCACCGTTGCCGTCGGCAATAGGTGCCAACGTCGCGCCTGTCCAGCACACGGGCCACGCCTCCCTGCCCACCGTGGAGGAAATCTCCGCCGGCGGCGTCGTGGTGGACATGTCCGACGCCGACCTGCGGGTAGCGATCATCGCGCGCCTTAACCGCGGCGGACGTCTCGAGTGGTGCCTGCCGAAGGGCCACCCGGAAGGCAAGGAAAGCAACGAGGAAGCCGCGGTCCGCGAGATCGCCGAGGAAACCGGGATCGAAGGCAGGATCCTGGCACCGCTGGGGAGCATCGACTACTGGTTCACCGTGAGCGGGCACCGCGTCCACAAGACCGTGCACCACTACCTGTTGCGGGCCACCGGCGGGGAACTCACCATCGAAAACGATCCGGACAAGGAAGCCGTGGACGTCGCATGGGTTCCGATCCAGGAGCTGGCGCGCAAGCTGTCCTTCCCCAACGAACGCCGCATCGCGGATCTGGCCAAAGAAGTCCTGCCGGAAGACCGCTGAAGGCCGCCGGTGCGGCCGGTCACGTCCACGGATAGCGACTAATGCCCCGCGCGGGTGAGACGATGAAGACGATGTCATCAGCCAAACCCGCCCCCGTACCCTCCGGCCCCGCCGATTCCAAAGCTGCCCAATCCGGAGAAGCCCGTTCCAGCGCCGTCATGGCCGCCGGAACCCTCGTTTCGCGTTTCCTGGGCTTCGCCAAGACCTGGATGCTGGCCGCCGCCCTGGGCCTGGGCTCGACGGTCAACGACACTTTCATCAACGCCAACAACCTTCCCAACCTGATCTTCCTGCTGGTGGCCGGCGGGGTGTTCAATGCTGTTCTGGTGCCGCAGATCATCAAAGCCAGCAAGGCGCCGGACAAGGGAGCGGACTACATCAGCCGGCTGCTGACGCTGGCGGTGCTGGTGCTGCTCGTTCTCACGCTGCTGGTCACGCTCCTGGCGCCGTCAGTCATTCAACTGACCACCCAGGGCTACTCGCCGCAGCAGAAGGCCCTCGCGGTGTCGTTCGCGTTCTGGTGCCTTCCGCAGATCTTCTTCTACGGCCTGTACGCCCTGCTGACCCAGGTCCTCAACGCCCACGGGGCCTTTGGACCCGCGATGTGGGCGCCAATCATCAACAACGTCGTGGCGATCGCCGGGCTGGGCATGTTCATCGGCATCATGGGGGCCAACGCCACCAACCCGCACACGATCGACAACTGGGGCCCGTTCCAGACCATCCTCGTCGCCGGGTTCTCCACAATCGGCGTCGTCACCCAGACCGCCGTGCTGCTCATCCCCGTGTTCAGGCTCCGGCTGGGGCTGCGGCCGCGCTTCGGCTGGCGCGGGGTCGGTCTGGGCCATGCCGCGAAGCTGAGCGTCTGGACCCTGGCGACCGCCGCCGTCGGGCAGTTCGCCTTCCTTTACGTCATGCGCATCGCGACGATCCCGGGCGCGGAACGGCTCCGCCTCCAGCAGGCCGGGGATCCCGCGGCAGCCTTCATTCCAGGCAACGCGGTGCTGGAGGTGGCCAGCCAGCTGTACCTGCTGCCGCACTCCATCATTGCCCTGTCCCTGGCCACCGTGCTGTTCAACCGGATGACCCGGGCGTCCCAGGACGGTGACCGGGCCGCCCTGCGAAACGCGCTCTCCCACGGGCTGCGGACCATGGCCGTGGCAACCGTCTTCGGCGCGCTGGCGCTCTTCGCGCTGGCCGGACCGCTGGGCATGTTCTTCTCCGGCAACAATCGCCTGGACGGCGTCATGCTGGCCCAAACCCTCACGATCCTGGCCCTCAGCACCCCGTTCATGAGCGCCAACTTCATGATGTCGCGGGTGTTCTACGCCAATGAGGACGCACGGACGCCGTTCTTCATCCAGCTGGTCCTGGCGCTGGTCAACCTGTCGGCCGCGTTCGCGATCCAGTTCCTGCCGTTCGATCAGATCATCTTCGCCATCGCGATCCTCTACACGGCCGGCAACATCCTTTCCGTGATCGTCAGCGCGACCTTCCTGCGCCGGCTCCTGGGCCACCTCGACGGGCCCCGCATCGCCAGCTCCTACATCCGCATGGGGTATGCGGCCCTGGGTTCCGCCCTCGCCGGAGCTGTGGCGTTGTGGCTGCTGGGCAGCTACAACCCGGACGGCTACGCCTGGAGCGACCGGACCGCCGCCCTGGTGACAATCGTCGTCGTCGGTCCCGTCATGCTGGCCGCCTATTTCCTGCTGCTGAAGCTCTTCCGGGTCACCGAGCTGCAGGACCTCCTGCAGCCGCTGCTTGGGCGGCTCCGGCGCAGCACCGCCGCAGGGCCCGGCACGGGGCCGCAGGCAGACGGCGCGGCGGAGGTCCGGAGGGCACCGGAGCGGGCCACCGTCTCGGTGGATACGGGCCTGATTCCGCGAATTTCCGGCGAGTTCGACGCCGAGTCGTTCCGTGCCGGTCCCGACATTCGGGAAGAGGACTCGTTCCCTTACGGCCGTCCCGCTGGCCCGGAGGGCGGTTACCTGCCGGCAGAAGACCTCCCCAGCACCGCGCAGGGCGGCTTGGGCAAGGGCGATGTTCCCCTGCCGGGCCGCCGCACCTACCAGGGGCCGGCCGGCCACAACCCCTACTTCCCGTTTGGCGGGAAAAAGAAAAAATGATCCCGGCTCCGTTTCGAACTGCCGTGCTCACGCGGCCTGGACAGAGCATCGGCTAGGATCGAAGACTAACAAGGGAAGTTGCGGACCAGCGGTCAACCGGCTTACCGGAGGGCACACGGTCGCTCTCGGAGTGACCACGTCGGCAGGTCCCGGACAGTCTAGGAGGAGCCCGTGTCCCACCCGATCGATGTCGGATCAGTACTCGGTGGCCGCTACAAGGTCACTGCCACCGTACTGACCTCACATGACCAGGATCTGGTGCTGGACGGTGTGGACCAGGTGCTCAACCGCCCCGTGAGCATACTCGTCGCAGGCCCGGGCAACGCCGACCAGGTGGCCCAGAGCGCCCGTGAAGTGGCCACGGGCGAACGTCCCGGCAACGTGCAGATCCTCGATCTTGGCGTCAGCGACGCCACCACGTACCTGATCACCAACCACACCTCGGCCGCGGATCTGCTGGATCTTGTGGTCTCTTCCAACCCGCCGTACGTCGAACCCTTCTTCACGGACACGCTGGGCAGCGAGATCTTTGGGCAGGCCCGCTCCCACGAACCCGAAACCTACGACGGGCTTTACGACGACGAGGAAGTCGACGCCGGGTACATCAACTATGGCCAGGCCCAGGGCACAAACGCACAGCCGCCGGCTTCTCCGGCACCGCCCCCCGCGGGAGTACCGTCGCGGCCCGCTTCCGCTCCTGCTGCCGCGGCAGCAGCCGCGGCGGCCGCCAGGGCACCCACAACCGCACCGCAGGAGACGGCGGCGCATTCAACGGCGCCGCAGCCCGTCCAGAACGGCTCGCCCCGCCAGGCCGAACCGGCAGCGCAGCAGCCGGCAACCGCCGCGGCACCAAAAGTTTCCTTGTGGTCCGACGACGACTACACCGGTGACGATCACCGCGGCGGAGAGCACCACGGCGGCGCAGCCGCGGCTGCCGGAGTGGCTGCTGCCGGCTTCGACTCGGCGGATCGGGCTCCGGGCAACTTCCCCGCCTCCGCCCGTGCCGCCGTCGACCAGGATGAGGACGAGTACGAGTACGAAGACGAGGACGAGCCCAACCGGGAGCCGCGTTCCATGCGCTGGCTGGTGGGCGGGCTCCTGGCTGCCGTGCTGGTGGTCGGCCTGATCTTCGCGGTCACCAACCTTGGCAGCCTCTTCAAGAGCAGCCCGCAGACCAACGCCGCAACCTCCGCCTCCTCCAGCGCACCGGAACCGTCCACCGCGCAGCCGTCGTCGACCGCCACCGAGGCGCCGGCGGCCGGACCGCCCGTCATCGAAGACGTGACGCGACTCGGCAACTTCGATTTCGCCGGAAATTACGACTCCGACCTCGTCAAGACTTTTGACGGCAACGGCGCGAGCTTCTGGTCAGACATGGAATTCGCGACGGACGACTGGGGCGGACTCGCCTCCGAAGTTCCGCTCGTGGTCAAGCTGAAGGACCCTTCCAAGGTCTCTTCCGTCACTCTGAGCCAGTTGGGGGCCTCCGGTGGCAACATCAGCGTCTTCACCAATGACAAGCCGACCCTGGACGGTGCAAAGCAGATTGGCAGCAACAGCTTTACGTCACCGGACCTGACCATGCCGCTGTCTGAACCCGTCACGGCGCAGTACGTGATCGTGTCCATCAAGAAGCTTCCGAAGCTGGCCGCACCCAAGACCCGCTATGGGTACGGCCTGCGCTTGGCCGAAATCAAAGTCCAGTAACGGCCCTGCGCGGCTGCCGCTGCGCCCAAAGGCGGCGGCTGCGCTGTAAGGCTGCGGCTGCGCTCTAAGACTGCCGCTGCGCCCTAAGGCGGCTGTCGTGCAGCGGAGGCCTTGCCCGCCGGTTGGCCGGTAATCCGGGGCCGTCTCCGGCCCCGACCCCGGCAAACCGGTACCCTGAGTAGTGGTGTTGCTCCGTGACGCCCATTTCGGCCGGAATATTCAATGCCCGGCAATAGTTGTGCCATGTGGCCGGCCATCGCGGCGGGCGCATCGACAAAGGAAGAGGTTCACCGTTCAGTGAGCAACGCAGAAAACACTGCCTCCGAAGTACGTGATGTCATCATCGTCGGCTCCGGCCCGGCGGGCTACACCGCAGCGGTGTACACGGCGCGCGCGAACCTGAAGCCGCTGCTCCTGGCAGGCTCGGTTACGGCCGGCGGCGAACTGATGAACACTACGGACGTGGAGAACTACCCAGGATTCCCCGACGGCATCATGGGCCCGGACCTGATGGAGAACTTCGAGAAGCAGGCTGCCCGTTTCGGCACGGAGATCCAGTTTGAGGACGTCACCGATTTGGACCTCGACGGCGACGTCAAGACCGTCACCATCGGCACGGGGGAGACCTTCAAGGCCCGTTCCATCATTCTTTCCACCGGTTCGGCCTACCGCGAGCTCGGCTTGCCGAACGAGAAGAGGCTTTCGGGCCACGGTGTGAGCTGGTGTGCAACCTGCGACGGTTTCTTCTTCAAGGATCAAGACATTGCCGTCATTGGCGGCGGCGACTCCGCCATGGAAGAGGCCCTGTTCCTCACCAAGTTCGCCAAGTCCGTCACGGTGGTCCACCGCCGCGATGCCCTCCGCGCTTCAAAGATCATGGCTGACCGCGCCTTGGCCCACGAGAAGATCAACTTTGTGTGGAACACCGGTGTGGAAGACGTGGTGGGACAGGACAAAGTCACCGCATTGCGGTTGAAGAACCTGGTGGACGGCACGGAATCCGAACTGGCCGTAACCGGAGTATTCGTGGCAATCGGCAACGATCCCCGCACCGATCTGGTCAAGGGCAAACTCGAGCTGACCGCAGAGGGAACCATCGCCGTGGACGGCCGCACCTCGAAGACCAGCGTCCAGGGCGTCTTCGCTGCCGGCGACGTCATTGATCCGACCTACCGCCAGGCCATCACGGCCTCCGGTTCCGGGTGCGTGGCCGCCCTCGACGTCGAGCACTACCTCGCAGATTTCCACGCCTAACCGGCGCGCAGCAACCAACGGAAGAGAGACAAAGGTTATGAGCAACGCAAAAGACGTAACGGACGCCAGCTTCAGCACTGATGTACTGGCCTCCGAAAAGCCCGTCATTGTCGATTTCTGGGCCGAAT
This sequence comes from Arthrobacter sp. 05T410, assembly GCF_056396505.1. Lineage (NCBI taxonomy): Bacteria > Bacillati > Actinomycetota > Actinomycetes > Micrococcales > Micrococcaceae > Arthrobacter > Arthrobacter sp. 05T410. Next base: position 6,825 of record NZ_JBFTLP010000021.1, on the reverse strand, counting down.
GGTGCGGCCCCTGCCGCAAGCTCGGTCCGATTCTTGACGAGATTTCGGTCGAGTACGGCGAGAAGGTTGATGTGGTCAAAGTGAACGTTGACGACAACCCGGCCATCGCTGCCGAGTACGGCATCACCTCCATCCCTGCCGTGTACCTGTTCCAGGGCGGCGAGGTCAAGGGCACCGTAATCGGCGCCCGGCCCAAGCAGTTCTTCGAGAAGGAATTTGCGGACGTCCTGTCCTAGGCTGACCGAAAGTGGCCCCCGCTTCTGGCGGGGGCCACTTTTTTGTTGTGCTTCACGGCCCACGATCGGGGAGTAGGACTAGGCGGACAGCCCCTAGATCTGCCATAACCGTTACTGCAACCTTGGGTGGCTGTCTATCGGAGTGGTTTTTTGTTCTGCTGGCTGAGAATTCCCCTGGCCGCCGCCGGCTTGTGAAATGGGGTATCCCTCGGCCGGCGAACTGCTATTCGTGCTGAGAGTCACGTAGGGTTTTTGGCCGTTGCTTAGGGGACAGCACCCTCTTGTTTCACGTGAAACATAATGACCGCTGCACCCCCACTTATCAGTTCGGTGCGCGATGTGAACCTGCGCGTAGACACAGCGGGTTCCCATTAGGACATCACAGCCGATTTACGTTGTCTGCGTGTATGCCGAGGGCTGGTTGCCAAAATTCCACCGAAGCACCATGCGCCATGTCGCGTAATGGACGTGTTTCACGTGAAACATCCAACTTCCTTAGGGTCATGAAGTTTGGGACGGCTTTCGGATGAGTCCGGACTCGAAATGCACTCCATACACTCATGGCCCGCCGCGGGGGAGTCGAGGGTGGAGGTCCCACTTGTACCAGGTTCGTGGTTTTCTGACGGGTAGGCTTCTGCCGAAACTGCCGTTAAGGCGGCGCCGCACTCCGCTGCCGCCCCGAGTTCGGGCAGGGTCGGGGCCCTCCTGCCAGCGCAACACGCCATGACTGCTCCTGCACGTCCGCCACGGGTCCGGGGAGAGTTGGGGGCCACCCTGGTCCGCGGCAAAATAGTAGACCAGTCGGCGGGTGGCCAGGACTGCGATCGACTGTCTCTAACACACACATTCGTCCACGTTTTCCAAGAACGGCGATCAATGCTGGCAAGTCACTAGCGGTCCTAGCCACCGGCCGCCCGGTTCGGACCCTGTTTCACGTGAAACAGGTGTGTACGTCGCAGCTGCCGAATTGTCCGGCCCACCTCCAGGCTCCCCATGTTTCACGTGAAACGGGTGTGCACGTCGCGAGAGTGCCGACTACTTCCGCCCACCTCCGCCGCGCCGATGTTTCACGTGAAACACCCATAGTCGCAATCCATAAATCGCAACTTGGCGCGAAGTGATAGTTGACTCTTCGATAAGCCGCCGCGGTTACCGACTCAGCCCGCCCATTTCCGCAGGAATAGAGGTCGGTGGGACGCAAAGATTCGCTTGATGGTCTGTGCGTCCCAGCTGGAAAGGCGCGGCCCAACCTTGGCTGAGCGGCCCCCGGGGACGTTGGCCCGCGCCCGTGAACGACATTGTTCCCCGCCCTAACGCTCGCTCCAGCACCGCCGGCTCCGACCCAAATTCCGCACAACAGACCGGATTTCGCACGGTTCACCGGATCCGATCCCGTCCCAACATCTCCAGACCTCCTGGTTTCACGTGAAACATGTCAGCGGACCAGAAACAGTCTGCGGCAAAGCAGACCCAGATTCCCGTCCGTAGCCACCGACGGGGGAACGGCCGCCAGCCCCTCCAGGCCTCTGTGACCCGCCGTGTGTGGGGACAGGCGAACGTGGGTGCCTTTGAAGCGGCGTGCAGTGCGCCCCGTAACCGGCGAGGGGACTTGCCTGAGCTCAGCCGCCTGAGCTTGGGGCAGAGTGCTCATGGGCGTTCTCGGCCGCCCGCTTACGACCATGGGCCTATGTTGTCTGATTTGAAGCGAACCGATGATCAATTTCGGATCGCTGCGGCAGTCAGTCATCGAATGAACACGCCCCGCCGCCGTTACGGCCGGCGCAGTTCCCGCACCCTGCGCGGCGTGGGACGCACGGAACCGGACCTGCATTCCATAGGGACCCCGACCAAACACAGGGCCCGGCGCTGAGGCGATTCTGACGGTCAGGTCCGACACTTGGTCCAATCCATGGCTCGTCCCGACAATTGGACCGTCGCAGCCTCCGGTCCGCGTCCTACGCCCCTGTACGAGTCGCTGCTCCGCTTCACCATGGTTCCTGTCCAGGGTCACTCCGGCGGCGGTCAAGGTCAATCGTGCAGTGCCTGTTCAGAGTTCGTGGGCTGATCGGTTCATCAATCACCATCACCGTTCAGCCCGCGGCATGGTCTTGTCCCGCTGATCAATGCCCACTGTCTCCGCCCAGGCCCGGTTCGGTCTCAGGCTCCACTCAAGCTGCATTGGGCTTGCCCAAACTCCTGTGCCTTTAGCGGCTGGCCGCCCCATTTTGCTCTAGAGGGGACCGGATTGGGCCGGCTCTTGTGTCCCCGAGTAGGGACCATTCGGCATTCGCGGGACAAGAAGATCGCACGGCCGCTCTCATAAAGTCTTGTTCTCATGAAGGTTGGTGTCTGTGCCCTGACAGTCGCGGCGCAGCAGGTTCGATTCCATGGCGGCAAGACCAAGGACACCCAGGTCCAGCCGCGAACCTGCCCCCGCCCCGGCAGGCGCCGCAACCGCCGCTGCCCGCTATGGATGTCCTTCGAGCCCTCGGCGTCTGTCCGTAATTCCCCACTCTCATAGTGACCGGTGCAGGCTTTCCGACCGTCAATCCACGAGCCATCACGACCGCCGAGCTGGGTACCAAGCGGAGGTCGGCGGTGGCCGACACCCAAGCATTTCCGGCCTGTCTAGCGGCTATAAGATCCGGAGCTCACTCGATATCCACCAGTTTCTCCACAGAAGTTATTCACACCGTTATCCACAGGTGCTGAGAGATTATTCACATGCCCTTCCTGGTGAGCGGCCGAGCGCCGTCGCCCCTCCGGTACTGGTCCTCTGACCCGCCACCCGCCGTGCCGGGGATATGTCCTGGACCCCAATGAGGAACTCCGGCCCGCAATCAGGTCATCGAGCGTATATCCCCGAAAAATTAACCGTAGAACGGCGATTTAGTACATCTTCGCGAATGCTTCGACCATCGTCGCTGCACACCATAATCATGTTTCACGTGAAACAGACAGTGAGCCCTCAAAGGAGGTTCGGGGCAGTTGTCACGGCAGCAGCTCGTACAAGAATCTGGCGTCCCGAGCGGGCTGCCGTCAGTCACTAATCCACAAAGTTATCCACAGCAATATCCACCGCGCTATCCACCGCGCCATCGACCGGCCGCTGGCTAAAACTCGGGCCGGGAGCGGCCCCGCGAACCTCGCCTGGATGCAGCTTTGACCTGCGGTGAAGTACCCTCCGGACGCGTCATCCCACGGCGGCCGGGAGCTGCAAATCCACGTGGGTCGAACCAAAACCCGTCGAGCGCCGGGACCGCCGACGTGTCATTGCATCGCCCGCCGCGCCGGCCGAAGCCAGCTTGTTCCACAGCGCAAGGCGGACTTCAAGAAGACCAGGGGAGCGGAGTCACTGTCCCAAGGAACTCTCCCGTCCCACGTCCAGGTGATCGTTTTGCCGGGCCAAGATGCGACAACGGCACCCGCTGAATCGATGGGTTTTCCGGGCAGCTCACATTCTCTGAGTTCGGAGACCTTGGCGGACCTCACGCCCTCGCTGGGTCTGTCCGGTCGATGATCTTTCCACTCCGGTCCTCGCGGACCCCCCGTGTCCGTTGGCCGATGCCAACACGAAGAGGCTCGTCCACCGTGTGTTTGCCATGCGTTGTTTGCATTGAGATGGCCCTGGACTTGTCCCGACTGAAGCATTGCCTGTCGACCCGGGGATTCGGATGAGGGAGGCACCGGACTGCAAAAGCGGTCGGGCCGGTCGAGCCCGCACAGTTGACACGCGCAAGCACGAGTCCCGAACCCAATCAGATTGGTCCGGATGCAGACCTTCCTTCTTTGCGGTTTGAATCCCTCCGGTTGCCGCACCAACTTACGGGTCCGGTGCGATCAGCGGATTGGATCCTGCAGGCAACTGCGCCCTGGTGCCCGGGGCGACGAACCTTACCGCCCGAAACACACTGGTCCGGGGGAGCGGACCCGGCGCTGGTAGCCGTGTAGTTGGAACATGCAGCAGCTCGGCTGCTTCCCTATAATGGCGGCTGGATGCCCACACAAGAGCCATCCCGACAGTTCCAGCCAGGCCGAATCCACAGGAAGGCGTGGTCGGCGTCTGGGATCAATCGGCACGACCCCGGCCCTACTTCACATGGCCTCCGCTTCCCTTCTCGCGGGTGCGTCGCGCGGCCTGAGCTCCTGCCGGAAGACCCCTTCCAACACTCTGCAGCAGGATCAGCCGGTGTGCAGCAGTACAGGATCTGCACTGCACTCTCATCAAGCGGGTACTGGCAAGCCGGCAGGTGCGTCAGCAGCGGCACAGTGTGGGGGGCCCGCGAGGCGTCCGGTGTGCTGTTCCGGATGAGGGGAGCCGTGTCCGGAGTGCCGGAATAGACCCCCAGAGTGCCATCTCGGCTATTGGATAAGGCGTCGGGCTCACCGGAGGAAGCTGAAAAATGCGGCAGGAACAGCACGCCCGCCGGGGCCCCAAGGAGATCAGGCATGCCTGGCACGCCGGCATGCCCCATGGCGCATGGTTACAGCTGGATGCGGCGATGGGACTGCAGCAGAACGTTGGCGGTCATGGCACCCGGCTACCTGGGTGGGGAGGATGCGTGTCAGGGTCCCGGTTCCCTTTGCCCGGGTCCCGGCAAACTGACAGGCACAATCATGTACCGAATGCGGAATCGGGGACGTGGGTGCAAGCCGGCGAAGGGGTGAGCGGCAAGTTAGCGGGGGAGTCGAAGGACGCAGACATCCGCAAAGCGAGGCAGTTCCGGTCAGCTTTCGCGATCAGACTCCCACAAGAGGTCTTCAACAATGCGATCGAGACTACATGCTTCCTGTGGCGCCGACGCCAGATCACCGTCCGCATCACGGCCCGCGTCCGTTCCCGCGCCAAGGTCGGCGTCCAGGTCTGCGCCGTCGACTTTGTCCCGATCTTCGTCCACGCCCACATCGAGACCTCTGTTGAGGTTCGCTTTTCGAGGCGCGTGTCCGGCGCCAATTTCTACCGTAACCACCGGAACGTTCCTACAAAGCCATGGCCCGAACCCGACGAAGCAGCAAGCAGACCAACCTGCCGGCCCGCGCGCGAACCCACGGTTCAACCCACTTCAATTTTCGTTCACGGAAGCTGCCCCCACGACCCGTGATCGTAAGCAGCGAGAGAGTGCCGCCGGCCTCCGCCAGGACCGGGCAGTGCCGTATTAGAGCATCCCGAGGTGTGCAAGGCTGCGGATGCCCTGCAGCCTGCTTAGCCTTCGTTCAGCCAACCACGCGGGCATACAACGCAGTAGCGGCGCCATATGACGCTTTCAGAGGCGCCCAGGAGCAGGTGATCCCGCAGAGACTGGGAACGGTACAACAGTCGCTCCGAGGTCGTCTGTGGCTGCGGCGAGCTTGCTCCGCCGCCAAGCAGCAGCCGCGCCGTAGTGAGCCGCTTCTCCTGCTTCGCACCGGCATGGACCAATGTGGTCGCATGGCGCACCCGCGGCCGGCCCGGCCGACGGGCAAAGGTGGGCCATAGCTGTGGGTCGATTTCTTGCAAGGGGAAGGCCGAACCGTCATGACGCAGACGGTGGACCCTTGGTCAAACGACTGGTCGGCACCCCAGTCCACCGGCATTGCGATGACCTCCTACGGCGCAATGGCCGAGCCGGATCGCCAATCCGCAGGCGGACTTGCACGGACGGGGATGTAGTCCAGCTGCCGGATTGACGACTGCGCAGCGGTCTCCAAACGCTGGCCGGATTCATCTGCCCTTTTGTCTCCTCACATAGGTGCCCGGCCTGCCTGGCGTTCGATGGGGCAAGGCGCAGATTCGCGGCCCCGTTTCACGTGAAACATTGACGGACCACTCCAGCCCAGCTGGTCAGTGAGCTCTGGAAGGCGGCGAAGATGGCTGTTGCTGACTAGCGCGATCGCAGCGGCACCGGCAGAGAGGGGGCCTTTCCGCAACAACGAGAACCGTGCAGCTGCCATTTGTGCTCGGTGTGGCCGTTCCATGCGATCAGAAGCTCCACCCACGGAACGCAACAGAGTGGACGGTACGGCCACCGGAAACGCATCGGACTCCACGCTCAGGAAGCTCCGCCCCAGTCAGGGACACCCGCCTGCCCAGCACCAGCCCGTCGTTCCGCACGTGTCCCTCGGTCTCGCCCAAGCAGGGCCGGCGATGCTGGCGATTTCCACAGAAAGACCACGGCACTGCGTCGGTCCCACTCCCACGGCCGCAACCCGCGAGAGCCCGGGCCAGGACGGAAGCGAGAGAGCCGCCGGAACTAGTCGGCGCCACCGGTGCCGCCCCGTTACCTTTTTCGTAGCCCGTTCCTGTTGCAGGATGAGGGTGTGCTGGCCTGCCAACCCCGGCATGATTGCCGCCCCCAGTCGTCAATGCTCCGGGGGGTGTTGTCACCGGGGTCCGGTAGGTGCCGGAGAGACCGCTAATAGAGGCAGGACAGTTTGGGATCGTCGTGCGTAACGTGGATACGGGCTCTGACACCGCGGACAGTCCAGCACAGGTATCAGCTGCTGTGACGGGGAGGTACAGGTGATCGGAAACCGCGAAAGCATTGATGTCTTCATCGGCCTGGACGTCGGCAAGGGCGAGCACCACGCCGTTGCAGTGGACCGGACGGGG
>NZ_JBFTLP010000020.1:0-73753 GCF_056396505.1 Arthrobacter sp. 05T410 | reverse complement strand
GGAAGTCACGAACTCCGGGAGTCTGTCTGTACGTGAGTCACAGAGTCGGTGATTACCCCCTTCAGGCGCCGACCATGCAGTCCCGGCGAGCTACTTCCGGACCGCGTAAGTCTGTCACTCTGTCATATCCGTACTCACGGAACTGCCGGACTCTGTACAAACCGCGCCGGCCAACCCTGAACCGCCAAACGCCAGGGACGCCCGCCCGGCAACACAGGGAGTCCGTGAGTCCGTGAGTCTGTAGGCCCGTCCAATTCAGAGGTCCTGCTGAGAACCTCAGCCCACCCTGGACCCTGACACTCCGGACCCCGGAAGTCACGAACTCCGGGAGTCTGTAGGCCAGCAAAGTCAAACGACTCCGTGCCCCTATGTCCACCAAGTTCCAACAGAACGTGACTAAAAGTGCTCGGTGGCCTTGTAGTCAGGGGGCGGATAGCTGTCGGGCGCGATTCATTGGCCTTGAACTGAATCGCGGGGGAGTGGTCTGTTGAGCCCACCAGATGCCTAGGGTGATACAGAAGTACAGAGTTACAGAGTTACAGAGAAACGAAGTCACTGACTCTGTGCGTCTACGGCGTTTCTTCCGACTGAAGGGGAGTGGGGCTGGTAATTTTGGCGTAGCGCTTGCCGGCGACGTGGATACAGATGTTCTCTGCCTTTGATCGAGCTGACCCATTTTCTCGGGTTGTGAAGCTTTGGTGAGGTCCCAATCCGCCGTCGGTCCGAGTGCCATGGAAACCAAATTTAAGGAAGCACTCATGAGGGTCGTAGCTGTCGTCAACCAAAAAGGCGGCGCCGGGAAAACCACCACGGTGATGAATCTTGCCGCCGTTGCCGCCCAGAGCTCGAAAGTGCTCGTCGTCGACGCCGACCCGCAAGGGTCAGTAACGATGTGGGCAACCAATGCAGAGGAACTTCCTGAAAAGGAACAGCTGCAGTTCGACGTCGCGACTGAGACGGATCCGGAAGCGCTCACACAAATGCGCGATCTCGACTACGACACGGTCTTCGTCGATACCCCCGGTAACTTGGAAAACATTCAGGTACTCAAGGCCATCGTTAGCCAGTCGGACTTCATTGTGATGCCTACAGAAGCAACTCCTTTGGCCCTTCTGCCTCTCGTCTACACATTCGAGAAGATAGTCCAGCCCTCCGGTCGGGACTACAGGGTCGTCGTCACAAAAGCCGATTCGCGTTCCCCGCAAGATGCACTAGATGCACAGGAGATGTTGCGAGAGCAGGGGATCCTCGTATGCAACTCGTTTGTTCGAGCCTATAAAGCACACGAGCGGGCACCCATGTACGGAACGGTGGTTACTTCTTACGAGAAGACCCGCAACTCCGAGAAAGCAACTATGGATTACAAAGACGTCGCCCTGGAGCTGTTTAGTCTCTGGGCCAAGACCAGGAAGGGCTGACCTCGATGGCGCTCAAAGGTGGATTCAAGAACTTTGCCAACCAGACCCGGGAGATCAAAGAAGCCCCTCCCATTGACCTAGGTGGAGATGCGCCCGTCCTGCACATTGTCCATGAGGCCGCTGCATTGCATAATGGCTCACAATCGCCCTCGACAGCACAAGTTGCCACGCCTGCGCCGGCTGCTGAGCCTGCACGAACTGAGACAAATGGGGGAGTGGAGTCCGAGGTCGCGCCCAGGCTCGAGAATGCCCTGGTGCAGCCCCCTTTGACCCAAGAGATACAAGAAGTTAAGGGACCCGTTGTTTCGAGCCATACCCACTACACAGATCTGGTCCGTAAGGAATTGCGGCTGCACGCAGACCAGGCTGATGAGCTGACAGCGCTCGCTTCGAAGGTTCAACGTGCCCGCAAGGAAAAGGGGGAGCGGATCACCGATAACACGCTGATCCGCGTTGCCGTGGACCTGCTGATGGAGCGCCAGAAGGAACTGGTGGGGTCTACAGAGGATGAGCTCCGCGTTGCCTTGGGCCTGGCCCCACGGGCCTAAAAAATCCCCGTTCCTATCCCCAGGAGGACCTGACTCCTGGGGATAGGACCCTAATGCTCTGTAAGTACGTTATTCACAGACTGACAGAGTACGTCACTACCAGACTGCCAGACTTGTTGCCTTCGTTTTGGTCCGATCATCCTGCCTGTGTGAACGCCATGTCCGTCAGGGCCCACTCGTCCGGTGGGCCCTCGAAAGCCTCCCACGGATAGTCCTCACCGGGGGAGAGGAGCTCGGCGACGGTGTTGACGTTCTTGGACAGCCATTCCTTCCACAGGATCCGTTCGATCCGGTAGCGCCGCAGCTGCGCCGCGACAGCTTCCATGACCCCGAAGTGCTCGGCGAGGTCTTTCAGAGACGTCGATGCCACCACCGACCAGGCCCGTGCATGGTTCCGAGCGATCATGTTCCAGGCGGCCATCACCTCAAGCGCCTCACTGACAGCTGTCCTCGAAAGCCTGGTCAGCTTTACGATCTCGGATGCTGACAGGCCGGGGGAGTGCTCGAGTGCTTCGTACACGAAGGCCGCCGGCAGTCCCAGTTCCCTGAAAACTGGCCGAAGCGCGTGGATTTTCCCCTTCCGCCAAGTCAAGTCTTCAGCCGCCGTCTTCACCTCCTCCGGCACGGTCAGCATGTAAAGGTCTCCCTTGGTACCGCGGCCCCGTTCAACGAGGGTCACCAACGGGTCCTTCTCGTTGCGCAGGGCTCTGAGGTGTGATCCGACCGTGGTGTGGTCGAGGCCGGTGGCCACCGCGATGGACCGGTCACCGAATTCAATGAACCTGGACGCCGTCATGTGTGCTGCCTCCCCCAACGACCTCAGCACCATTCTCCTGGCCAGCCCTGTCCTTGACTCGGTGTAGGCATGTTCCTTCAACCGCAGTGCATTTCGCCAGGTCCGGATGAACCGATGCTCACCATCGGGATTTGATGAGATCGGATTTCCCTGCAGTACGGGGGGCTGTGTATTTGGCTGGCTTGTGGGGGAAATACGGGCACTGTTCTTTCCGTCCCTGGTCCCGGCGTTTTTGCTCAGATACGCGATCGCATTCAGCCAGTCCCTGCGCAATGCCGGAACCCGGTGCCGGGAGGCGTAGCGGGCATAGAAAGATGCCAGTCCGGGCCAGGTCCCCTGCATCATCCGGCGTTCGACGTCGACGAGCTCCAGCCCGGCGGCCGCAGCCCCCGTGACAATGGCCTGTCGTGCCTCCGAATCGGAGGCGTACCGGTTCGTGTCGTACAGCCCCGTCTGGGCCATCAGCTGCATGGCCCGGGACATCCGCCCGGCCGGGTGCTGGAATCGGGACGTCTCGGCGGTGGCCGGTGTGACCGCGCCTTCCAGTCGGAGCGCCCTGACCGCGGTGATCTCCCCCGCCAAGTCGGCCTTCATCGCTGCCCATGCGGTGGCCGAGTTGGGCCGCCGGGCAACGTCGTAGGCCATCGACAACGACATCGCCAGTTCCTGGTGGCCGCCGCGCTTGTGCGGGGATCCGGGTGTGCGCATGCAGCCATGCAAAAGGTTCTGGTGCGGGGTCTTGTCCAGGCTCCGGTACCGGGTACCCAGCGCCTCGACAAGATCACGCGCTTCAGAAAAAGTAACCCGCTGCTCGAGCGGGATGTACACGTGCCGGCCGCCATTGGGGGAGTAGTCCTCAATCCACCGCGCACCGACCGAGTGCAGCCAGGTCTGGACGGCCCGGACATCGGCTTCGACCCAGTCAACACCAGCAACGGACGAGTCAAAGTCAAGGAAAATAGCAGCGCACGTGCCGTCCTTGCCAAAGATCCGGACGGCAGCGGGGAAGGCCGGAAGCGCTGGCGTTAGGGTTCGTTCATGTTTTTGCGGGTAGGACTTTCCGCCGTCGCGGGAAAGGCGCATGCGAGGCTGCCCGGCAAGCAAGAGAGCTAGTGCGGCCCAGGCTTCGGCAGGACGGCATAGTGCATGCGGCGCGCCCGAACTCTGTGAGTCTGTGCATGCGCGCATCTCGTGGGGTACGATGATGCTATTCCTCTCAAGGGATAGGAAGATGCCCGGACCGCAAGGCCCGAGTTGATTCTCAAGGACTCTCTACCTCGTCGCCGGCAAGCAAAAAAGGTAGTGAGTCAAATGCTTAGAAGGCCCGCCTCGTGCGGGCCTTCGTCATTTAAGAGGCGATGCGGCCAATGGGCAGCTCCTCCTGAAACTTAGGGTGGTCGTGACGCTCCAGATCGACTTCAAGCTGCTTTGCTACAACCGAAGCCACGTAGTCCGTGATCGTGACGCCCTCCGCTTCGGCCACCTGCGCGACCTGGTCGGCCATCTCGGCAGGCACACGAAAGCCAATGTATTTGCGGAGGCCCTTACTGGGGCGCCCGCCTCCCCGATGTGCAACAGCAGTCATGTGTCATGTCCTTTGAATCTCGTACAGACTGTCTTTACCTGTACTGGCTTCAGTGCTGTAAATCGTTCGTACCCCTCAACAGGTTTTAGTTACTGTTTTAGGTTCCTCCGAACCTAGCATTCAGGGGACCGCTGGAAGCGGATTTGGTTACTGTAACTACTCGGCGTGTCGCCTTCGTTACATTGCCATTCCCTTTCGGGTAGGCGACGCCGTGACGAGCCGCTTACAGGGTCTGGCCGTCGATTGCCCTCGGTGGCGCGGATGTCGACGGATATGCGGTTCGCGCCGAAAGTAGCGTCTACGCTGCGGGGCCGCACGAAACCTCAACGACCATGTCTGCCTTCTGATGAGCGACGAGTTGCGCGGGGGCGGTCGCTCGCTTCCCGATGACCTCGCTCAAAACGCGTCTCGATCATTGCTGCTCAGGTGTCCAGTTCTGGGTCATCGGGATTCCTGTTCCTTCTTTGACTGCTGCTGTTTTCGGAAGCTTGGTAGGGTGGCTCCTTGCCAAGGCGCGTCTGGCGCTGATTTCATAGTACACATTACTGAAATTTTTTCAGTTGATTACCGGAGCAGCTTAGATATGGAACAGGCCGCACTGACCGCGGACGTCATAGAGACCTTGAATCTTCCGGCGTACCCGGATCTGGGCGACGTGGTGTACGCGGTTGAAGAGAAGTACGGCAAGCGTCTGATCTTCGAGGAAGGCACAGTGGAAAGCCTTGGAGAAGGTGTCACTGGCCAGTGGCTCGATACTCCCGGCTATGGCATCGTCCGTTACTTGCGTGGTGCCAAGGCTTGGAGTGTTCACGTCATTCTGCATGAACTTAGCCATATCCTTTTGGGCCATAAGGGGAAGCCTCTCGACGGCCTTATCGCAGGGTCTTTCTTTTCCGGTATCGGTAAGCGGAACGGTGTCAGCTGGATGTGCCGTGCAGTGGACGTTCCCCTAGACGAGGCGGAGGCTGCAGCCGAAAGATTGGCCTTTGGCCTGGCGCAGGTTCTGCATGCCACGCCCATGAAAGAGGCCACGAAGGCCGAGCGAGTGTTTGGCCTATGATCGCTGCTGCGTTCTGGATCCTGGCAACGGTATTTGTTTTTCGCCTGTATTTTGCCGCTCGGTGGGGCTCTTCCACGGCCTTTGTTGGTGCGATCGGGATCGGTGTCCTCGGCCTCTTTTTTACGGGCGTCGTCTTACCCGAAGAATCCATGGACGCTGCTCTCGGCGGCGTCAACTTTCTGCACCTTGTTCGCAATATGTGTGTCACGTGTGCCGTCTGGCTGGTACGGGAGGGAATCTTCGCTGCCTACTCACCTGACGATAAGTACCGAATCCGCTTCAGCCACGGCCCAATTGCTGCTGGCCTGGGGACAGTTGTGATCACGGTTCCATTCCTGTTCCAGCAGTTCGTTCCGACGACTTTGAGCTACGTGCCGGAAAATGTCCAGCAGCTGCCGGTCTTCATCTATGCCAGCGTCTACATGGGCATTTTGGCGTTGCTGGCTGTTTCCGTCCTTCGCATTTGCCTCCGGCCTCAGGAAAGCCTGCCCGTCCGTGTGAGTTCCCGGGTTGTCGCATTCGGCATGGCGATGGTCGCACTCGCCTCCTTCGAAGAGATCGCGTACATGACCGCCATGCACATCGATGTGGGCGGTTCCTATCTCCATCAGGCTTTGTACGCCCTGTTCAGTCCGCTGTTCTACGGCGGGGTTCTGCTCACCTCTCTCGGTCTGGGCATCCCCCCGCTTGTTAAGGCGTGGCGCCGGCTACAGCTTTGGGACCGGGTCGCCTTGGTCTTTCTTACAGCCACGCTGGGGAGAGCCTACTGGGGGCACTCCCGTGCAGCGTGGTTGGCAGGCATTGCGAGCAGCTTCTACGACACGTGCCCCTCCGCGCGCCTGTATGAGTACGTTATTCGCTCCAGCGATCACAAGGTCGTTCTCTCCGGGCGATCCACACCTATGCTTGCCAGCCGTGTCCTCGACGCGGTCCAAGCCCGATTTGATGGCGGCGTCGGTTCCCTGGAATCGGTGCTGCCGGTAAAGGCACCTCAGTGACAGCAGCAACCACGACCCGAACCACCGCAGAGAGGTCCTCCACAGCCGTTGGGCGTGTGGCCAGGTCCGCAACCGAGATTGCGCAGCCGCCCTTGGTGTTGTCCCTCCTGTTGATATTGGCTTCTCTGCTGAGTGACCGGTGGGCGGTCTCTATCTGGTCGGGCATTATCGCTGCACTCTGCATCTGCCTTGTGCCATTTGCTGTCGTACTGATGCTTGCCAAGAAAGGCCAGCTGACGGACCACCACGTGGGAGACAAGAAACAACGCCGCCCGGTCATGCTCTGGACCTTGGGCTCGTCACTGCTTGGCTGCGCAATCCTCGACGTCATCGGGGCACCCCAGCCCGTCTGGGGGCTAATTGGCGGGATTCTTTGCGGGATTGTAGCCCTCATTCTGGTCAGCCCGATCTGGAAGATATCGGGCCACGCAATGACGTTGGGCGGCGCGACCGTGTCAGCGGTACTGATGTTCGGCTGGCTCGGTCTTCCGTTCGTCGTGGCGGCCCCGCTTGTCTGCTGGTCCAGGGTCTATCTCCGGGATCACTCAGCTCCTCAGGTCATTGCCGGGTTCATAACCGGTGTAGTCGCATTCGGAGCCTCATATACTCTCATTGTCGGTTGATTTTCACGTGGCACTCCACGAAGCCGCCAAGGCCTCACAGGGGGTCTCAACGATGACGGAATTAGAAGGAGGGCTGTGACTTTGCTACCGGTGGCAGAGCGCTTCCCTCGGGATGTGGCCGCCCTGGTTGGCCGGGAGCAGGATCACGCGTGAATTCGAACGACAACCCCATAGATCCTCGCAGCGATAAAGAGGTTCTCGCGTCGAAAATCCAACTTCTTCTGGACATCGTTCATGCCAAAGACGCCGCCAGCTTCACGTACGAAGACGTTCGACAAGGTCTCGCGGAACAGGGGCTCACGCTCACCAGAACGCGCTGGCATCGGCTACTGGCCGGTTCCCCTGATAACCGCTGGGATCCGGAGCTACTGAAGGCACTTGCGTACTTTTTTGACGTTGACGAGAACTACCTGCTTCAGCGAAGCGGTCCCATCCCGGAGCGCGTCGAGGCTGAACTCCGCCTGATAGAGGCTTACCGCATCGCCGAGGTAGAACACTTCGCAGCGCGGGTTTTGGGAGAAGTGAACATCGACGCCCTTCGCGCGGTGACTGAAGCACTCCGAAACCTTCCACCCAGGCACGAGAAGAAACGCCCGACGGACTGAAAAATTTTCACTACTGAATTTTTTTCAGTAGACTCAGGGGCATGACATGCTCTAGGCGCCCGCTACGGCCTGACCATGCGCATTGAGTGGCACTAAAGGTGCGGCCCCTACGACAGGTTTGGGGGGTAGTAGGGGCTGTACCTCCGCGGCGACCGCACCTCAGATGCGCACTCGGGTCGCAGCCCACATGGGCCCAAATCTCTTTACCCACGCCCTTGATCTACAGGCTGAAGGGGTGGCCCGCCGTCTCGAATGCGGCCACATTGAGCGCTTATTCTCCCGACAGATATCTCATGTAGATGAGGCCCTGCGCCCGCAGCCTGGCCAAGTCTATGGAGTAGTGAACGCGTTGCCCGCTGCGGGCCCCAGCTTCGCCTGCGGCGGAGACGAGCCCTTCAGCCTCAAGCGTCTTGATATGCGCGTAGACCTGCCTGTAGTCCACGCCGATACGTTTAGCGATATTTCCGGTGGTGTCGCCGTCAAGATGCTGGGCCAGGTCCCTGATAACAGCCGCTCTCAGCGTGTTGGCGTTGAACACGTTCAAAGCCCTTCCGGCCTCGTGAGGCGGCGCAGGGAGCGGCTTGTAGATGCGGGGCATTCGTCAATTCTCACGCACCGTCGCAACTTGAAAAAGCATCAACGTATTTTTGGTGATGCTAGCATCATTTTAAAAATGATGCTTCTAGTCCGTTGAGAGAGCCGAGAGGGGAGCAAGAATGAAGCCGAAAGGGCTAGCGATCGGTGCGGCACTGCTGGTGCCAGCGATGTTCCTGGGGCTGGCCTTGTCGATCGTTCTGCTCTTCAGGTCGCCACCGGCAGCGGCCGATTGCAGCCCCGCGGTTTCCGTCTCGATCAGCGCCGATACCAAGGTCGACGGGTACTCATCTGAGCAGGTGAGGAACGCTGCGGCGATCATGAATGCGGGCAAGTCCCTGAACCTGTCGGCCAAGGGCCAGATGGTCAGTGTGATGGTGGCCCTGGGGGAGTCGGGCCTGCGGGTTTTGGATATCGGCGACGCGGCTGGGCCGGATTCCCGGGGTCTGTTCCAGCAGCGGGATAACGGCGTCTGGGGTTCCTACGCGGACCGGATGAACCCGTCGACCAGCGCGGCCAACTTCGTCAAGGCCCTCCAGAAGGTCGACGGTTGGGAGCTGCTGGAACCGACGATCGCAGCGAACCGCGTCCAGCGCAACGCGGACCCGTATCACTACCGGCGGTACTGGGACCCGGCAGTCAGGATCGTCCAGGCGCTCTCGGACGCGAAGTTTCCCCTCACCGGCACGGGCTGTGCGGTTCCCGGCGCCTCCGGCGCGGACGATGACCTGCCGTGGGCCACCGCCGCGATCTATCAGCCGAGCGTGTTGGGGATGTTCAACCGTGAGTGCGTCGACTTCGCCCTGTGGCGGGTCAACCAGCAGCTCGGCAGCACCGCGGCCCCCTACAGGATCCTCAACAGCACATTCCGCCCCGACGGAGTGAACCTCGGCTCGGCGCTGTCCTGGCGGGAGGGATGGAACGCCCGCGGCTGGCCGACCGGTCCGGCGCCGCGGGTCGGCGCGGTCGTCTGGTACGCCCCGGGAGCTGGGGGAGCGGACCCCACCTACGGCCACGTCGCCGTCGTGAAGGCCGTCAACGCCGACGGGACCTATCTGGAGGAGGGCTACAACGGCAACCCGGCCCCCGAGGACCACAAGTACTACACCCGGACCGTGAACAACGAGGTGCCCAGCGCGTTCCTATACGTGCCGGGCTCGGAGGAGCAGAAGTGAAACGACCCCTGACAACCCTGGCCACCGTACTTCTGTGCACGGCGTGCGCTCCTACGGCGACCACCGGCGGCGGTCCGGAACGCCAGCTCGTCCCCACGTCTCCCGCAGTGGTATCCGTGGCTCCCTCCCTCGGTGCCGGCGGCAGGTCCCAGGCCCCGGGCGGGACCGTCCCGCCCACCTCCGGCATCGCCTGGGATGACGAGAGCAAGACCGAGGCCGCCAAGATCGCGACCCGGGCCATGGCCGACTACGCCCGCCCCAAGGAAGAGGCCACCCAGTGGGCGAACGACTTCGCCCGCTGGCTCACCCCGCAGGCCACGGCCGACTACTCCACGGTGGACCCGGCCAACATCCCCGTCTCCCGGGTGACCGGGCCGGCGACGCTGGCCGTGGATGAAACCAACGGATACGGCGTCACCGTCACGGTCCCGACCGACATCGGCCACTACACGCTCCAGCTGCTGCGCACTTCCAAAGGCGCCACCTGGAAGGTCAACCGGCTCACGCCGCCGGCTTCCCGCTAAACCAAACCACCCCGCTCGAGAAGAGGAAGAAGCCCATGGGTCTGACCCCGACAGAGGTACTGGCTTTCCCCAGGATCCAGGCCATCGTCCGTGACAACGGCACCGCCGAAGTCGTCGTGGCAGGGAACTCCCGCACCGTGGCGTCGGCAGAGTCCCTGCAGCAGCTCCGCGAGAACGTCCTGGCCCTCGTGGTCGGGGAAGCCAGGACGCTGAACCGGGCCGTCCGGGTGGCCATCGATGACCCCGAAGGACACGGCGAACTCATCGTCAGCCCCGACGGCAGCAAGGAATCCGTCAGCTACACACCCAAGCCCGCCCGGCGCCGGGCCGAGGCCCAAACGACCACCGCCGCACCCGTGGCGCCGGCCGCCATTGAGACGGCACCGATGGAACCGGCCCAGCCGCAGGCCGCCCCGGCGGACACCACGCCGAAGGGTGAAGCGACAGCACCCCTCGGAACCACAGCAACGACAGGAACGACCATGAATCCCACCCCCGCAGCGGCCCTGGCCGCGGGGGGAGCCCCGACGCGCCGGAGCCTGAAAGACACGTCCTTTCTGGTGAGCGCTCCGGTGCTGGAGCCGGCCACGCAGGGCTGGCGCGGCACCCTGACCCGGCTGGGGCTCCGGATGGACCCCTCCGAAGAAGAAGTCTCCGAGCGGGAGGACATCCGAACAGTCAGCCAGCACTGGCCCGGCCCGCGGACCATTGCCGTGGTCAACCGCAAGGGCGGGGCGAACAAGACCCCCACCGTGGTGATGCTCTCGGCCATCCTTGCCCGCTACAGCGGGGCCGCCACGGTCGCGTGGGATAACAACGAGTCCCAGGGCACCCTCGGATGGCGGACGGAAAAGGGCGCCCACGACCGCAGCGTCCTGGACCTGATCGACTCCTCCCAGACCCTGCTCTCGCCCTCGACCAACGCGGCCGAAATCGCCAGGTTCGTCCACCACCAGACCGCCGACAAGTTCGATGTCCTGCGCTCGGATGAAAACGAGGAAGGCGATCACGAAGTGACCGCCGAGGAAGTCGACATCGCCCACCAGGTCCTCACCCGCTACTACCGGCTCGTGGTCATGGACTCCGGCAACACCGCCCGCGCCGCCAACTGGCGGCGGATGATCGACCACACCAACCAGCTCGTCGTCCCGGTCACCGCCATCGAGGACCGCGCCGAAGCCGCCCGGCTGACCCTGCAGACCCTGGAATCCCGGGGCGGGCACGACGCGGAGCTGGCACGGGGCGCCGTCGTGATCGTCTCGGAATCCACCGACGCCAAACGCAGCATGAGCGGGGATGCCCTGAAGCGGGCCAGGGACGAGGCCCGGCGAATCGCGGACGGTTTCGCACCGTTCGTCCGGGCCGTCGTCCGGATTCCTTACGATCCGGCCCTGGTCAGCGGCCCCATCCGCTATGAAGCCCTACAGCCAGCCACCCAGCGGGCATGGCTCGCGGCCGCGGCCGCCGTCGCCGCCGGCTTCTGAACCACTCACCAATGGACTCTGAAAGGTGGCAACCATGCAACAGACATTGAACCCCTGGATCACAAGCCCCGCCACCGACAACGCGGAGGAGGAGGCACAGGACGCGCACCTGCCGCCCGCGGCAGTGATTAGAGCGCCGCTGAGGGGAGTGATTGAACCGGACGCTGCAGACCGTCTGGCCCGCCGCACGGTCTCAGGCTCCGCAGCGCTGTGGGTCACCGGCGCCCACGGGGGTTCCGGGGAAAGCCGCATCGCTGACCTTCTCGAAGGGGCGCGCGTCACCGATCACTGCTGGCCAGTCCTCCAGGACGGCAGCAAACCGCGGGTGCTGCTGGCCTGCCGTGCAGACATTCGCGGGCTGACAGCTGCACAGAGCGCGCTGACGCAGTGGGCATCAGGCGCGGCACCCGAGCTTAATCTGCTCGGCCTCGCCGTCCTGGCGGACGCACCGGGGAAGACTCCCAGACCCTTGCGTGACTTCGCCGCCATCGTCGGCGGGGGAGCGCCCCGGCTCTGGACACTGCCCTGGGTCGAGGCCTGGCGGCACGGGGACTCCACAACGCCGCCGCCCCGCGACTACCAACGCTTCATCACCGACTTGGCCGCCCTGGCTACCGACACAACACCCGGCACCACCAACTGAAAGGTCTCACCATGAACCCCTTCGCTGTACTTGACGGAAGCGTCATCCCCAACCCCACCCCGGTCGTCCCGGCACAGGCAGGTGGCCTGCTCACGATCCTGAACTGGGCCTCCGGCATCGGCCTGGTCCTCGGCGTCCTGGGCGTCATCATCGTCGGCATCGGCATGGTGATCCAGCTCCAGCGCGGCGAAGGAGCCCAAGCCATCGGCAAGCTCGGCTGGGTCCTGATGGGCTGCATCATCATCACCGGTGCCTCGGGCATCGTTCGCGCCTTCGTCTAAGCCAGCATTATCAACGGGAGGTTCAGCATGAGCCAGTCAACAGAGAGCACCACCGAAAGCAATCCGTTCACCAAACCCGGGTTCATCATTGCTGCCGCGCTGGTGGTCGCGCTGATTGCAGCAGCCGTCGTCATCTTTCTGCTCCCCAAAGGGCAGGGGAACGCACGACCGGCCCCCGGGACGGCGGAGCCCGGCAGCTCAGCCACAACGAGCCCCACCGCCCACGCTGCCGCTGGCAAAAGCGTCTGCGGACTGCCCTCAAGCACGGAAACGGCGCTGGGGGCAGCGCCTGAATCCAAGTGGGAACTTGTAGGAAAAATGACGGCACCCACCGAGCCCAAGACCTTCGGTCCGGGCGTGACAGACGAAGACGGCTTCAGATCATGCTTCGCGAAGTCCCCAACTGGTGCCCTATATGCGGCCGCCAACATCTTGGCTTTGGGCTCCTCTGGAGATCCTGTCCTCAATCGGAAAGCAACAGACAAGCTCTTGATGCCCGGGCCGGGCCGGGATATCGCTAGGGCAGACTCCTCGACGAAGTCCACGTCGAACACAACCGTTCAATTTCGCGGCTTCGTAATCAAGAGTTACTCACCTTCCGCAGCAAACGTTGACCTCGCCTTTCAGACCGACAAAGGGATGCTTGGGCACGCGGTCCTTCCTTTGCAATGGGCCGATGGGGACTGGAAACTGGCAATTGCCGATTCCGGTCAATTGATCAACGAAATGGCCCAACTTCGAGACCTGAGCGGCTTCATCGCCTGGTCGGGAGCCTGACGTGGCAGAAAAAGCATGTGGACCCATTGATGCCGGATGTGCAGTCGGGAACTGGGTCTCAGGGCTCGCTGATGACGCCATGGGCAACATGGCGAAGGCCATCATGGAGGGCATGAGCCAGATGGTGACGACCCTGTCGACTTTCTGGGTGTCCATGCCCACGGTGAACCTGGCCAGCGAGGACGGAAAGACGCCAAGCCCCATCGTCTCCATGGTGAACAGCGAATTGATGGTCTGGACTCTGACGCTTGCGGTCCTCGCCGTCATTCTCGGTGGCATCCGAATGATCTGGGAACAACGCGGAGCACCGCTGAAAGACCTGCTGCGGTCTCTCCTCACTCTGACCTTGGTGTCGGGTCTGGGGCTGGGTGTCATCTCGATTCTGGTAGTCGCCGCGGATGCTTTCTCTGCCGCGATCATCGACCGCTCCACGAACGGCAAGGGATTTGCCGACGCCATGAGCATCCTGGTGATGACCAACCAGACCGGCGTCGGCGTATTTATCCTCATCGTCCTGGGTCTGATTGGTCTGATTGCCTCCCTCGTCCAGATCGTTCTGATGGTGGTCCGCAGCGGCATGTTGGTGATCCTGGCGGGCATCCTGCCCACCACGGCTGCTTTCACGAACACGGAGATGGGAAGGCAGTGGTTCCAGAAAGCGGTTGGCTGGACCATCGCGTTCATCCTCTACAAACCAGCTGCGGCCATCGTCTACTCCGTCGCGTTCCTGCTCATGGGGCACAACAGCGGGAAGGACGGCCTGATCGGGTCCATCACTGGATTCACGTTGATGGTTGTGGCCCTCTTCGCTTTGCCGGCGCTGATGCGCTTCGTGACGCCGGTGGTCGGTGCCGTCGCCTCCGGCGGGGGAGCGGGGGCCGGGGCTGCCGTTGGGGCCATGGCCACAGGTGCCGTGTCCATGGGCCGCAGTGGCAGCGGTAAGGGCAACGCCGCCCCGACCCCGGCGAGTACACAAAGCAACCAGTCAGGGACATCTCCGACGGGCAGTAACGGAACGCCTGGCCCGAAGGGGAGCGGCGGCCAGCCGACGCCCGGGGCTGCCGGTCCGGGTGGGGCAGCCGGCGCCGCAACCGCGGGGACAGCAGGCACTACCGGAGCCGGGGCTGCCGCCGGCAGCGCAGGTGCCGCGTCGGGTGCGGCGAAGGCCGCAGGTCCGGCTGGCATGGCCGTCGCCGTAGGAGCACAAGCAGCGTCCAGGGTTTCTCAGGCCGCACACCAGACCGCGCAAGATTCAACCGGCCAATCAGAAATAGTGGAGGGCCCCAGTGGCAGCAATTAATACCGAATACAAGGAACCGTCCTACGGCAACTGGCGCGTCCCGCGTTCTGCCGGGTTGGGCAACCTCGGCGCTATCGGCACCGGCATTGTCATGGCCGGGTTGTTGCTGGGGATCATCAGCTTCGCGTTTCTTGGCCTGTTCCCGGGCCTTGCTGTCCTGGCCGTGGCCGGGGCGGCCGCGCTGTTGCTGACGGTCAAGGACAAGCACGGCCAGTCCGTTGTTGACCGTTTCGGGACACGGATGAGCTTCCGGCTCTCCAGGTCCTCCGGGACGAATCTCTACCGTTCGGGCCCCCTCGGGGTGACGGCCTGGGGCATGTACCAGCTGCCCGGTCTTGCCGCGAAGTCGACCCTGTACGAGTTCACCGACTCCTACAAGCGCCCGTTCGCGCTCCTGCACGTTCCGGCCACCAGCCACTACACCGTGATTTTCTCCACCGAGCCCGACGGTGCGTCCCTGGTGGACCCGGAGCAGGTCGATGCGTGGGTGGCGAACTGGGGCGGCTGGCTCGCCGGCCTCGGGGATGAAGCGGGCCTGGATGCCGCGGCGGTGACGGTGGAGACCGCGCCGGATTCCGGCTACCGGCTCCGCAATGAGGTCATGATGAACATCGACCCGAACGCCCCGGATTTTGCCAGGAACGTGCTCAACGAGGTCGTCGACACGTATCCGGAAGGTTCGGCCACGGTCCGGGCCTGGGTGTCCCTGTCGTTCAACGCCTCCCTCCGGACGGGATCGAAGAAGCGCACACCTGAAGATGTGGCCCGTGACCTCGCGTCCCGGATCCCCGGCCTGTCGGCCCGGCTGCAGTCTACCGGTGCCGGGATCGCCCGTCCGATGTCCGCGCAGGAACTCTGCGAGGTCGTCCGGATCGCCTACGATCCTCCCGCTGCCCTGATCATTGATCAAGCGCACGCCGCCGGTTCCCCGGTGTCCCTGACCTGGGGCGAAGTTGGACCCTCCGCGACGCAGGCGGCCTGGGATGACTACCGGCATGACAGCGCGTTCTCGGTCTCCTGGACCATGACCGGTGCCCCGCGCGGGTCGGTGAACTCCTCGGTCCTGTCCCGGTTGCTGGCCCCGCACGGGGACATTGACCGGAAGCGGATCTCGCTGCTGTACCGCCCGATGGATTCGGCCCGGGCCGCCGCCGTGGTCGAGCGGGACCAGAACAACGCCAACGTCCGCATCACCTCCGGGACCCGGCCCTCCGCCCGCGCCCTGGTCGATGCCCGCTCCGCCGTGCAGACAGCGGCCGAGGAAGCCCAGGGCGCCGGGCTGGTGAACTTCGGAATGGTCGTCACGGCCACCGTGACCGACAAGGAACGCCTCCCCGACGCTGTCGCAGCCGTGGAACAGACCTCCGGTACTGCCCGGGTGCTGCTGCGCCGGGCCTACGGCGCGCAGGACACCGCGTTCGCCGCGTCCCTGCCCCTGGGGCTGGTCCTTCCCAAGCACAGCATGGTGCCGTCCGAGATTAAGGATGCCCTGTAATGGCCCGCATGAAGATGTTTACCCGTGCCTCCAAGCAGACCACCGAGCGGACAAAGCCTGCGCCGAAGAAGAAGACGACGAAGGAAGCGCGTCAGCCCGGCCCGGCTGCCCGGGGCTGGACCGGACGCGGCGGCGGTATGGCCGCCCTCGTCCCGTCCGTGAAGGAATACCGGGGAACCACGGTTCAGGTCTGCGGGTTGTGGCCGTTTTCCTCCGGGGCGTCCTCGCCGATGATCGGCGTCCCGCTCGGACGCCATGAGGAGACTCAGGCCACGGTCTGCTGTGACCCGATCAGCTGGTTCCAGCGGGCACGCCTGATTTCCAATCCGTCTGCGTTCATCCTGGGCAAGCCGGGGCTGGGAAAGTCCACGGTGGTGCGCCGGATGTTCATCGGACTCTCCGCCCAGGGCGTCCACCCTCTGATCCTGGGGGACTTGAAAGGCGAGCACGTCAAAGCGGTCCAGGCGCTCGGCGGCCAGGTCATCAAGCTCGGCCGCGGAGTGGGCTACCTGAACATCCTCGATCCCGGCCAGGCCGTCGAAGCGGCGCAGCTGCTCGAAGACAGCGGCCACCATGAGGACGCCGCCCGGGTCCGGGCTGACGCGCACGGCCGGCGCCTGACCACGGTTGTCTCCCTCATCACGATCAGCCGGAACAACCCGCCCACCGATCAGGAACAGACAATCCTGGACCGGGCCCTGCGGGTCCTCGATGACCGGTTCGACGGTGTTCCTGTCCTGAAAGACCTGTTGGACGTAATCATCTCCGCACCCGACGAGCTGCGGCAGGTCGCCTTGGACCGCGGCGACATGGCGGTATACCTGCAGGAAACCCGGGCGCTGGAAGCAACCCTGCTGGGCCTGACCGGCGGCGGGAAGCTGGGGGAAATCTTCTCCCGGCACACCACCAACCCCATGAGGCGCGACCGCGCCGTGGTCTTCGACGTCTCCAGCATTGACGAGACCGAAACCGACCTGCAGGCCGCAGTGCTGCTCGCGTGCTGGTCCTACGGTTTCGGCACCGTCAACGTCGCCAACGCCCTCGCGGACGCCGGCCTGGAACCGCGCCGGAACTACTTCGTGGTCCTGGACGAGCTGTGGCGGGCACTGCGCGCCGGTAAAGGCATGGTGGACCGGGTGGACGCCCTGACCCGGCTCAACCGCTCCGTCGGCGTCGGGCAGATCATGATTTCCCACACCATGTCCGACCTGCTGGCCCTGCCGGCGGAAGAGGACCGGATGAAAGCCCGCGGCTTCGTCGAACGCTCCGGCATGGTGATCTGCGGCGGCCTCCCGGCCTCCGAGATGCCGTTGCTGACCTCGGCCATTCCCCTCTCCCGCCAGGAACAGCAGAAACTCATCTCCTGGCAGGACCCGCCCGCATGGGACTCCCGCGGGCTCGACGTCGAACCCCCAGGACGCGGAAAGTTCCTCATCAAGGTCGGCGGCCGGCCCGGGATCCCGGTCCTGGTGGGCTTAACGTCCCTTGAACAGGGCCCGGACGGAGTCAACGACACCGAGGGGAAGTGGCATGAGATAGCCCCGGAACCCCTCCTCGAGCCAATGACCCCTGACGTACCGGCTGAGGGAGGCACGCTGTGAGCGCACCGAACCGTAAAGGAATGGGCCCCGGCGATGCCCTGCTGGTCTGGTTCGCCATCGGCTTCATCGTCCTCTTTGGCGGCGGGACCTACGCGGCCGCGCACCTCGGGTCCTGGATGGCCGGCATCGACGCACCCCCCAGGCATCCGATTGATCTGATCGCCGGGCTCATCAAGGGCCGCGTGCCGTGGCCCGTCCAGTCCACCGTCGCCGCCGCCCTCATGGCTGGCGTGGTCCTGGTCCTGACCATCGTCGTACTCGTGGCCTGGAAGAAAGGTGCATCCAAGCGTGCCCGCGTCGACAAAGCCGCCCGGTACCTGGGGCGCGGTAAATCCCTGGCCGCGTTCTCCGAGAAGGGCGCGAAAGCCACGGCCGTGCGCCTCGGCGTGACAGACACCCCCGGAATCGTCGTGGGCAAGGTCGTCTCCACCGGCCAGAAGTTCATTCAGTCCTGGGAAGACCTCAGCCTCGACATCTGGGGACCACGAACGGGTAAGTCCACCTCCCGGGTTATGCCCGCGATCCTGGACGCACCCGGTGCCGTTGTCTCGACGTCGAACAAGCGCGACGTCGTGGACGGCACCCGCGGCGTCCGCGAGCTCACGGCCCCGGTATGGGTGTTCGATCCGCAGAAGATCGCGCAGGAGGAAGCGCAGTGGTGGTGGAACCCGCTCTCCTACGTCACCGACGAAGAGAAGGCGTACAAACTCACACAGCACTTCTCGGTCGGGTCCCGCGTCCCGGGATCCAAACCGGATGCCTACTTCGACCCCAAAGCCGAAGACATTCTCTCCTCGTACTTCCTCGCGGCCGCACTCGGCGGGCTGCCCATCACGCAGGTTTACCTGTGGGTGACAGAGCAGGTCAGCCGCAGTCCCATCGAAATTCTGAAGGAGCATGACTACGAGCTGCAGTACAAGGGCCTGGAGTCCACGCTGAAGCTTGCCGACAAGCAGCGCGACGGCATCTTCGGCACCGCCGAGAAGATGATTCAGTGCCTCAAGAGCCGGAACACGCTGCGCTGGGTCGCCCCGACAGGCGGCGCGACGGTAGCCACGGATACGCGCCGGCAGTTCAACCAGCACGCGTTCGCTGCCTCACAGGAGACGATCTACATCCTCTCCAAGGAAGGGGCCGGCTCTGCTGCCCCGCTCACCACGGCCCTGACGGTGGCCATCGCCGAGGCCATGGAGGAACGGGCCGAGCGCAGCGGCGGCCGCCTGCCCAAGCCTGCGCTGTTCGCCCTCGATGAGCTGGCCAACGTCGTCCGCTGGGCCGCCCTGCCGGACCAGTTCAGCCACTACGGCTCCAAGGGCCTGATCGTCATGGCCATCCTGCAGTCCTGGTCACAGGGCGTCGAACTCTGGGGTGAAGCAAACATGCGGAAAATCTGGTCAGCCGCGAACGTCAAGGTCTACGGCGGCGGCGTCGCCGAAGAAGGCTTCCTCCGCGCCCTCTCGGACCTGATCGGCGACTACAGCTATACCAACGTCTCCATCTCCTCCGGCAGATCAGGCTCCAGCCGCTCCCGGCAAGAGGGCAAAGAACGCATCTTCGACGTCTCCAACCTCGCCGAACTCGACCGCGGCCGCGCCGTCGTCCTCGCCTCCGGCGCACCGGCCACATTGGTCCGGACCATGCCCTGGTACAGCGGCCCGCACAAGGATGCCGTCGAGGCGTCCATCAAGAAGTACAGCCCGCGGCCCGAAGTTGAGCCTGTCCCGGTTGCCGCCGGCTCGACCGCGAATCCCTGGGTCACGGAATAGAGGCGCCCTAAATGACCATCGACATTGGCGGCTTTGGTGAAGACGCCAGCGACAAAGCTGAGGAGGCGCAGAAGCTGCCGGAACTGGTGTACGGCTCAGCCGAGGAGTTCCTGCACGAGCAGCTGCTGCCCACCTACGTCAGGGACGTCGACGGCCGCTCCGCAAAGTGGTGCATCGAATGGTACTTCCACCCCGAAGCAGTCTCCCGAATAGAAGCGCTGTGGCGGGCCTGGGAACACCTCCGCCTCGACCCCGCCACCGGCATGAGCGTCTGGTGGCGCGACCACGCAGACCACCACATGAAAGTCGTCCTTGACCCACGCGGTCCATTCCACAAGTGCGACATGAAGACTCACCGGGATCCCGAACACCTTGAGCCAAAGAAAGCCCCAACGGGTTGGTTTCCCGACGTACGGACGGAACATTGAGTACCCCGCGTCGACCGCTACGGAAACAGGGCGAGAAATGTTTGAAAACCTAAGCGCCCCGGCCACCTGGCCATTGGCCGCAGGGCTGCATTCGCTCTGATGGATTTTGTTGCTACCTAAAATACCCCTCGCCATGGCGGGGCGTCGCCAGCTGTCTCAAAGTGACACGTTTTGTTCCTTGCCCCCGATCCCATGCTGGAGGAGACCCTTTAGATCTCAAAGTTTGGTGAGTTGATCAGAATGATGAACCGGAAGCTTGCGCACGATCGGCACCTCGAGTGGGGGCTACGCGCGAATGAGCAATGCAACCCGCAGGGGGCCTTCGACGGCGAGTCGGTACAGCGCAAGCAGCGCTCGGAGTTGAGAGAGCCCATGGGGCGGTGGCTGCCTGCTTCCAACGAATCAATGGTTTCAGTTGTCGGCCATACCATCGATGGCATTTGGCCGGACACCATGGCGGCAGTGGCCTGACACGGTGCGGCGAGGACGCGGATACAACGTAATGCTTGCGCGGGGGTCACGGGCTCCACCCACTATTGAGTTTGGCGCTCAGGGTCTGTGAACAGGCCCGCGTGGCAGTGACGGTACGTTCCGCCACAGGTTCTTACCGGCTGGGCAGGTCCGACTAGCCGCTCTCGGGGTCTAGGTCATTGGCGACCTCAATCGGCGCCCAAGCTGCTGCGCACAAACAGTTCCTATTTTACAGATCAGGGTGAAAGCAATGAAGGCTCGAGAAGCTCACAGGAGACAGAGAAAGCCTGCTGCGCTTTCCGACTGGCGAGAACTGCAAGACGGTGAACGAGTAAGCATTTTGAGGAATGCAAAGATCGTTGCCCAAGGTCGAGTGGAAGAAGTCTCGGAGAGTGGGGGAGTGCTGTGGATTGTGAATGACCAATCCAAAAACCAAGCATTTCTCAAGTCGGACGGGGTTTTTGTTCACAGGAATTGATGGCGATCGAAATGAAGTGCACCACCGCGCGACCACTGCCAGCAGCCAAGGTAACCGCGGCATGGCGGAGATTTTCGATGACGATGTCATCCTGAACGTTGTCAACGTCGAGCCAGCCCGCATCGTTGGAGACGCCGGTGCGGGCCGCCTGCCAGACGCCGTCTGCGCGTGTGTTGGTGGCGGGTCCAACGCCATCGGCCTTTTCCACGGTTTCCTGGATGATCCGTCCGTCAAGATCTACGGCTTCGAGGCCGGCGGCGACGGCATGGAAACCGGCCGCCACGCCACCGTCATCACGCTTTAGCCGCATCATGCAGACGTTCCTTATGGGTCCCGCAACCATCCCGAGCCCCGACTGGTCCGGGTTCCATATCCCGCTGCCGTGGGGTTCGTTCCGTATCACGCACGCCGAAGCCCTGTAATCGAGGACAGCATCATTTAATCGACGCGCCAGCCAACAGCCCGCCCGTGCAACCCTACGGGACGGTTCGGCAAGCTCGCTGAAAACTGCTCTGCCTGGATGGCCGGCAGGACAGGTGTCGTCCGAGGGTGGCCTCGGCCGTGACTTTGGGGATCTGAGCCCAGGCACCCAGACCCTCGCTGCCCAGGAGGCCATTGGCGAGTT
This sequence comes from Arthrobacter sp. 05T410, assembly GCF_056396505.1. Taxonomy (NCBI): domain Bacteria; kingdom Bacillati; phylum Actinomycetota; class Actinomycetes; order Micrococcales; family Micrococcaceae; genus Arthrobacter; species Arthrobacter sp. 05T410. Next base: position 52,478 of record NZ_JBFTLP010000020.1, on the reverse strand, counting down.
CTAGCTCAGGTCGGGGGCCGGGACTTCGAGCTCCAGGCTATGGGCGTCTTCGTTTTAGGAAGCGCTGAGAAGACTACGGTTTGAGCGTTCTTCAAGTCCCGTGAGCTTTAATGGGCCGCTCGAACTCTGGGCCGCGCCAGGGTGTCTCAAACTGACACGGTCTCTTGGTAAACCCAAAGCTGATGCTTTAAGCATGTCCAGAGATCCACTAATGCGCAAGTTATTTGGACACTAAAAGCTTATTACCATCAGGCGATTCGACAAAGAAATGGTGCAGCCTCTATGACGAGAATTTTAGGGACACGTTGGGACAACGTAGCTCGACGTGACGTAGTGGAAGTAAGTTTCGCGGGGAGGTTCGTGCAAGTGGGAACCGTTGATGAGTGTACTTCCGACGGTGATTTCGTGTGGCTTCTGGACAGCCTCGGAGAGCGGCGACTCTTTCATGAGCACGACGGTTACGACCTCGTGAAAGTGGATCGGTAGAGGTTTTCACTTGCAAACCGAATGCGACGTCTTGCAAGTCCTGGTTACATATTGGAGTCGCGGATCTCTCTGACAGCTGTCGAGAGCAGCATCGCGGTACGTTTCATTTCTTGCCTGCCGCACCTGCGAGCCTCCTGGCTACACCTTGAGATGCAGTAAAGGGCCACTCTTTCGGGCTGGAGTCCGTTCGAAGCCACGCCAGTCAATAGTCGAACCGCCCCGTTGATAGCGGTTGCGCTGCAGCATGGAGATCCAGCTTGAGAATGGCGTGTGAAAGCAGGACCGCCCGGTCGGTCAGCTTATCCAACTCTTCGTCGTCGCAGTCGGGTGATGCCCACCGGGTCGCACCTTCAAGCAATGTCATGACCACTTTGACTCGCTCTTCCGCCTCCGGATAACCCATATCCATGGCTGCGGCTACATACATGTTCTGGTGCATCCGCACCCAGTCGTCGACCTGGGTGCGGAGTTCGGTCGGAAGGATGTGTGCCGCTCTGTCCGTGGCAACCAGCAGATCCCACAGATTGCTCTCCGGAAGTCGCACCTGACGGGTGAAATGGAGCCTGACCATGGCATCCCAGAAGTCCTCTGCGGAAGCGGCTTGGCCAACCGCTTTTAGCAGCGCGACGCCGAACCGGTGGAAGTGCCACCTGAGCGACTCTGCGACGATCTCATCCCGGCCATTCGGAAAGTGTGAGTAAAGGCTTGGAGCCTTGATGTTGACGGCATTCGCGATGGTCCGCATCGAGACTGAGTTGAACCCGTTCGCTATGGCTAGCTCAAGGAAAGCCTCAAGGATATGCCGACGCGAAACTGACTGCCCGGCCCAGCCCCACTCCTCGAGGCGGTCTGCAAAATCGTCGCGCGCAGTCACATAGGATGTACCACTCATAGCTCGACCCTAACAAGCAAACAACAGGACAAGAACTCTTGGCTAACGATCATTAGTTAGGTAGACTTGAAGTGGCGCGAAAAAGCACCCGCCTTTGGCGCTTCCATAGATGCGATTTTGAGCAGGAAGAGCGGAACATGGTCACCGAAAACACAAGCCGGGGGGCACGCCAGAACAGCAACAACTTTGGAAGCGGCCTTTCGGGCATGATTGCCGCATACATCAGCGCCAAGGCCCTGGAAAATAACGCCTCCCAGGACGAAGCTTGGCAGGCGCAGCAGGCCTTCCGCCCTCTGACCCGGGGTTGGCTCGCACGTCGTGCTGCCTCACACGGCCGCGGTACTGCCGCTGCCTCCTAGACCCTCTCACTTTCTCCAGAAAGACCGTTATTCCATGGCCTCCGCTGAACTGCTATCCCCTTGGCCGCAGAAGTCATTGCGCGAAACAGATCGAATTCGTGAACTCTTCCTCATGCAACCTCATGCGGATCTCCATGGAATCCGGCCGATCGTGGCGCGCTCGTGGTACCGCAGCAGGGCCGCCGGGGTCGACGCCGTAGCCGATCGAGGCTTTTTTGCCGAAGGCCGGGTCGACGAATATACAATCCATGCGGCCGGGCCGCATCTGCAGAAGCTGGACGAAGTGGCGGCCGACTTGGGTGGATATGTCAATCTGACGGCACCGAACGGCGTACTCGTCAAGGCCAATTTCCTTCGCGACGACGGTTTCCCGGCCGGATATTCGCTACTGGAAGAAAGTTGCGGCAGCAACGGTGAGGGCTTGGCGCTGGAGGAAGGCCGCGGCGTCTGGCTGGCCCCGGAGGAACATTTCCGCGAAGATATGCGGGGGAACTGGTGCTTTGCTTCCCTGGTTCGGGACCCGTTCCACAACCGTGTGCGGGCAGTCATTGGTCTGACACTCCCCGCCAACCGCGTCTCCACCTTGGAACCCTCCTCGACGCTGCTGATGCTTGAGGGCGTGGCCTCGCGGATCGAACGCGACATCGAGGTGCGGACCTCTTCCAAGGAGCGGGCGCTTCTGAATGAGTACCTGAGAATCTCGCGCCGAAGGGGCAACCACGCGGTGATAGCAGTTGATGGGAAGAACTCCCTCCTGAACACCTCTGCAACGGCTTCTTTGGAAGACAGCGACTTCTCGATCATATCCGGCTACGCCACGGCGGTGATGTCTTCCGGCCGCAGCATGAACTGTGAGGTCATGCTGCGGGGGCCTGGACTGTCCACTCTGGAAGTTTCCCCCGTAACCCTGTCGGCTGCGAATGTCGGGGCGATTGTTGTGGTCCGGCCCCATGCTCCGACCAAGGATCGGGCCGTCGCTGCTGCAGCCACACCTCTGCAGCTGAAGTCTTCCCCGCAAGGAACAGTTGAGCGGCTGATGAAACACCTGGACGGTACCAGCACCGAATTCAAGCGCACCCTGAACCTGGCCCGCAAGGCCGTGGACGAAGGCAGGTCCGTCGTGATGATCGGTGAACTTGGCAGCGGGAAACGCCGCTTGGCCAGCGCCATCGCATCGTTGCGCGGAGACCAAATGACAGTTGATGCACGCAGTGGCACCCTCAGGAACCACCAATTCAGAGACGTGCTCCACCGGGTGGCTACAGAACTGCCTGCGACGCTGATTATTGAGCACGCCGATGAGCTTTCCCAGAACGAAGCCAGCGAGATCGCCCGCAACCTGCGGGGCAATTCGGCCACCAAACTGATCTTCACCATTGCACGGCCCACAGAAGCCACCCTGCTGCTTTCCGAGTCTTTTGACGTCCTTGAGATCCCAGTGGCCCCGCTGCGGAACAGACGGGAAGACATCCCGCAACTCGCCACTGCCATTGCGGAGGAACTGGGGGAGCGCAGGCTTTCCCGCAGGCTCGTCTCGACGCTCACACACGCCGACTGGCCGCGAAACATAGACCAGCTCCGGTCCGTCGTCTCCAACGCCGTGGAGCGGGCAGAAGGTGCCGAAGTCACCGGGGACGACCTGTCACAGGGCTTCCACCGGGTCTTGACCAAGGGCCGGCTTTCGCGGTTGGAAGACGCCGAGCTCAGCGAGTTGCGCACCGCACTTCAGGAGGCGAAAGGCAACCGCAGCCTCGCAGCGGAAACTCTGCAGATCGGCCGCTCCACCCTGTATAGGCGCATGGACTACTTCCGCAGTCGGGGCATCGACCTCTGATTCCACCGGGCAGCACGCAGGAGCCGGCCATCAAAGGATGACCGGCTCCTGCGTGCTGCCCGGCAACCCTGTCCCGTGGGACAGGTGTCCCACTCTTGTGTCTCGATCTGGCACGGATAGAGGCTCCGATGTCGCGTTGTACTTGAAATCACCCGACACCGGCACCCCGTCCCATGGAGTGTTCGGCAGCGAACGACGGTACGACACGAACAGGACGACAGACTATGACCCGCGATGCCCAGGGAACCATTCTTGTGGCCCCCCACCATTTCCCGAATCTGGACCGCGAACACGCACTCGCGGAAGAGTTCGGTTACACACTCAACCCTGCGGCAGACACCGATGCCTTCCGCGACGGGCTTCCTGAGGCCGACATTGTGATGATCACGCCCTACGCCAAACTCACTGCCGACGATTTTCCGATCATGTCCAAATGCCGTGCGGTCATCAGGTACGGAATCGGTTACGACAACATCGACGTTGCCGCAGCCACGGAAGCCGGCATCCCGGTATCAATTGTTCCAGGAACAGCTTCCGAGGAAGTCGCCTCTCACGCATTTGCCATGGGCCTGGCCCTGGCCCGTCGCCTGCCGGCCGGTAATGCCTCGATCCGCGACCTGGGCTGGGCCGGAACCATCGGCTACGACACACCGGTACTCTCCGAGCTTGAGGTCGGCGTGCTCGGAATGGGACGCATCGGCCAGCATGTGGCCCGAATGTACTCGGCTGTCGGAGCCCGCGTCCGGGCTTATGACCCCTTTGTCACAGACAGCTTTGTGGAATTGGCTGCCCTGGAAGACATCCTGGAGAACTCCGACGTCGTCTCGCTGCACCTGCCACTGAACGAGGACACAGCAAACCTCATCTCAGTCGATATCCTGGCACGCATGCGCAAGGGCGCGGTGGTCGTCAACGTGTCCCGGGGCGGCCTTATCGATGAAGCTGCACTCGCGGAGGCATTGACCTCCGGACACATCGCCGGCGCCGGCATCGACACTTTCGCCCAGGAGCCGCTCGGTGCCGGACACCCGCTTCGTTCCGCCCCCAACACCATCCTCACCCCCCACATCGCCTGGCGCTCCAACCGGTCCACAGGTGCGCTGCAGGAAGGTGCCGTGGAGCGGGTCCGTCTTGCATTGACCGGGCAGCCGTTGATCGACCTCGTGAACTGAAAGACTGGAGACTCGAAATTGGGAACAACAAACTTGGACAACGTCGCGAAGCTCAATCCCACGGAAGATCCGCACCTGCGTCGTGGGCCGCGCGGTTTTCCGCTGCTGCCGGGCGGCTACGGCCGATCAACCTATTACACCGGAGCCCCGAGCCCATATGCCATCAAAGGCGAAGGCTACCGTGTATGGGATGACCGCGGCCGCGAACTGATCGACGCGAACAACAACTTCACGTCCTTGATCCACGGCAACGCCCACCCGGAAATCACGGAGGCCGCAACCAAAGCCCTCACCGCTGGAGCCAGCTGGGGCATCCCAAACCTCTACGAATGGGAACTTGCCGACCTCCTGCTATCCCGCCTGCCCGACCTCGACCAGGTTCGCTTCGCGAATTCCGGCACAGAAGCCGTCATGTCCGCAATCCGCGTCGCCCGGGCGAGTACCGGCCGTGAACGCGTCGTCGTCACCAAGGGCGGTTACCACGGAACGTCCGAGGTAGCCCTGGTGCCCGGCGGACCCTCCTACCAGCGTGGGGTGACCCGCGGCGTGATCGACGACGTCACCGCAGTGCCGCTCAACGACGTCGAATTCCTGCGCCAGGCGATTGAGGCCGCCCCTGACCAGTACGCGGCAATCATCCTCGACCTGCTACCCAACCGCGCCGGCCTGCTCACGATCTCTAAAGAGTTCGTCCAGACGGCCAGGGAGCTTGCGACCCAGTACGGCATCGTCCTGATCATCGATGAGGTCATCAGCCTGCGGCTCGGATTCAACGGTTTCAGCGGCGAATACGGCGTCTCCCCCGACTTGCTGACAACCGGCAAGCTCATCGGCGGCGGCTTCCCCGTTGGAGCCCTCTGCGGCAAGGCCGAACTCATGGCCGAGGTGGACCCGACCCGGCCGGGCAGCCTGCCGCATGGCGGCACATTCTCCGGCAACCCGGTCAGCATGGCCGCAGGGGCCGTGGCCTTGCGTCTCTACACGCAAGAGGAAGTTAAGCGGCTGAACCACCTGGGCGATTCCGCACGGGACACAGTGAACTCCCGGGTCGCCGAGGCAGGCTGGGAAATCCGCGGCCGTGGCTCACTGCTCCGCGCGGTCCCGGCTGGCGCAGAGAAAGTGGACGAACAGACCCAGCACCAGCTGTGGTGGGCCTCCTACGAACGGGGACTGCTCGGTTCCCCAGCCAACCTGCTGTCCCTGTCCACACCCATGGACGAGAAGGTGGTAAGCGACATCGCTGACCGTCTGGCAGATGCCGTGCTGGCAGTTGCCGCAAAGACTCCCGCAACGGAAGGCGGCAAATAACCATGAAGATCGTTTCCTACGAGCACGAATCCGGCGTTCGTGGCGGTGTCCTGATCGAAGATACCGTCTACGACCTGGAGCTGCTCTTGCAGGGTTCCAAGCAAGCCGTTCATGGAGCCACCACCGTCGTCCGTGAGTTCCTCGAGCTGTATGGTGACCGGCTTGAGGCCATTTCTGCCGAGGTCAACACGTTGGCAGGCCAGGACCCCGTGGCCCGCGTTGGTGCACGGGCCGAGATCCGCCTCACCACACCCGTGACTGATCCCTCCAAGGTCCTTTGCGTTGGACTGAACTACAAAGATCACGTAGCGGAAACCGGACGAGCCTTCCCCGAGTACCCGGACGTTTTCGCCAAGTTCGCCTCCACCATGGTTGGTCCTGAAGACGAGATCGGTGGTGCACAAGTCAGCGAGAACCTTGACTTCGAGGGTGAACTGGCAGTGGTCATCGGACGACGTGCCAGCGAAGTATCAGAAGAGGACGCGCTGGCGTACGTCGGCGGCCTCGCTCCGCTGAACGACATCACGGCACGCGACCTCCAATACCGCGGAACCCAATGGCTTGCTGGCAAGGCCGTCGACGGCTCAACCCCCTGGGGCCCTGCACTGGTGACCCTGGATGAAGTGGGCGATCCGCAAAGCCTGGAACTGGCAACCCGCGTGAACGGCAATGAGGTCCAACGCTCCAACACGAGCTACCAGATCTTCCCCATCGCCCGCATCGTCTCCTACGTCTCAAGCTTCCTCACCCTGGAACCGGGTGACGTCATCGCCACAGGTACCCCGCAAGGTATCGGTGCCAAGCGGAACCCGCCTGTCTGGCTTGAGCCCGGAGACACCGTGGAGATCGAGATCGAAAAGGTCGGACTGCTTCGCAACACCGTCGGCAAGCCCCAACTCTAATTCCCTGCAAGCTCTACGAAAGTAATGAAGACCCATGAGTGAAGTACAAACACAACCAGGCGAGGCCAGGTACCGTATCGCCGTCGACACCGGCGGTACGTTCACCGACGTCGTGGTCGATTCCAACAGCGGTGACATGGCGGTCGGTAAGGCACTGACCACCTACGACCGCGTGTTCACCGGCTTCGAAGCTTCTGTCCGCCGTGCGGCGGAGTCGGTCGGCTGGAGCGGCGACGAGGTGCTCCGCAACGCCGACGTCATCGTCTACGGCACCACCCACGCCACCAACGCAGTGCTGACCGGCAAGGTTGCCAAGACCGCACTGCTGACCACGGACGGGTTCGCGGATACTCTGCTGCTCCGCGAAGGCGGCCGCCGGGATGCTTTCGACTCCAAGGCCGCCTACCCGCCGCCCTACGTTCCCCGCCAGCTGACCTTCGAGATCACCGAACGCATCTCCGCCGAAGGCGATGTCCTGGTGCCGCTGGACGAAGAGCAGGTCCGGGAAGTACTGGGTTCCTTCAAGGAACAGGGGATTGAAGCTGTTGCCGTATCCTTCCTCTGGTCGATCATCAACGACACCCACGAGAAGCGGGTTGCCGAGCTGATCAAGGAAATCCTCCCTGGTGTTCCCTTCACGCTCTCCAACGAGGCCAACCCCACCATCCGCGAATACCGCCGTTCCTCTGCAGCCTCGATCGACGCTTCCCTGAAGCCCCTGATGGCCGACCACCTGGGCAAGCTACGCTCGGACCTCCAGAAGTACGGCTTCGCCGGTGACCTTCTGGTGGTGACCTCGGAAGGTGCTGTTCTCGACGTCGCCGATGTCCTGGACCGTCCCGTTCTGCTGCTGAACTCCGGCCCGTCCATGGCGCCGCTGGTCGGCGCGGCAGCGGCTCCGGACCGCGACACTGTGGTTGTTTGCGACATGGGTGGCACGACCTTCGACGTGTCCTTGGTTGAAGAAGGCGTGGTCCGCCACACGAGGGAGGCCTGGCTGGGTGAGCCCTTCGTGGGACACCTCACCGGTCTGTCCTCCGTTGCCGTCTCCAGCATCGGTGCCGGTGGCGGCAGCATCGCGTGGATCGACGGCGGCGGCTTGCTCCGCGTGGGTCCGCAGAGCGCGCGCAGCACCCCCGGCCCGGCAGCCTACGGCCGCGGCGGCGAAGAGCCAACGGTTACGGATGCATGTGTGGCACTCGGTTACCTCGATACCGAGGGCTTCGAAGGCGGGTTCACCTTGGACCGCGAGGCCGCCGTGCGGGCCATCGATACCCGCATCGCCGGACCGTTGAAGATGGACACCCTGCAGGCCGCACAAGCCATTCTGGACGTCTCTGCCAACCACATGGCCACGGCTATCCGGCAGGCTGCCTTGGAACAGGGTGTAGACCCCCGGGGTGCGCTCATTGTTGCCGGCGGTGGCGCCGGGGCCATGGTTGCCGCCGCGATTGGTGTCCTCCTCGAAGCTGAGACTATCCTCATTCCGGCCACCGCAGGTGTGCTGGCGGCCTACGGCGCCCACCGTGCACCCATCGCCACGGAGTTCCTCTCGCCGCTGCACAACGACACCCGCAGTTTCGACGCCGGTTCGGCCTCCCGCGCTGTGGAGGACCTGACGGCCAAGGCCGAGTTCTTCGTGAAGCGCTTCGATGGGGTGGGCGAGGCAGCCAACGTCACCTACTTCGTCGACGCCCGCTACCCGGGCCAGGCCTGGGATCTGCGTGTGTACCTGGATGCCGCCCCCGACACCTCCGGCGATGCCGCTGGAATCATTGAGCGGGCCTTCCACGAAGAACACGACCGCCGCAACGGCACACACGATCCGGACAGCCGCGTCGAGATCATCACCTGGGGCGTCCGTGTGGAGATCCCGCGGCCCGAGCACACGAAGGACGAGGCCGGCACCACCGGCACCAGCGAGGTCCACCGTACCGATGACATCGTCTTTGGGGGCGAGGCCTTCAGCACCCAGCGGTACCGCGGCGTCACCTTGGCACCGAGGGACAAGATCGTGGGGCCTGCAGTCATTGACCAGCCCACCACCACAATCGTCGTTCCGCCGGAGTGGAACGCCACGCTCGACGAACGATCCAACATCTACCTCACCCGTAAGGAGGCATAACCGTGACGCGCGAATTTGATCCTGTAAAGCTTTCGGTACTTGCCAATGCATTCGACGGCATCGTCCGCGAGATGACCAGCGGCCTGCTCCGCTCGGCACGTTCGTCCGTCATCAACACGGCCCGCGACTTCTCCTGCGCCGTGCTGACCGCAGACAACCAGCTCCTCGCAGCAGCGGAAGGCGTCCCCGTGCACGTCTTCGGCGCCGGCCCCCTCGGCGAGGACATGGTGGAACTCCATGATGACATACGTGAAGGTGACGCGTTCCTCCACAACGACCCCTACATGGGCAACTCCCACGCCGCCGACCACGTCATCCTGGTGCCTATCTTCATCCAGGGACGCCACCTCTTCACCGCCGTGACCAAGGCCCACCAGGCCGACTGCGGCAACTCGCTGCCCACCACGTTCTTCGCCACCGCCCGTGACGTCTACGAGGAAGGCGCCCTGATCTTCCCCTGCGTGAGGATCCAGCGCGATTACACGGACATCGACGACATCATCCGCATGTGCCGCTCCCGCATCCGCGTTCCTGACCAGTGGTACGGCGACTACCTCGCATCGGTGGGCGCATCGCGCATCGCCGAGCGCCGCATCCACGAGCTCGCCGAAAAATTCGGCGTCGATGACCTGGTGGACTTCGTTGATGCCTGGTTCGACTACTCGGAACGCCTCACCGCCAGTGCCATCGAAACGCTGCCCGAGTACGTCCTCCACGGCACCTCGGTCCACGATCCCTTCCCCGGCACCGGCCCAGACGGTGTGCACCTGCAGGCCACCATCGAGGTCAAGCCCAAGCAGGGCAAGATCACCATTGACCTTCGAGACAACCCGGACAACCTCCCCAACGGCCTGAACCTCACCAGGGCAACGGCAACGGGTGCAGCACTGGCAGGCATCCTCTCCGGTATCCCGGAGAACCTGCCGAGCAACGCCGGAACCTTCCGCAGGGTGGAGGTGCTGCTCCGTGACGGCTGCGCAGTCGGCGTCCCGAAGCACCCCTACTCCTGCTCGTCGGGAACCACCAACCTCGCCGACCGCGTGGTCAACATCGTCCAGGCCGCGTTCTCCCAAATCGACGACGGCTACGGCACCGCTGAGGGGGCAGCCGGGCAGGCACCCGCCAAGTCGGTCATTTCCGGCATCGACGAACGCAACGGCAATGCCTACGTCAACCAGATTCTGGTGGGCGGCGTCGGTGGCCCCGCCACCCCCTACGTCGACGGTTGGCCGACGTACCAGCGGCCAGTCTGCGGTGCTCTTCTCTACCACGACAGCGTGGAGGTGGATGAGCAGCGTTATCCGATCCTGATCCACGAACGCACTTTGGTAGCCGACTCCGGCGGAGCAGGTCGGCAGCGCGGCGGACTCGCAACCCGCGTCACCATGGAACCCCGGGGGGAAAGCGTCACCCTCACATACGGCATCGAGGGTAAGCTCAACCCGCCGAAGGGCGTCCGCGGCGGACACGACGGGACCGTGCCGTCGACCTGGGTGGAAGATCTCAAGACCGGTGAACGCCGTGAAATTCCCGTGGTGGGCCGCTACGACTTGCAGTCCGGCGAGAAGGTAGTGTCCATCACCCCCGGCGGGGGCGGCTACGGCGAGCCGCTGGAACGAGACGTGCTGGCGGTCCTCGACGACTACCGCGAGTCCAGAGTGACCCTCGAAGCAGCGGCGACTGATTATGGCGTTGTCATCAGCGACGGTGTAGTGGATGAAGAAGCCACCGCCAAGGCCCGCAAAGAGCGTCTGGCCAGCTAGAAGCACCGGCCATCCCAAACTGATTCCGGGGCGAGGTATAGTCCTCGCCCCGGGATGTTCCAACAATCAATGACGGAGACAGACATGGAACCCATTCGAGTCGGCATCATCGGCGTCGGAAACGTTCTCAACCAATATTTGGACAAGATAGCCGTCCACCCGGATGTCGAGGTTGTGGCACTGGCAGACGTTAACGCGGAGGCCGTGAAAGCCCGGGCAGCAGCTTATTCGGTTCCCAAGGCCCTCTCGCCGGACGAACTGCTGGCCGACGACGAGGTAGAGCTGGTCCTCAACCTCACCCCGCCGAAGCTCCACGCGCCGGTGACCCTCCAAGCCATCGCCGCAGGTAAGCACGTCCTTTCGGAAAAGCCGTTTGCCACCTCCCTGGAGGAAGCACGCCAGATCCTAGACGCCGCCCGCGAGGCTGGGGTGAAAGTGGGCTCCGCGCCCACCACCTTCCTAGGTTCCGGCATGCAGACCAGCCGCAAGCTCATCGATGACGGTTGGATCGGTGAACCCGTGGCCGCCTTCGCGTCCTTCGCGTGCCGCGGCTACGAGCACTGGCACCCGAACGTCGACCCCTTCTACAGCCCGGGAGCCGGCCCCATGCTGGACATCGGGCCGTACTTGATCACCAATCTTGTAAACTTCTTCGGCCCGGTCAAGCGGGTTTCTGCAACAACACCGCGTTCATCGGAGACCCGGCCCCGTCCCGGCAAAGAGGGCGAAGTCATTCAGATCAAGACCCCGACGCACGTCACAGGCACCATTGATTTCGAGTCCGGTGCGGCCGCAACGGTGATCGTCAGCTGGGACATTTGGAACCATAACCTGCCGCATTTGGAGATCTACGGAACGGGTGGCTCGCTGGCGGCACCAAACCCGGACCACTTCTCCGGGGCACCTGTTCTGCGCCGTGGCGAACCCGGCGACCTGGCGTTGGACATGACTCCTCCAGGCGGTGGCGACTGGCGGGAAACGCCAATCACTCACCGTGACGATGCCTACCGGGGCATCGGCCTGGCCGAGTTCGGCTACGCCATCCGCAAGGGCGTGGAGCCGCGCACCGGTGGCGACTTCGCCTACCACGTGCTGGAAGTCCTCCTGGCCTTTGAAGCATCCTCGGAGCAGGGCCGTCACATCGAGATTGAAAGCACCTGCGAGCGGCCACGGCCGCTGCCTTCGGTGGGGCCACAGGAGCCCTACCGTTTCGACTAGAGGGACGTAAAACAACTACAGCAGTCGGCGGCGGTACTGAGGTGCCGTCGTCGGCTGCTGTTTGTGTCCCGTGGGCAAGCTGCGTATCAAACTGGGACACAACATTGCCTCCGCACGATGAAAACCTGATGTTCTGGCGAATCGGTTTGCAAATGCCGACGCACCTACGAATTTAGGAGTACGCATGACCAGCACAGCCGCTGCTGATATCGGCACCGAGGTCGACATCAAGAACGTCCGTCGCCGCACTGTCGCACAAGCAATCGTTGAATACCTTCAGGTCCAGTACAGCGAAATGGACGGTGAAAGGAGGCGCCTGATTGCCGGAATGTACGGCATTTTCGGACACGGCAACTCCGTTGGCCTGGCGCAGGGAATCGATGAATATGGCGTGGACTTCCCCCACTACCAGGGCAAGAACGAGCAATCGATGGTCCACGCTGCCATTGGCTTCGCGAAGGCCTCCAACCGCGCCGCAACCCTCGCCTGCACTGCCTCCGCCGGCCCGGGATCGACGAATATGGTTTCCGGCGCCGCCACGGCTACGACCAACCGCCTTCCGGTGCTTTTGTTCCCCGCGGACATCATCAACAACCGTTTTGGTGATCCCGTGCTGCAGCAGATCGAGCACCCGGTAGAACGGGATGTATCAGCCAATGACTGCTTCCGACCCGTCAGCCGCTACTTTGACCGGATCACTCACCCGGCCCAGCTGCTGTCCACACTTCCTGAGGCCATGCGGGTCCTCACCGATCCCGTGGAAACCGGGGCTGTGGTGGTCTGCCTGCCGCAGGACATCCAGGGCGCGGAATTCGACTTCCCGGAGTCCTTCTTCACCCCCCGCGTATGGCACATCCGTCGTCGTCCGGCTGTGGAGGACGAAATCAACGATGCGGCCGCGATTATCCGCAACGCTAAGCGGCCCCTGCTGATCTCCGGCGGCGGCGTCCGCTACTCGAAGGCGCAGGAGGAACTGGCGCGCTTCAGCGCCGAGTTCGGCGTCCCGGTAGCCGAGACGTACGCCGGTAAGGGAAGCGGACCGATCAGCGAGCTCAACGTGGGTGCCCTCGGCGTGACCGGCACCGTGGGGGCAAACGAAATCGCCGACGGCGCAGACGTCGTCATCACTGTCGGCTCACGCCTTCAGGACTTCATCACGGCATCACACTCGCTGTTCCAGAACCCCCACGTGAAGTTCGTGAACCTTAACGTTGGCTCGTTCGACGCCCACAAGATGGGCTCGTTCCCCGTGATTGGTGACGCCAAGCTGTCCCTTGCCGCGTTGCGTGAACGCCTGGCAGCTGTTCACTACGGCACGTCCGAGGGCTTCCGCAGCGACATCGCGGACGCCCGGAAGGCCACCCATGAGGTGCGTAACCACGACCTCCAGGCGTTCCCCGGTGAGAACATGAGCCAGGCCCAGGTGATCGACGTGCTCAACCGGACGGCCACCAGCGAGGACGCCTTGGTCCTGGGCTCCGGAGGGGTGGTTGAAGGGATCCACAAGGCCTGGGATCCTTCCAACGGCACCGAGATCCACTTCGAGTACGCCAACTCCTGCATGGGTCACGAAATCCCGGCCGGACTGGGCTACCGGCTGGCCCGCGGAGACGCACCGGGCGAGGTGTACGTGCTGATCGGTGACGGCACCTACTTCATGCAGCCCACTGAACTGGTCACTGCAGTACAGGAACACAAGAAGATCATCACTATCGTGATCGACAACCGCGGGCACCAGTGCATCTGGCCGCTTCAGGTGTCAAAGGGAGGCCCTGGACGCGAGTTTGGTACCCAGTACCGCGAACGCAGCAAGGAGTCCGGTCGCCTCGACGGAGCAATTCTGGAATTCGACATTGCGGCCAACGCTGCCAGCATGGGCTGCGCAGCCTGGTCCACCACCACCATTGAAGAATTCGAGGCGGCGCTCACCGAAGCCAGGGAAGTGGATGGCCCCGCAGTGATCGTCGCCCGTGTGGAGCCTTGGCGCTACCTGTCCGGCAGCGGTGCTTTCTGGGATGTGGGAGTTCCCCTGACCTCGCAGCGCCCGGGCAGCCAGGAAGGGACTGCGAAGCACCTGGAAGGCCGTGCCCGCCAGCGCTTCTACGCAGCCACCACTGCACCTGGCGCGCGCTAAGCACACCGGGCGGGACCGCCACACGGCGGTCCCGCCCGGCCATTTAGGGCAATCCCGTTTCGAATTATCTGACAAAGGAGTATCCCACCATGAGCGCATTTGCCGTTATTGATCCGGCCACAGGAACCACCCACGCGCAGTACCCGGCGGCCACCGATGCAGAGGTCGAAGCAGGCCTCAGCGCAGCGCAAAAAACCTACCAGGAGTGGTCACGCACCACATCCGTGGCTGAGCGGGCATCCTTGGCCAAGCGGCTGGCCAGCTTGTTTGTGGAACGCAAGGACAAGCTCGCGGCCATCATCAACCGGGAGATGGGCAAGCCCCTTCCGCAGGCAGTGGGGGAAGCAAAGTTCTCCGGTGCCATCGCCGCAGCATTTGCCGAGCACGCGGAGGAGTGGCTCGCCGATGAAGAGCTCGAGGTAGCCGACGGCTTGCGGACCTTCTTCCGGTACCAAGGCCTGGGCGTGGTCCTCGGCATCATGCCGTGGAACTACCCCTACTACCAGGTGGCACGCTTCGCGATTCCCAACATCATCCTGGGCAACACCGTGATTGTCCGCCATGCAAGCCAGTGCCCGGAGTCGGCCCTGGCCCTTGAGGAACTCTTCCGCGATGCCGGTTTCCCCGAGGGCGCCTACGTCAACCTTTTTGCCACGCACCAGCAGATCTCGGACATCATCGCCGACGACCGCGTGCAGGGGGTATCACTCACTGGTTCGGAGCAGGTAGGTGCGATCGTGGCTGAGCAGGCCGGGCGCGCCCTGAAGAAGTGCGTGCTGGAGCTGGGCGGGGCTGACGTGTTCATTGTGCTGGACACCGATGACGTTGACCAGGCCGTTAATAAGGCCGTCATGGGCCGTATGGGCAACACCGGCCAGTCCTGCAATGGCTCCAAGAGGATCGTGGTGCTGGACAAGTACTTCGATGAATTCTCAGAGAAGTTCAAAGCAGCCATTGCCGGGCAGTCCTACGAGAAGGGCGACTTCGGCCCGCTCTCTTCCGACTCGGCGACAAAGTTCCTCACAGAACAGGTGCAGGGAGCCGTCGATCAGGGCGCCGAAATCCTGGTGGGCAACAACCAGCCCCAGGGCAACGTCTTCACCCCAACGGTGATCACCAACATCACGCCGTCCATGGACGTCTACAGCCAAGAGCTCTTCGGCCCGGTGGCCCAGCTGTACAAGGTCGGCAGCGACGAGGAAGCGATCAAGCTCGCCAACTCCTCGCCGTACGGCCTCGGTTCCGTGGTGATCTGCGACGACCTTGAGCGCGCTGAGCGCGTCGGCAACCAGCTCGACGTCGGAATGGTCTTCATCGGCGCATACGACCTCAGCGGAGCCGATGTTCCCTTTGGCGGCGTCAAGAAGTCCGGCTACGGCCGCGAACTGGGCAAAGTAGGCATGCTGGAGTTCGCGAACAAGAAGTTGTTCCGCTTCGCCAAATAAGCAACTGTTGCACGCAAGAGGAGGCCGGATCATCGCGATCCGGCCTCCTCTCTCCGTGCTGGACTCAGATTGCGTTAGCCGTTCGGCTGTTCAAGCGGCATGGCGCCGGCTTCCATGGCCGCTAGTTGCAGCGCAAGCAGTTTCGAGTAGAACCTGCCGTCGCCGATGCCAAGCGAGACCATGAACCATAGCTGGTCGACTCCGGTGCGACGCCAGAGGCGACCGTATTCACGATCAGGACCTACCCTGGAGAATTCACCTGCCCGATCAGCGATGTCGTCACCGAGCACTTCGCGTACTACTGCCGGGGCACCCAGGTAGCCGGTAGCGAACACTACGAGGTCAGCTTCCAAGAACCGTCCGCCGTCCAAGTTCACCCCGCCGGCAGTGAGACCCTCTACGCTGCCGTGGCGAAGTTTGATGGTTCCGTCGATGATCAATTCAGATGCGCCCGCGTTGTAGTAATAGCCGGTTCCGTTTTGGCCAAAGATCAATCCAAGAACGCCCTGCCCATTCGGACCGTCGCTCAGCTCGAACCCTGCTTCGACAAGGCCGTCCAAAAGCTCCCGATCCATGGACTTGACTAGCTCTACATGCATTGGGCCGTGCGCTGGAAGTGCTCCGAAAGGAGTAGCAGCGTTTAGGAGGTCAGCTTCTTCCGTACTGTAATTACCGCTGATGTGGTTGGCGTGCATCACTTTGTGGAATGTCGAGGTGTTCATGACGAAAGTTCCGGACCGTTGAATCATGGTGACGTCGACGCCATGCTCCGCCAGGTCCTGCGCGATGTCGTGGCCACTGACGCCTGACCCGACAACCACCGCCCGCTTTCCCCGCCAACGGGCGTGTCCCTGATAGTCGACCGCATGCATCACAGTTCCGCGATAGTCCTGCCGACCTGGAAGCTCGGGGATATTTGGAGCAGCGTTCATTCCCGTGGCAAAGACGAGATGCCTGGGGCTCACCTTTCGGCTGCTTCCGTCCAGCCGTCCGACGTTGACGACCCACCGCCGTGAAGCGTCATCGAACTCCACGGTGTCTGCGCTGGCCCCGGTCCAAACCGCCAGATCCAGGAGGGTTGCATAACTTTCGAGGAAGTCTCCAAGCTTGTCCTTTGGGGTGAAACTTGGCCACGTGGAAGGGAATGGAAGGTACGGCAAATGATCGGAGGCAAGCGGGGTGTGGAGTGCCAGCGAACTGTAGCGCTTGCGCCAGTTGTCGCCGACCCTCTGGTTGCGCTCCAGCACCAGGGCGGGAATGCCAAGGGCTCTGAGGCGGGCCGCCAGCATAAGCCCGTTGTGTCCAGCGCCGAGAATGAGAACCTCCGGCTCCCGCTGTTTGAACTCGGGGTCGAGTCCTTCCTTCCAGCCGAGGCGGTCACGAACGGGTCCGTGGGTCTTTCCGCTGGGCCGGGCGCTCTGGTGGCGCTCGGGGTGACTGTCCACGGTATCGAGCGCGAGGACCAAGCTCGCCGCCATCCAGGATCCGTTTTCCTCTTGGACAAGGCGCACGTGCCCGAAACCTCCCCCCGCACTGTTCCGGAATTGGAGGAAGGAAGATATGGAAGCTGACGTCCCATCCTCTACGACGATGGGCGCGCCATCCGGGCGCATTCCGATGGACGTTGTTGGCTTTGAGTCCGGCGCTGCCAGAAGACGTGCGATTTCCTCACGGCCAATGGCATTTCGGAAGTCCCAAGACAAAGCCAAGAGATCGCGGAAGGTGCCATCCGGCATGAACAGATCAGCAGCGGCAAGGGGGTCCAGCGACGTCATCGTTGTGTCCAGCCGTTCGACCCACTCACGCACGGTTCTTTCTGGCGTGTTGATCGAACGGGAACCCTTGGCTGCAGGTGGTAAAGCTACATCAGTCATCTGCAGTGCTTCCTTTGTGTATGTCATTTGCGGTTATCCTTCGGGCTTAAGTTGGCCGGCTACGCCGCCCTACTGGGCGGTGTAGCCACCGTCAATACGGAGGTCGGCACCAGTGACGTAACTGGCTTCATCACTGGCCAGATAGAGCACCCCGTAGCTCACTTCGAGGGGCTGGGCCGCTCGTTTCATCGGCGTCGCTTCACTGAATTCGCGGTTGGATTCTTCGCCCTCTTCGACAGCCATTGCTGTCATCACCAACCCCGGCGAAACAGAATTGATCCGGACACCACGGTTTGCATACTCCATCGCGGCGGCACGCGTCATCATCTTCACGGCTCCCTTGGAAGCCTGATAGGAGAAGCTGCCTGGATTACCGACGGTGCCGTTGATGGAACACGTATTGACGACTGCGCCGCCGCCGCTGCGCTCGATTGCCGGAACGCCGTGCTTGAGGCCCAGGAAGACACCTTGTTGATTGATCGCGGTGGTCTTGGACCAACCCTCAAGCCCTTCGTCTTCGACGGACTTCATGGTGCCAACGATCCCGGCATTGTTGATCAGGATGTCGACGCGTCCCCAGCGTTGTTCAGCTGTCGCGATGACGGATTTCCAATCATCTTCGGAAGTAACGTTCAAGTGCATGTACTGAACATCGTGTCCAGACTCCCGCAATTCCAGGGCGACAGCCTCGCCGCTCTCATCCAGAGTGTCGGTGACAAGCACGGACGCGCCCTCCTGGGCGAAGAGGCGGGCATGCGACTCACCCTGCCCTCTGGCCCCACCGGTGATGATGGTTACCTTGCCTTGTACGCGGCCCATGATTGTCTCCTTCGTGATCTGCGTGAAGTGTGTGTCACGCTCTGGAAGACGCTACTGGCGTGTTGGAGCCGGATTTGTGTCAGAAAGATACATTTTTGGTCAATCGATCCAAGCCAACATTGCCTTCAGTGCGGCACTCGGCCGCGCTGAATCAAAGGGGATCGACTGTGGCCATGCGGCTCGAAGGCAAGACGGCAATTGTTACAGGTGCAGCATCGGGACAGGGTCTGGCAACTGTGCGGGCACTGATAGAGCACGGGGCCAGCGTCATGGCAGCCGATATTGATGAAGCAGGACTGGAGCGGCTCGCTAAGGAGCACGAGCGTATTGCGACGCAACGCTGCGACATGAGCAAGCCGGCCGAGGTGGAGAGGCTTGTAACGGCGGCAGAGGCGACATTCGGGGCAGTTCATGCGCTGCTTAACTGCGCCGGCTACCTTAAGGCCGCGTCGGTGCTTGAGACCACAGACGAAATGCTCGACCGGATCATTGACATCAACCTGAAGGGCGTGTTCTACGGCTGCAAATACGTTATCCCTGCTCTGCAACGGGCCGGTGGCGGGTCGATCGTCAACTGGGGGTCGGTGAACTCCATGGTGGCTGAACCGGATATTGCGGCCTACGCTGCGTCCAAAGGTGGTGTCCTGATGATTACCAAGTCAGTCGCTGTGGAATACGCCAAGGACAACATCAGGGCCAATTGTCTCTGCCCTGGCGGAGTGCGCACCCCCATGGTGGCGGACTTCTTTGATGATGAATTCCTCAATGACGAGCAAGCCCAGCGTGCTTACCAGCCGCTCGGGTTGATCGACCCGGAGGAAGTTGCCGACGTCGCCGTCTTCCTGGTTTCGGATGAATCACGCAAGATGACCGGTTCCGCCGTTGTGGTAGATGCGGGCTACACGGCCATGTGACCAGATGTCCCACGTTGGGACAGTAGCCGTTGGCGCTGCTGCGTAGTCTCGACAGAACCCACCGTCGATGTGGGGTAACCAATCCATTAAGGAGTTTCTTGGCGATGACAATTGACGCGCAGCAGGCCTTCGGGGCCCGGATGACTGAACGACGACGTGCACCCTACATAACTGTTCCCCACGTCATCGCAGGCCAGGAGTATTTCGAAGGCCAGCTCATGAAACGGGAAGATCCCAGCAACCCCAGTCTGGTGGTCAGCGCCTGTCACGACGCTCCCGCGGACCTGGTGGAGCGTGCCGTCCGGGCAAGCCGTCATGCACAACGTGAATGGTCACGCGTACCACATGCCGAACGCATCCAACGAGTACGCCGTGCTATCCCGTTCATTGAGGAACGTCTCGAGGATTGGGCAGTCCGCGTTGCACTCGAAATCGGCAAACCTTACGTCGGTGCTCACGCCGAGGGAGCAGAGGTTCTTGAAATTGTCCGTCAATACACCGAATACGCGTCGGCTCCCGGCGCTTTCGAGGACGAACGGACAAACGACCCAACTGGCCTGTCGAATGATTCGGTGCTCCGCCCCTATGGGGTTTTTGGCGTCATTACACCGTTTAACTACCCGATCGTCCAAGCCGCAGGACCTGCCATCGCTGCCCTGATCGCGGGCAATGGCGTGGTAGTCAAAACTTCGCACGAGGGGCCTTGGTCCGGGCACGCCGTTTATGAACTCTGTGAGGCCATGGAACTCCCGAGAGGTCTCGTGAACGTGGTCCACGGGGGCGACGTTCCGGGCCGCGCCCTGGTGGCATCCAACATTGATGGCGTGTGCTTCACCGGATCAGTCGCCGTCGGCAGGTCGATCGTGCGCGACTTCGCTTCCGGACCGTACCCTCGGCCAGTCATAGCCGAGATGGGCGGAAAAAACCCGGTTATTGTCACCGACACTGCCGACCTCGAGCAGGCTGCCGAGGGCATTGTTTTCTCAGCTTTCGACCTCAGCGGGCAGAAATGCAGTGCGCTTTCCCGGGTGTTGGTAACACCGGCGGCCCATGACCAGCTGGTCGAACTTGTAGAAGAACGGGTTAAGACATTGAAAGCCGGCGATCCCATCGATGGGGACGTTTTCGCAGGTCCTGTTGTTTCTGCGGAGGCGCTGGAACGCTACGCCTCACTTGTCTCCTCGGCCCGACTTGAGGGTTTCCACATTGAAACCGGAAAGGCCAATGAAGGCGGCTATTTCGTTCCGGCGACCGTGGTCTCCGGTGTGCCGGCGACACATGAGTTGGCAACCGTGGAACATTTCCTGCCGTTTCTGACCATCAGCAAGGTACCGACATTTGAAGCGGCACTTACAGCAGCCAATGACACGGACATGGGTTTGACCGCGGGTATCTATACAGGAGACGTGGACGAGGCCAGGGAATTCCTTGACCGCATTGAGGCGGGCTGTGTCGATGTGAACGTCCCAGGCCACGCGACCACCGGCTGGTGGCCAGGACCGCAGACATTTGGCGGGTGGAAGGCGAGCGGTACGACCGGAAAACAAACGCTTGGAAAGTGGTACTTCCAGCTGTTTGGGCGACAGCAGGCGCGGAAACTGCCTGCCCATCTGGAACACCTGCTGCAGCACTGACTCCAGCCCTTATGCAGAAAGCAGCCACCGACATGACTTTCTACGATGTTTCGCGGATTCCCGAGGCTTTTTCCTTGCACGTGGGCGTAAGGCCGAACTCGGAGATCCAGTCGCTCAGGGAACGATTCCTCGCCGAGCCTGACGTGACGGACCTGAGCAGCCTGCGACCAGTCATCGCCCGGTCGTGGCAGCGTAGTCTTGCGTGCAATGTCACGGCTGCATCGCCGTTTCTGCACACGACGGTTCCCCAGGCGGATGAGCAGTTGCTGGCTGCTGCTGAGCCCGTGCTGACCGAACTCGAACGACTGTGCACCGATGCCGGGGGATTGGTTGTACTCACCGACGCGGAAGGAACGCTTGCAGTCTTCCGCGGCGATGCTGCCGAGCGGCGTAAGGCTGAGCTATTGTTCCCCAGCTTGGGCGCGCGAATGGCTGAGGACCTCATTGGAACCAATTCCGACGGGACGGTGCTGGAAGAGGGTGAAGCAGTGCAGGTCTGGGGTGCCGAGCATTTCAATGAGGCACTCCAGAACAGCTACTGCACGTCAGTTCCGATCCGTGACCCCCTCCGAAGATCCGTGCGCGGCGTCCTAGGGTTGATGTTGCCCGAGAAATTGGCCCGGACCACTCATCCGGGTTCGGTCCTGCTGACTGTTCACGGCGCAGCCGCAGACATCACCCGGAGACTAGCCGAACGGTTGGCAGCCCGGGAACAGGCCCTTATGTCCGAGTATCTGATCGAGATCCGGAAACGCGGTGCCGATGCCGTGGTAGCGATGGATGAACGCACCACGATTGCCAGCCGAAGCGCCCTTCGTATGCTGGACCCAAGCGACTTTGCCGTACTGGCGGCCCTGGCTCGGGAAGCTGAGCAACGGGACGGCATATCGCAGCATCGTTTGAATGTGAGCACCGGCAGGGAAGTCCAGCTTCACATCCGCCCGATGGGTCTCCGCGAGCTGGGTGCTGGTGGTGCATCCGTAATGCGTGTCCAGGTTCCGTCGGCCCCTGTGGGATTGCGTGTGGGTTCGGCGGCGGAAGAATCTGTTGCGCAGTTTGAAGGCATTGTCGGAACCAGCCGGGCGCTCCGCAGGTCCCTGGACGCTGCAGGCGCGGCCGTGAGCCGTCGCGTGCCGGCCTACATTATTGGTGAGCAGGGCAGTGGTAAACGAACCCTGGCGGAAGCGATGGCCAAGCGATTATCCACCGAGACCTACCTCTTCGACTTCAGCCAGCGGTCTGCAAGGCAGTTCGGCGTTGAAGACGTCGACGCAGCCCTCGAGAAAGGAGCGGCAGTTGTCCTCCACCGGGTCGACAAGTGCGGGCCACACTTAAAGGAGGACCTCTCCGCCTTGTTACAGGTCCTGGAACAGCCCCGACTTATCCTGACTGCCGGGATCGTTAGTGATGACCTGTTGCCAGTTCTATCAGCGCTGAGGGGAATAGAGATCGTCATGCCGCCCCTCAGAGACAGGCGGGGGGATGTTGTCGGTTTGGCATCGCACCTTCTCAGGAGCGCACTTGGACGGGAGGTGCGGATGTCGCCAAAGCTCCGCGATGCCTTGGTCGTGGCTGACTGGCCAGGCAACGTCCGTCAGCTTCGCGACCTTGTTGAATCGGCGGCGTCGCAGTCCCTGAGCGGGGAGTTGCACCTTTCCGACCTTAACGCGGTGCAACTTCGCAGACTTGGCACAACCCGCCTCACCCGACTGGAAGAGGCGGAATTGCAACAGATAAGGGGTGCGCTTGCCGAGGCGTCCGGCAACCGCGTCCGGGCCGCGACCCTCCTGGGAATCGGGAGATCAACCCTCTACCGCAAGGTTGAAGCCTACGAAGCCAAGGGGTTCGACCTGGCGCTGGGTTGAGGCGCCAGGACTCTGTTGCCGCCCGGCAGTGCATCATCCTGGGACAGTTCCTGCGCCGTTCCGGAATCAAAATCAAGAAACTAACTGGGACTCGGCCGAAACAGCCTCACCAGCTCACCAGCAGTATGGCCAACCGGCTTGCATTCACCCGTCATAGTGAGCGTCAAAGATGACATCACTCTCCTGAGGAGAACAAAAGTGAAACAGGAACTTCCCGTTCAGCACGCAGTCGCTGACGATGCAGAAGACATTGAAGCTCGATCGTCCATCTATCAGCTCAGAGGCCGAATGGGGACCACTGGACTGCTCTTCACGGTGCTGGCTTTTACCGCTCCGTTGGGCGTCGTCTTCGGCTTCGTCTCCGTTAACATTTCGTTTGGAATTGGAGTGCCGATCGCGTTCGTCGCGGTCGCTGTATTGATGGCGCTCTTTGCCATGGGCTTCACAGGAATGACGAAGGCAATACCGCGCCCCGGCGCCTTCTACACGTACATCCGGGAAGGCCTGGGCCGTCCCCTCGGCCTTGGCGGATCATTCCTCGCTTTGGTCACTTACGGATTCAACGTCACCTCGTGCATTGTTGTTTCCGGAATTGCCGTGAACAACCTGCTTGGTGCCTTCTTGGAGGACGTATCAACACCATGGTGGCTTTGGAGTTTCGTGATGTTCGTCATCGCATGGGTGCTCAGCTACTTCAACGTGGAATTATCTGCCAAAGTTCTCTCGGTCATCCTGGCCGTCGAGGTACTTTCAGTAGCCATTTTTGATGCAGTGATCATCATTAACGGAGGACCTGAGGGGCCCTCCTTCGAGCCATGGAACCCTGCCACCCTCTTCACTCCCACCATAGGCGTCCTCCTCCTGTTCAGCATTGGGGTGTTCAACGGATTCGAAGCGACAGCCATCTACCGGGACGAGGTCAAAAGGCCGAGCATCACCATCCCCCGGGCCACGTTCCTTGCAGTTGCATTTCTCGGTGTCTTTTACGCCATTTCCGCGTTTGCCCTGATCCTTTCGACGGGAACGTCGAACGCTGTGTCGGCGGCTCAAGCGGATCCGACGGCCATGATGCCGGACGCTCTCCTACGGTATTTTGGAGCCTTCGCGAACCAAGCTATCGCGATTCTCCTGGTCACCAGCTTTTTCGCCTCGGGACTATCCCTTCAGAACATCCTGGCCCGATACACTCACTCCTTGGCGGTTGACGGAATTTTTCCGAGGGCGATCTCGACAGTCCATGCGAAGCATGGGTCTCCACATCGCGCCGCAGTGGCCGTCGGTGCTGTCTTGCTTCTGGTGCTCCTCATCTTGGTAATTTCTGGCGGTGACGCGAATGCTCTCTATGCAGCCGCAGCGGGAGTGGCGTTCTATGGCATGCTGCTTCTGCTCTCCCTGACTGCCGTCGCCATCATCGTCTACTTCCGCAGGAACAAGTCCAGTATGTCTTTCTGGCGCACTCTGGTTGCCCCAGTCGTCGCTCTCGCGGGGATCGGGTTTGCGCTGTTGACTGCTTCCTTCAATATGGAGTTGCTCGTGGTGGGCGACCAATTCCTGCTCACAGTTCTGCTTGCAATACCCTACTTGTCGATAGCCATAGGGATTGCCCTTGCACTGCTGTTGAGGCGCCGGAATCCCGATACATACATGCGTATAGGTCGAGCTGTCGACTGAGAACGAAGAGGAGGCCGGATCATCGCGATCCGGCCTCCTCTTTCTGCACTTGCAGTGCGGCGTGGACTTAGGCCTGGTAGGTCGTTTGACCGGAAACTTCCGGGATCTCAACCCATTCGCCGGAACCGGCACTGCGCAGCGATGCATCCACAAGTTCAGATGCTGACCATCCGTCAGCGGCGGATGGACCGAGCTGCTTGCCTTCGGCCACGGAACGCAGGAACAGCGCGGCTTCAATGGTCTTGAGGTCGTTGAACCCGATTCCAGGGCCGGGGCCGGGCTGGAAACGACCGAACTCGCCGAAGGACGGCGGTGTCATGATGGTGCGGTAGCCGCTGCGGTCTGTGGCGAGTTCAAGCTGGTTCATGCGCTCAAAATTCCATCGCAGGGAGCCTTCAGTGCCGTAGACCTCGATGATGTATTCGGCATGGGGTCCGATGGCCACGCGCGTGGATTCGAACATGCCGATGGCACCGCCTTCGAAGCGGGCGAGCATGGCGGTGTAATCCTCGTTTTCCACCTCTCTCGTGACATCCGAGGCTTGGCCCATGTCGAAAGAGTTCGAGGAGTTGCCGGCAGGCAGGGGACGGTCCTTGATGAAGGTCTCCGTCACGGCATTCAGCGAGGTGATGCGGCCCACCAGGAACTGTGCGAGGTCGAAGCCGTGGCTGAGGACGTCGCCCAGGACTCCGGAGCCTGCACGGGCCTGCTCATAGCGCCAGGTGAATACCTGGCTAGGATCCGAGGCGTATCCGGTGAGGAGGCGGATCTGCACGTTGGTGATTCGGCCCAGGGCTCCGGACCGGATGAGCCGCCTGGCTTCCGCCACAGCGGGTGCGTGCCGGTAGTTGAATCCCACAGATGTGATGAGTCCTGCGGCCTCTGCGCCCTGGGCTATTTCGCGGGATTCCTGCGCGCTGCGGCCCATGGGCTTCTCAATCCAGAAGTGCTTGCCGGCTTCGATGGTGGCAAGTGCTATTTCGTGATGAAGGAAGTTGGGGGAGCAAATGGACACAACGTCCACGTCCGGGTTCTCCAGCACCTTGCGGTAATCCGTGGCCGTTTCCTTATAACCGAGTGCGTCCTCGGCATGGTGGCGACCGGCGTCGTCCGGGTCCGCGGCGATCACCAACTCAGGGTGCCGGGGCAGTTCCGGGAAGAACTGCTTGGTGGCCAGGTACGCGCGCGAATGCAACCTGCCCATCCATCCGACCGAAATCAAGCCAACCCCAATGCGGTTCTGCTGTTCCAAAAGGACTCCTTAGTCTGTCCCGCTCTCAGCGGTGCTGTGCCACGGAATGAAGGCGGCATCTGCTGACCAGCCTAAGAACGCAGGCAGTGTGCGATGTGTCTCAATGTGAGACAGCTGGCGGCGGGGATGCACTGCTTTAGTGGAACATGCCAGCCACCCGTGCCTACAGGAGGAGTTCCGTCGATGATGATGGACCGAAATCAACAGCTTCGAACGGAACCCCTGCGCGTGCTCATCACGGGTGCGGCATCCGGCGTCGGGGAAGCGACCGCAAAACTTTTCGCCAAACGAGGCGCCCGGGTGGCACTGCTGGGCCGGCGGTCGGCCGGTCTGCAGCGCGTCGCAGACGAGATCGGCGCCGGCGCGCACACAGTGGTTGCCGACGTCTCCGATGCCGCCGCAGTCAAGAATGCCGTCCGAGGTGCGATCCATACGCTGGGGGGCCTGGACGTAGCGGTCAACGCTGCTGGTGTGGCCGGGCATGTGGCCTTGGAAGACCTCACCGAGGACCGCTGGCACGACGTGCTGGAGACAAACCTGTCCGGGACTTTCTTCGTTTCCCGTGAGGCCGGGCTCCATATGCGGCGGTCCGGGGGAGGCTCGATCGTCAACGTCGCTTCCGACCTCGCCGCCATGGGTGCACCCGGGCTTGTCCATTACTGCGCGGCCAAAGCCGGCGTTGTAGGACTCACCAAGGCTTTGGCCTTGGAACTGGCACCCCTTGTCCGGGTGAACGCAGTCTGCCCCGGGCCGATTGATACGCCCATGGTGCGGGCAGGCCTGGCAGCGGCGCCGAATCCAACGGAAGCCCGGAGATTGAAAGAAAGCACCGTGCCCCTGAACCGGCTCGCCGATCCGGACGAGGTGGCCGCGGCTATCTATTTCCTGGCCGTCGAAGGGACTTTTGCTACCGGAACCAGCATGGCGTTCGACGGCGGCACAACCGCCGCCTAGAAACGTCCCCATCACCTGTCAAGAACTACAAGCCCAAGGAGCTTTGAAGGATATGCAAGAGTCGGATTACAAGGACCTCCGCAGCGCGCGATGGTTCGCACCGCACGACCTCACCGGATTCGTTCACCGCACAGCGATCCAGGCAGAGGGCTTCTCGCGCTTTGCCCTCAAGGACAAGCCGGTCATCGGCATCGCCAACTCCTGGTCGGAACTGGTCAACTGCAACATCCATTTCAAGCTGCTCGCCGACGCCGTTAAGCGCGGCGTTCTCATGGCTGGCGGGCTGCCGCTCGAGTTCCCCACCATCTCCCTGGGTGAAAGTCTCATGAAGCCGTCGGCCATGCAATTCCGAAACCTCATGGCCATGGACGTTGAAGAGTCCATCCGCGCCTACCCGCTAGACGCCATCGTGCTGCTGGGCGGCTGCGACAAGACAGTCCCAGCCCAGCTCATGGGTGCCGCCAGTGCAGATGTTCCAACCATCATGCTGACCGGCGGCCCCCAAGAGCCCGCACACTTCCGGGGGAAGCAGCTCGGGGTCGGCACAGACACCTGGAAGTACGCAGATGAGCTCCGCGCAGGGAAGATCACCGAGGCGGACTTCGACGAGCTTGAATCGGCTGCGAAACCTTCTGCAGGACACTGCAGCGAGATGGGCACAGCCTCCACCATGACGTCCCTCGTCGAAGCACTCGGCATGTGTCTGCCGGGCACTGCGTCGATCCCTGCGGTAGATGCGCGTCGCGCCCAAGCGGCGGAAGCCACCGGCCGCCGGGCAGTGGAGATGGCTCTGTCACAGGGGCCAAAGCCCAGCGAAATACTGACAAAAGAGGCCTTCGATAACGCAATCACCCTCCTGATGGCTGTGGGTGGTTCCACCAACGCCGTGGTGCACCTTCTGGCACTGGCCCGGCGGGTTGGTTATGAACTGCCGTTGGACCGCTTCCACGAAATCTCCCAACGGACCCCTCGCATTGTTAACGTCCGTCCCTCCGGCGAGTACTTGGTGCAGCAACTGTTCCAGGTCGGCGGCATTTCCACCGTACTAAAGGAACTGGCGCCGCTGCTGAACAAGGACGCACTCACGGTCACTGGGGAGTCCCTTGAGAATGGCTACAGTTCGGCCCCCGAACCTGACGGCGTCGTGGTCAGTACTCTCGAGGCCCCTTTCGATGCTTCCGGAGGCATTGCCGTCGTCCGTGGCTCACTGGCACCCAACGGCGCAGTCATCAAACGGAGTGCTGCGTCCAAGGATCTGCTGCAGCACAAGGGCTCAGCAGTGGTCTTCGAGGACATTTACGACCTGGGACGCAGGATTGACGATCCCGACTTGGACATTACCGAAGAATCCGTTTTGGTCCTGCGCAACAGCGGGCCTGTAGGGGCTCCCGGCATGCCCGAATGGGGCATGCTCCCCATTCCCGAGAGGCTCCTACGCCGCGGGATCCGCGACATCGTCCGCGTATCCGACGCCCGGATGAGCGGCACCGCCTTTGGCACCACCGTGCTGCACGTTTCTCCGGAGGCCGCCGTAGGTGGACCGCTGGCGATCGTCCGGGACGGGGACCCCATTGTGCTCGATGTTGAGAACCAGCGCCTAGATTTGGACATCCCTGCCGAAGAGATCGAGAGCCGACTGGCAGAACTCAAGCTTCCGGAACCGAAATACCGGCGCGGCTACGGACGGCTCTTCATCGATCACGTGAACCAGGCCGACGAAGGCTGCGACTTCGACTTCCTCAAGGGCCTGCGGGACGAGGAGCCACAACGCTTGCCGTACGGCCTGATGAGCGGTTGGCAGGGCGGCTGGTAAACGGAAGCAAGCTCCAGACATAAGAACAAGCGGGGGCTGCTCCTGAGGTGCAGCCCCGGGAAGGGGAGGGCGTGTCAAGACCAAAAGTGATAGTGATTGTCCAGGAGGGCCGCCCGCGCCCTCCTGTTGAACGGTTGGAAGCCGAGGCAGATGTCGTCGTGGTGCGCACCGCGGACGAGTTCCGGGCTGCCCAGCCCGGTGCGGAGATCCTGTTCCTGAACGACTTCAGGACCAAGCTCCTGCGTGAGGTGGGGCCGGGGGAGCTGCGCTGGATCCACACCTCAAGCATCGGCGTTGACAGCCTCATGACCGACGAAATCGTCAACAGCGACATCGTTGTGAGCAACTCCCGCGGCGTGTGCGAGCGGCCGATCGCAGAGTGGGTACTGGGCGTCCTGCTGATGTTCACCAAAGACCTGCGCCGCACCATAGAGCTGCAACAGGCTCGCATCTGGCAGCACCGAGAAACCGAGCCGCTGCTGGGACGGAAAGTCCTGGTAGTGGGGCCGGGTCCGGTTGGCCGCGAAACCGTCCTCCTCCTGCGCGCTGCGGGAATGGACGTCAACGTTGTGGGCCGGTCTGCCAGGAACGATCCCCAGCTGGGTTCAATCTCCGGCTTTGATGAGCTTGACCAGCTTCTTGGCCAAGCCGATGACGTGGTGCTGACCCTGCCGCTTACATCAGAAACCCGCGGGCTGTTCAACTCGTCGCGGCTCCGCACAATGCGGCCCGGGGCGCGTCTGGTCAACGTAGGCCGCGGGGCGGTGGTGGTGGAGCAGGACCTTCTTGACTCCCTTGACGCCGGACATCTGGGCGGGGCGGCACTGGATGTGTTTGAACATGAGCCCTTAGATATCGGGAATCCGCTATGGAGTCGTCGGGACATCCTGGTCTCGCCGCATGCCTCCGGCGACTTGATCGGCTGGCGGGGAAGAGTAGTGGATTGCTTTGCCCGGAATCTCAGGCTGTGGAAGGCCCATGAGCCGCTCCAGGACGTGGTGGACCTGAAGAAGCTTGGTCCGGCTACTCCTGCCTTGGCGTCTGAAGCGCCCTGATGAAGCCATTCCATGGGGTATTCCGGGTTCTAGAAACGGGCCGGAATACCCCCATGGGATCCCGTGTCCCAAGCTGGTACAGTGCTCTCACGATCCCCGTCGATAGTGTGATTTAGCACTCAAAATTATTTCGTGACGAGGATTTTACATGTCAAGCACACCAAGAGGTACGACGAAGACGCCGGCCCATACGCAGGAACATAAGCTCAGCGGAAATATGGGCGTGGGCGAGCTCGTGATGAGCGTGCTCGCGTTCTCCTCGCCCTTGACAACGGTCGCAGGTTTCATCCCGGTGCTGCTGATGTTCAGCGGCCACACCGCGCCCGGCATTTACATTTTGCTGACTGTAATGCTGCTCATCTTCTCCGTTGGATTCGTGAAGATGAGCCAGAGCGTCAAGAACCCCGGTGGTTTCTACTCCTTCGTCACGGCGGGCTTCGGTAAGCCCGCCGGTCTAGGAGGGGCCTTCCTTGCGCTCTTTGGCTACATGTTCATCGGCTTCTTCGCGCCGCCGCTGTTCGCGGTAACGCTGCAGGCTTTCGTCGTCAACACCCTAATCGGCCCGGACATCCCGTGGTATTGGTACGCACTCGGAATTATCGCGGTGACGACGTTTCTCGCCTACCATCGGATCGACCTTTCGGCGAGGGTCTTGACGATCGTGATGCTCCTTGAGTCCACGGTAGTTGTCATCTTCGACATCGCCTCCTTCGCCTCGAGCGGCGGCAACATGGAGCACAGCATCGGCTTTGCCATGCCGGGGCTGGCGGACGCCGGACTGGGACTGGCTTTGCTCTTCGCTGTTGGAAACTTCTTCGGATTTGAGGCCACAGTGATCTACCGCGACGAGGTCAGGAATCCCGAGCGGACGATCCCGAGGGCAACCTACCTTGCCGTGGCCGGTATCGGCCTGTTCTATGCCATCGCGGCTTGGGCCTATATCGCGTTCCTGGGAGCTGACAACGCCCAGACTGCCGCCCAAGACAACACCGTCAACTTGTTCAATGACGCCGCCACAGCGCTGCTCGGAAAAATCTTCGCAGATGTGGGCACGATCCTTTTGATCACCTCGATTCTGGCGTCGATGCTCTCTGTGCAAAACATCGCGGCCCGGTACAGCTTCTCCCTCGCGGCCGATGGGGTGCTGCCGTCAATCCTTGGGCGGGTACACCCCCGCCATAAGTCCCCGTACGTGTCGGGGCTGGCTGTGGGTCTGATCTGGGGCGTGGCGACCGTGATCTTCACGATCCTGGCAGTATCCCCGGACAACCTTTATCCAATCGCCAGCGGCAGCGGCAGTTTCGCAGTCTTGCTCCTGATGTTCATCACGAGCTGCGCGGTTCTCGTTTACTTCCTGCGCCGTCGTAGCTTTGCGCCGGAGTCGGTCTGGAAGACAATAGTCGCACCGCTCATTAGCGCCGGATTCCTCGGACTCATCACTTATCTGGCAATCACCAACTACCCTGAGCTCATCGGCGGATCCACTGTCTTGACGGTCATCTTCATGACGTTCACTTTCGCATTGTTTTTAGGCGGCATTGCTTACGCCCTCGTCCTGCGTGCCAAGCGCCCTGAGGTGTATGCACGGCTGGGGCGGCAGAAGGTCGACTGACAGCTCCCCATTTCCCCTCAACGACATATCTACATCTGGGAGATTGCAATGACGCAACAGATCAGGATTGGCCTGTTCGGTACCGGACGGATCGGTCAGGTGCATGCCATGAGTTTGGCTACCTTGGACGAAGCCACGCTTGCCTGGGTATGTGACCCCATTATCGAAAGTGCCAAACGGACAGCCGCCGAGTTTGGCGGCCGTGTGAGCGACGACCCCGAGGAAGTGTTCGCCTCAGGAGAAGTCGATGCCGTCATTGTCGCCTCACCAACTGCAACCCACGTGGACCTGGTGGAGAGAGCCATTGATGCAGGTGTTCCCGTGTTGTGCGAGAAGCCAATTGCTCTGGATATCGCGCGTGTGGATGCGCTCCGTGCGAAAGCGGCGGCGTCGGACGTTCCCATCGCGTTGGGCTTCAACAAGCGCTTCGACAGGCATTTTGTGGAGCTAAAGCGTCGTGTAGCAGCTGACGAGATTGGCACGTTGGAGCAGATGGTGATCACCAGTCGCGACCCTGGGGAGCCGCCGGCATCGTATCTTGCAGACTCGGGTGGGATCTTCCGGGACATGACCATCCACGATCTGGATATGGCGCGGTACTTCATACCGGACATCGTGGAGGTATCAGCGCAGGGCGCGAACGTTTTCAGCGAGAACGCCCGCCACGCCGGAGACTTCGACTCGGCAGTCGTTACTCTGCGCGGGTCCAAGGACGAGCTAGTGACGATTGTGAATTCTCGTCATGCAGCCTATGGCTACGACCAGCGAATTGAGGCATTTGGCTCAACGGGACTGCTGCAAGTGGGCAACAAGAATGACACGCTCGTCCGGCACTGGAGTGCCAGGGCAGTCGAAGCGATCGGTCCCTACCAGAACTTCTTCCTGGAGCGCTATGCGGAGGCCTACCGTCTTGAAGTGGCCGAATTCCTGCGCGCAGTGCGGGGACTTCCTTCGCGGAACCCGGGCTTTGAGGACGGCCGCGCAGCGCTGATCCTGGCCGACGCCGCAGAGAAATCGGCCCGGGCCGGGGTTGCGATAGAAGTGGACCATACCTAGAGGGGCCAAAGATGCCGCCTGAACTGGGCCCCGATGTTTCGCAACAGCATCTGCGACCCAGGTCAGGCTCTTTCGCTGATCACCCAGAACCAACCCAGATGAGCTGGGCGGAAAGCCGGTGTCGTCGCAGCTCATAGGCCCAGGGCATGACGGCTGACTGGCTGGACGGCGTCGGTTGCCATTTGCAAACAGAGACAGGGGACCTGGTCCGTTTGCAAAAGCCGGGCGGGTACTGCTCGACGGATACGTAGAGGACAAAGCTCCCGAGGGGACATCATGTGGGTTGTCTCGAGGGGCGAGCGTCGCCTTTTTCACAGGACGGCTGCAGCCTTCTTATAGGGAGATAAGCCGGCGTCCGGCCAATCTCGGGCCAGCACGTGCCCATAAATCCGCTATTAATTGAAACGATCCACATGGTCTGTTCGGCGTTCCTTCCCCTGTTTCAAATTGGCACACATCCCGCATTCTCGAATCCGTCAAAGTTCAAGTAAGTGAAACAGTGTGGTGGGGGTCACGTAGTTATAGGGCTTCCCCGGAATTACCCCTGAAACTGCAGGATCAAACAAAAAATTTGATCGACCGCCGCCTAAGGTTTCACCGGTTCATTGCATAGCCCTATCGAACGAGGATGAGATGACCGACGCACCACCGGCGACCCCTCCACTGGTCGCCCTAAAGGACATACATAAGACATTCGGGGCGGTGTCCGCTTTGCGCGGCGTCAGCATCGATGTCCAGCCCGGCGAAACCTTCGCGTTGCTTGGCGACAATGCCGCCGGCAAGTCAACGCTCATGAAGGTACTCACGGGCGTGTACCAACCCGATCGGGGTTCCATCGAGTTGGACGGAAAGAGGACGGAGTTTCCCACTCCGTCGGCCTCCCGCGACCAAGGGGTCGAGATGGTGTACCAGGACTTTGCCCTGGCTGACAACCTGGATGTCCGTACCAACATTTTCTTGGGGCGGGAGCCGCAGAAGAACATTCTGGGTCCGCTGCTGAAGATCATCGACCGGAAAAAAATGGAAGCCGAAACCAGGCGGGTGCTGGAGCGGCTGGACATCCCTATCAACCCCCGGCTCAAGGTCAAGCGCTTGTCGGGTGGACAACGGCAAGCCGTTGCCATTGGGCGGGCACTGGCCTTTGATGCACGCCTGATCATCATGGACGAGCCCACCGCGAACCTGTCAGTGGCCAAGGTGGACAAGCTCATCGAGGTGACGCAGCGGCTCAAGGATTTGGGCATCGCTGTCATCATCATCACTCACCGTCTGGATGAAGCATTTGCAGTGGCCGACCGCTTCGCGGTCATGCGCCAAGGCCAGGTGGTGGGGCGCTTCCACGTAGGAGACGTCACTGAAGCCGAAGTGGCGCACCTCATCTCACACGGCACTCTGGACGACTATGTCGACAATGGGAGCGGCATTCCGGACGAGCGCCGCAAAATCGGAAGCACCTCGTCGATGAGTGTCGTTGATGCGCTGGCCGGACGCGGTACGACGAACGGGAGCGACTCGTGAGCCTCACAATGGAAAATCTGAAGACAAAGCTGGGACCGGCTGAGCTCAATGAGGAATCCGTTGCCACCAAAACCAAGCGCCTCATCGGGGATTACGGAATCCTCATTTTCTTCGTCCTCATCATCGTCTTCTTGGCTGCTGCCGCCCCGAACTTCCTCACGCTGAACAACCTGGTCAACGTCGTGCGGCAATCATCCATCATCGGATTGATTGCGCTGGGGATGACCTTCATCATGATCACCGCAGGAATCGACCTCTCTGTGGGATCCGTAGTGGGTTTGGCCGGCATGACCTTCGCGCTACTGGCCCCGGCCAGCGGAGGTGCCTTCTGGTTGCCGCTGATAGCCGGGCTCGGAGTGGGCCTGCTGGTCGGCTTCCTCAGCGCAGCGTTGGTGGTGTGGGGAGCTATCCTGCCATTTCTGGCAACCTTGGCGACGATGGCCATTGCCCGCACAGCGGCTCTGGTTATCACGGACGGGCAGGTTGTCTCCGGGCTGAGTGGCCCGGCTGAGTGGCTCGGCTCCGGGTTCATTGGTCCTGTCCCGGTGCCGGTGATTATCTTCCTCCTGGCTGCACTGCTGTGTGAGTTCGTGCTGAGCCGCACCAAGTTTGGTTCGCACGTCTACGCCGTGGGTGGAAACGAAGAATCCGCCAAGAAAGTGGGCATCTCCACAAGCCGGGTGCTTTTCACCGTCTACCTCATCGGCGGCATCACCGCCGCGCTGGGCGGCCTCGTCCTGACTGCCCGTCTCGATGGTGCGGCCCCCGTGGCCGGCACCGGCTACGAGCTGCAGGTGATTGCCGCCGTCGTCATCGGCGGGACAAGCCTGTTCGGCGGTGTGGGCACCATCCGGGGAACCGTCGTCGGCGTGCTCCTGCTGGGCGTCGTAATGAACGGCATGAACCTGCTGGGCGTCTCCTCATACTTCCAGCAAGGAGTCCAGGGCATCATCCTGGTGCTCGCCGTACTGCTGAACCGCTGGAAGTCGGACTGACCCTCGGCGTCACCAACGACAAACAAACCACCAATTTCCTTCACCACAGACAAAATCATTGAAAGGAACAACCATGGGAATGCGACGTAAGCTCGCCGCGGCTGTCGCAATGCTGGCCGCGAGTGCCCTCACGCTGACCGGGTGTGCCGGCGGCAGCAATGCCAGCAACGGTTCAGCCGCAGGCAAGACCTACAACATCGGAGTTGTGGTCCTCGACCTGCAGGACCCGGACCTGGCCCACATGACTGACGCCATGAAGAAGACGGCCGACGAAAAGGGCGTCAAGCTCAGCATCACCGACTCCAAGAAAGACGTCGGAAGCGAACTCAACCAGGTTGAGGACCTCCTCACCCGCCAGGTTGACGCCATCATCATGCAGCCTCTCGATGGCGATGCCAGCCAGAACGCTGCGAAACGGGTCATCGCCGCCAACGTTCCGCTGTTCATCCTGTCAACCGAGTTCGCAGAAGGTGCCAACGTCGGCTACAAGAGCTACATCGGTGTCGATGACACGGTGGCCGGCGAAATGCAGGCCGAGTACCTCAACAAGCTCCTTCCCAACGGCGGCAACCTCGTCTTCGCGGCCGGCGTCTACGGTGCGTCATGGACCGACCGCCGCAAGTCGGGCTTCGACAAGACAATCAACAAGAACTTCAAGATTGTCGCCGAATTCCAGGCAAAGGGCAGCCGTGACGACGCCAAGCGCAACATGGAGGACACCCTTCAGCGCTTCCCGTCCGGAAAGATTGACGCCGTGGTGGCGAACAACGACGAAATGGCCATCGGTGCAGCCTCGGCCATTGCTGACGCGGGCCGCACGGCCGAGTTCAAGGCAGTGGTTGGCGTCGACGGCACCGACCCCGCCCTCCAGGACATCAAGGCAGGGACAATTTCGGCAACTGTACGCCAGGACTCAGCCGGACAGGGCGTCAAAGCAGTCGAGGTTGTCACCGACTTCCTTAAAGGCGGAAACGTGGAGAACCGCTACACGCTGCCATTCACGCTCATCACCAAGGACAACCTTTCCGAGTTCTTGAAGTAGGCAGTTCCATCAATCCAACGGGCACAGCGGATTCATCTGCTGTGCCCGTTCTGTTTTGGCACACCCCCGCGTCTACCGCATCTGCCTACACTTCCTGCGGACCACTACGAATGGAGAATGCAACCATGCCCGACGACGACGACGGTGACACGAAACTCAGGCAGCTGCTCGCCAGGTTGAGGGATCACGGCATCCAGGTGGACGACTCTCCGCGAAGACGCTCTGAGTATTCCTACGATGCATCGAACTACCGGGTACGGCCTGCCGCCGTCGCCTTCCCGAAAAACGTCGACGACGTTCGGACAGTTTTGCGGGCATGCTCGGCCACGGGAGTACCGACCACCGCACGCGGCGGGGGAACCTCGATGGCAGGGAACGCCGTAGGCGACGGTGTGGTGATCGACCTTTCCCGCCACATGACCTCTGTGGGATCCCTCGATGCAGGCCAGGCGACGGTGTGGGCCGACGCGGGGGTCGTCCTCGGTGAGCTGCGTGCGCAGGTTGAGAAGGCCACCACAGGCAAGCTGACATTTGCCCCGGACCCTTCTTCCCTGACGCGCGCCACAGTGGGTGGCTCCATCGGTAACGACGCCTGCGGAAACCACTCAGTAGCTTACGGCCGCATGACCCACCACGTGCAGGAGTTGGAGCTGGTCACGGCCGACGGCGCGTACCTCAGGGCGGGGCGGGATTTCCTCCGCGCTGTCGACGATAACGACGCCCATTCCGTTGCCCGGGCTGAGGACCTGCTGGAGGGCCTCAAAGCGCTGGCGGGAGCACATCTGGCGGCCCTCCGGGTGGAGCTGCAGACCATTCCCCGGCAGGTCTCTGGATATCACTTGGGCCATCTGCTGCCGGAACACGGCTTTAATGTTGCCAGTGCAATGGCAGGCAGCGAAGGCACATGCGCCGTTGTCGTGCGGGCCAAGGTGGGCCTTGTGCAGAAGCCCTCGGCTACCGCGCTGCTGTGCCTTGGCTACGCGAATACTATCGATTCCGCGCGTGATGTGACGACAATCCTGGGTGCAAAGCCGAGCGCCATCGAGGGCCTGGACGTATCGATCGTGGACATCATGCGGCACCGACGGGGAGCGGCAAGCGTGGAGTCATTGCCGGAGGGCAAAGCCTTTCTCATGGTCGAGTTTTCGGATGACACCCTCCAGCAGGCGGCCGCATCTTGTGAAGACCTGGTTGACAAGCTCGGCGTCGATGGCCGCGTCGTTGACCATTCGATCGTCACGGAGCCCTTGGACAGGGCCGCACTTTGGAGGGTGCGAGAAGACGGCGCGGGCCTTTCATCAAGACGGATCGATGGAGTGCAAACGTGGCCCGGCTGGGAAGATTCCGCGGTTGCACCGGAGCGTCTTGCCGACTACTTGGCGGACTTGCTCCCACTGGTGAAAAAGTACGGCTATACGGCCTTAATGTACGGCCACTTTGGTGCAGGGTGCGTCCATATGCGGTTGGACTACGATCTGCGCAGCGGCTCCGGCCGCAGGGTGTTCAGCGACTTCACTCGTGAGGCGGCCAAGCTGGTGGTGGCCCATGGAGGTTCCCTGTCCGGGGAACACGGTGACGGTCGGGCGCGCAGCGAATTACTTGACGTGATGTACTCCCA
Source organism: Arthrobacter sp. 05T410 (assembly GCF_056396505.1). Lineage (NCBI taxonomy): Bacteria > Bacillati > Actinomycetota > Actinomycetes > Micrococcales > Micrococcaceae > Arthrobacter > Arthrobacter sp. 05T410. The sequence goes on along the minus strand of NZ_JBFTLP010000020.1, from coordinate 15,148 downwards.
GGAGATGGTGGGCATCTTCAAGGCCTTCAAGCGCCTCTGGGATCCGGCAGGGGTCCTCAACCCCGGGATCATCGTCGACCCGGAACCTTTCTCAGCCTCGCTGGCTTTGGAAGGAGTAGTTGCACCCGGCCCCGCCCATGGTGAGCTGACCACAGCCCAGACTGCCGCCGTCGGACCTTCCTCCGAAGACCGTGCTCTGCTGCCGGTGGCAAGTCCGTTCGTCGGGAACACCCACGCATGCATCGGTGTAGGACGGTGCCGGTCCACCACTGGCGGCTTCATGTGCCCCAGTTACCGGGCCACAAAGGATGAAAAAGATTCGACCCGCGGCCGAGCCCGGGTATTGCAGGAACTGACCCGGACCCAAGGCAGTAGCAAGGACGGCTGGTCGAGCCCCGAAGTCCGGGAGGCACTGGACCTCTGCCTGTCCTGCAAGGCCTGTTCCGCTGACTGTCCCACCGGAGTGGACATCGCTGAAGCCAAGTCGGAACTCGTCGATGAGCATTACCGCGGGCGCATCCGGCCCTTTACTCACTACTCCATTGGCTGGCTGCCCCGGTGGCTCCCGCTGCTGACCCGCGTAGCACCCCTGGCTAATGTGGGGACAGCTTTACGCCCCTTCCGGCTTGTGGGGGAATGGTTGGGCATCAGCGCCCGGCGGCGGCTTCCAGCTTTCGCAACGAACGGCCGGATCCGGCGACAGGTGCGGGAAGCCGCGTTCACGGGCAACGCCGACGTCCTTCTGTTCATCGACAGCTTTACGCGCGCGTTCCGGCCCGAGATCGTCCCGGCTGCGGCCCGGGTGCTCCGCGACACCGGCAGCTCGGTAGGGTGCACTCCGGACGCTTGCTGCGGCCTGACCTGGATCTCCACCGGGCAACGCGATGGAGCCCGACGGCGGCTGGCCCGGTTGGTAAGCAAACTCGACGACGGCACGAACCGGGATATCGTCGTCCTCGAACCCAGCTGCGCCGCGACCATTCGAGACGAAGGCCCAAAGCTGGTAGGCGGCGCGGCCGCTGCCAGAGTCGCGGCAAGGATCCGGTCGTTCTCCGTGGCGGTCGATGACGCCATCAGACGCGGGTGGAAGCCCACGGCGCTGGCGCCCGAAACAGCCGTGCTGCAAACCCACTGCCACGAGCACGCCGTATTCGGTTCAGGTGCCCAGAAACGCGTCCTGGAAGCTTGGGGTGTTCCGAACCTTGTGGAATCATCCTCTTGCTGCGGTGTCGCCGGCAACTTCGGTTTTGAGGCCGAGCACTTCGATATGTCTATGAAAGTTGCCGAGCATTCCGTCATTCCCGCCCTTGCCAAGGCCGGAAAGGACACCCTTGTTCTCACCGACGGTTTCAGTTGTGCCATGCAGGTCTCGCAGATAGACCCCGGGCGTTCGAGCAAGCATCTAGCCGTGGCGATGGACCCTGACAATGCCAGCGGGGGACGGTAGGTGGAATACTTGGGAATTTTCCTCATTTTGGTGGCGGCGGGGTTGGGCTTGGTCGGCCCGCATCTGGGCAAGCCTGCCCGTCAACTGCGAAACATGGCCAACGTGCGGGGCATCCTTTTTGTACCATCAGGCCCAGCGGCCTTTTTAGTCGCCGCAGCCGGGTTCTTTATCTTTGTCTCGAGCATTAGCTCACGGTGAGCCCCCGCCTATCGGCGGCGCGGGCAAGCGGCCCGACTCTATTGGGGTGCGCCCGTCGTCCTCGTGGCGCATGGCCGTGGTGGTGGCCGTGGCCGTGCCGAAGTTGAAACGGTTTGCTCAGTGTCACAGGCGGATGCTCGAAGACCCAATAGCGCCGATATATGAGAGTCGATCCCGACAGGGGATCCGCCCTGATCGAGGTTCCTTGGGCCGCGGGCCGGTGCTCCTTCTTAACAACCTGCTGCGGTGCAATTGCGGATCCGATATAGGTGCGGTCGGGAAGTGGCGACGTACCTAACTATCGTTCGTTATGATAGTTATACCCGCCCAGCCCCTGTGAGGATAAAGTGAACCATTCGCCGCGCGAGCAGGCCAATGCGGCTGTCAGAGATTTCCTGTCCAGCCGCGATTGGTCTGCGCAGACGCCCGCCCGGCAACGGATCCTTGTGGCGTTCCTGCGCCTTGCTACTGCCAGTGGCTTCAATTCAGTGACCATGAGGACCCTGGGCCGGGAACTCGATATGAAGGCACCCAGCCTGTACTCGAGCTTTCCGCGCGGCAAGGACGAAATTGTTGCCGAGTCGCTGAGCTGGTTTACCCATCGATTCGCCCGCGATCTCCTTAAGGCAGTCGAAGCGACCACCACGCCGGAGGAGTATTGGGCGGCGCTCGTCCGCTTCCACCTTGCCCAGCAGTTGCAATGGCCCGAGGCGGATCTCTGGGACCTGCTGGTCGCAACCGACCGGGTGGCCCGGTTCCTCAGCGACGAGGTGTGCGAGGAAGTGGCGTCATGGATGAAGCTGCACGAGGACATGTATGCGGCAGCCGCCGAAGACATGGGTTTCCCGCTCTCCAGCCAGACCATCCGGGTCATTCTTACACTCCTCGACGGTGCCGGACGCTGGGCTGCCTGGAACGGCAGCGACGCAGAACTCGAAATTCTCCTGCGCCACGCGGTGACACTGAGCCGCGCCATGCTGGAAGTCGGCAGCGGGACCAAAGCACTGGCTTAACTTCAAGCCCGCAAGTCCGTTGCTTCGAACAGGCGCGCCGCTTTAGGCGTGCCGGAATCCCGAGGTACTGCAATAGCTGCCCTAAATATTGTCGGAAACTGTTGCCTAACTAACACTAGTTAGCCTACAGTCGTCGCAAGGTCCGAAGAGATGTACCTGCAGGAGTCTCGACCTCACGATTACCTGACGTAATTCGACAAAGGGATCCACAATGAGCCATTCCACCAGTGCCGAACGCGATGAGTCGGCCGTCCGCCTAATTACTGAACCTTCAAGCGAGCTTCGCGGCCAACTTGGCGTTGGAAGCATTCTGTTCTCCGTCGTCGCGTGGGCTGCGCCGCTACTTGTGGTTGTGGGACTGATGCCCTCCATGATTGCCTTCGGCGGCAACGGGATTATCGCCGCACTCGCCGTCTCCACAGTCATCCTGCTCTTGTTCTCTGTGGGATATACAGCTGTCACCAGATATGTGGAACGCCCAGGAGCTTTCTACGCCTACATCACTGCCGGGTTGGGCAAAGAGATCGGGCTTGGTGGCGCCTTCCTCGCCATGTCGGGCTACTTGGTCCTCCTTCTCTCCACGTGGGCCGCGTTTGGGGTTTATGGACGCGCGCTCGTCGTGGATACATTCCATGGTCCCGATTTGCCGTGGTATCTCTACGGGTTGCTCGGCGCCCTCCTCGCTGGAGCAGCCGCATACCGCAAAATCGAGTTCTCAGCCAAGACCCTTGGCGTGGCCCTGATCCTGGAAGTCGTCATCGTCCTGGTTTTCAATCTCAGGGTATTTTTCGACGGAGGCCCTGCTGGTCCGCCGCAGGCTGCCCTGACATGGGATGGCGCCAGCAGTGGCAACTTTGGACTTGTGCTTTTGTTCGCGATGCTGTGCTTTGGTGGATTCGAGTCCTCAGCAATCTACCGTGAGGAAGCCAGAGACCCCAACAAGACAATTCCCAAGGCGACCTATCTTGCCGTGGTCCTAATCGGGCTGTTCTACCTCGTCGCGGCTTGGGCAATGCTGACTGCCCTGGGGCCGCAAGGAGTGGCTGATGCCCGGGCCGGCGGCGCAGTTGCCTCCATGTTTGGCGATCTCGCCGCTTCTTACGTTGGCAGTGTGGTTCCTGGCATCATCAACGTCCTCGTGATTTCCTCGACGTTTGCCTGCCTTCTTGCCCAGCACAACGCTGTAGCCCGGTACGCCTACTCGCTGGGCAAAGACGGCGTTCTGCCGCGGACTCTGGGCGTGGCACACCCCCGGCATCATTCCCCTTTTGCAGCCTCCCTTATTGTCACCGCCCTCGAAATCGCGGCAATTGTAGCCATCGCCGCAGGCACCGCCTTCGACCCCGCGGGCACCGAGGCCTTTACGGTCTACATCCGCATGAACGGCCTGGGTGCGATCGTCGTCGTGGCGCTTCTAGTCCTGGTCTCGGTTGCAGTCCTTATCTACTTCCAGCACCACAAGGTGCCGGGTCGCGGGGTATGGAAGACGACGGTTGCCCCGGTCTTAGCCTTGAGCAGCCTTGCAATCGTGCTGGTGCTCAGCTTCCTCAACGTTGACGCGCTGATTGGGGCGGGGCCCCTAGCCTCCTTGGCCTTTACCCTCTTCATCCCTTTGGTGTGGGTGAGCGGCATTGTGTACTCCCGCTGGTTGAAGAAGGCCAAGCCTGCTGTTTACCAAAAAATTGGCCGCCAGTAGGCGGTCCCAAGTTCACTGACATGACTACCAGCAAGGACACCACCATGACACAACGTCTCACCGGCAAGATCGCCGTCATCAGCGGAGGAGGCAGCGGCATGGGCCTCAGCCATACCCGCAGGATGATCCAGGAGGGGGCGAGGGTCATCTCCTTCGACCTGAATGAGGGCGCCGGACCCCGACTCGTTGATGAATTTGGCGAGGACAACCTGCTCTTCCTCCATGGAGACGTGAGGAACGCCGAGGACTGGGCCAGGGTGGTATCGGCAGGGCGGCAGCATTTTGGCACTCCGAATGTACTGGTCAACAATGCAGGTATCTCTCCACTTCAAACACTGGAAAAAGTGTCCGAGGAAGACTACCGCCGCGTGATCGATATCAACCAGGTTGGAACCTTCCTGGGAATGCAGGCCTTGATTCCATCGTTGCGGGAAGGCGGCGGATCCATCATCAACATCGCATCCACTGCAGCGCTCGTCGCATTCGCCGATCTTTTCCCCTACGTCGCATCAAAGTGGGCGGTGCGCGGAATGACAAAAGCGGCCGCGCTGGAACTGGCGAGGGACGGCATCAGGGTTAACGCTGTCTGTCCGGGAGACACCGATACCCCGATGATTCGCGCCATAGCCGACACGCCCTCGGGGGCGCTTCCGCCAGCTGCTGACCTGCCGTTCAAAAGGTGGGCACAACCTGAGGAGATCAGCGCCGCCGTCGCCTTCCTCGCCTCGGACGAATCGTCGTACATGAGCGGAAGCGAACTCGTCGTCGACGGCGCCTTCACCGCACAATAGCGCCCAGCAAACAGAAAGGAGATGAACATTGCATAGAGTCAAGGGCAAGATCGCGATCGTCAGCGGAGCTGCCAGCGGCATGGGCGTGGAGCACGTCCGCGCCCTAGTGCGGGAGGGAGCAAAGGTGGTGGGCTTTGACTTGGTTGAGGGGGAGGGGCCTGTGCTCGTCGACGAGCTGGGCTCTGACAATTTCCGCTTCCTGCCAAACCGCAGCGTCACCTCTGCGTCCGATTGGGCAGAGGTTGTCCGGCACTGCGAGGTCAATTTCGGAGCGCCGACAGTCTTGGTCAACAACGCCGGAATTTTCCGATCGACGCGTGCTGAAAGCGTCACGGAGCAAACATACCGGTCCGTTATCGATGTGAACCAAGTCGGCTCGTTCCTGGGCATGCAAAGTGTTATCTCGGCGATGCGATACGCCGGTGGTGGGTCAATCGTGAACCTTTGTTCCACCGCCGGCCTGGTGGCCTTCGAAGACAACTTTGCCTACGTGGCTTCCAAGTGGGCAGTCCGGGGGATGACAAAAGCCGCGGCACTTGAGCTGGCCGCAGACGGCATTCGCGTGAATGCCGTCTGTCCCGGAGAGACGGAAACACCCATGCTGCTGAACAGCACGGAACCCGGCACCTCCTTGCCGCCGGAGTGCTTTCCCTTCGGCCGGTGGGCCCGGCCTGACGAGATTGCCTCTGCCGTGCTGTTCCTCGCCTCAGACGAGTCGTCGTACATGAGCGGCAGCGAAGTTGTCGTAGATGGAGCCTATACCGCGGGCTAGAACGTGCGCTCTGGGCGGGGGAGTGCTGCACAGGCAATGACCGTTTCACCGATTTTCCGGATTTATTCATCAGTCATCGCGGTGGACGAGCCAGTAGGCCGTTGGTCCCAGCGAGGAAGCCTTCCTGGCACAGGCTCGATCACAGTGGTTGTGTATCCGGGGTAAGGATGCCCTGCCGCGACCGAATCCGTTAACAGGAAGCCCGGCAACTTGGAGGTGCATCCGAAGCTGGTCGCCGCGATCGTTCCTACCAACGCATTACCTCACTCGCGCGGCGGCAGCCAGTGGGATCGCGATATCAGCCTGTGAGCAACATCGCCGGATTTGTAAGCCTTTACAGCTCCGGTGTCCTCCGCGACCCGACCAGGCAGTGAGAGTTTTGCACCGCCACCCTTGGCGCAGCAGTCCTGCTGGCATCGACGGTACAGCGGGGCGGTGTCCCAACGTGGCACACCGCCCCGCTGGGCTTCGCCGATAGCGTGAATTTTTGCTGTCGGCAATCGATCACTTGAAATCGGCAGACACATTGGGACCAGAGATAGTCGGACAGTCGGCGGAGACGCATTAGGTGACATAAGAAACGGAGACGTGGAAAAGTGAGCATTCAGACCACATGGAGCAATTGGGCGGGAACACAAACATGCCATCCCGAGTCGGTCGTGAAGGCAGCATCTGTTGAGCACGTGAGCGAGATAGTCAAAGACGCCACAAAACGGGGGATTTCAGTTCGCCCGGTGGGGACCGGCCATTCCTTTGCTCCCTTGGTACCAACCGACGGAATCGTGCTCGACATCTCGGCCATCTCCGGAATCGTAGACATCGACAGGGAAGCGGCACAGGTGCGGGTCAAGGCAGGCACCCCCATCTGGGCGATGGGGGAACCCTTATGGGACGCCGGCCTGTCCTTGAAGAACCAAGGGGCAATTGACCTCCAAACGATCGCCGGTGCCATTAGCACATCCACCCACGGGTCAGGACTGGAGCTTACGGCCCTGTCTGGATCGGTTATCGGAGCAGAGTTGATAACTGCTGCCGGCAACCTTGAACGAATCGGACAGGACGATCCACGTCTGCCTGCTCTCCGGGCGTCCATGGGCATGCTTGGCATTCTTGTGAGCGTAGATCTGCAGCTTGAGCCCGCATTCAAGTTGAAGGAATCATTGGCTTTCCGGCCCTTTGCGGAGGTCCTCAGGAATTGGGATGAGAGGAACCGGACGCACCGACACTTCAGTTTCGTGCGCGGCCCCATGTACGACATGTCCGCTGAGCTGCCCCCGATGCCCCGTGATCTGGATGATCCAACGCTGGTACGTACCTACGACACAGTCCCAGTAGATGCTGAAGACGATTCCACACCAGGCGCGCGCGTCAACCGCCCGTACCGCATTTACCCCGACGTGTATTCGACGCCATGGGATGAAGTGGAGTATTTCCTCCCTTACGACAAGGCGCAGGATGCGATAATTGCCTGCCTGCCCATCTTGGATCGTTTCCCGGATAATTTTCCGTTGGAGGTGCGGACGGTCGCGGGAGATGAATCATGGCTATCCCCGATGTTTGGCAGGGATTCTGTGGCCCTGGGCTTCTGCAGGACGTTCGGTGCCGATAATCTGCCCTTTTTCCATGCGATTGACCGTGCAATGTCCGAATTCGATGCCAGGCCCCATTGGGGCAAACAACCGTATTTTCTTGCCCCCGACCTCCTGCGGTCCCGCTATCTCAAATGGGACGACTTCAATGATGTGCGGAGGGCTCTCGATCCCACCGGCACCTTCCTGAACGCTCCCTTGCGGGCCTTGTTCGGTTAGGCGCAGGGGCAGGAAACGCTGGGCTGTTGCTGGACGTGATGTCCGGCGACCCATGAACAGAGCCGGAATGGCCGGTTTCCTTCACGGGAACTCGGGCACGGAGGATGACTGGCGGGCTGAAATGTCCGGTCTCAGTAAAGTTGACGCACCCGCGTCAGGGGCAGGAACCTGCGTCAAGTTAGATGGAAACGGACACTGGTCGTGGCCGGCGTTCTAACCTGCTGGCCTACTGCCTCCGAGGACTGACTCGAATACAGCCCGCGCACTCTTGACCTCATCTACAGCCGCGCCTATACTAACAGGTGTTAGCCTAACTAACGTTAGTAAGGCAACCCTCGGCAGGGAAGGGCAGAGAAATGACACGGGAAGAAGCATTCGCAGTTTGCAGCCCGGACTCGTACGTAGAGTTCTACGGGGGTTGCTGGCTCGTTGTGCCATACGCGCAGGTGGAGCAGCCGCAGTTCTTCGTCTGCTCGCCCCGGACACCCAGCAGTCTCTAAATCCGTACACTGACACGTTCAATGCGGAAACTGACATCTGGAATGAGATGTCCGTTTCCATCTAACTTGACGCAGGTTCCTGCCCCTGACGCGGGTGCGTCAACGCCAGGTCATGCCGACTGCGTCTCATCTGAGTTGGCAATTCCGTATTCATCTCGGCGGCCGCTAGGTGCGCCTGGTCAGGTAGCGCGAGGCGAGTCCGCCAGGCGCGTTGCCATATGCGGTGAGACGGGGCCCGTCGATCCGTAGATTGCCATGTCCATTGAGATTCTTGCCAACAAGACTGAGACCGGACACTCTTAATGTAGGCATACTTTGTTCTGTCATACTGACAACACGACATAATCTCCGCTATCGGCGGCGCCGCTCCTACAGAGTGACAGAGTCTGGAAGTCACAGAGCTGCACAACAGCAAACTGGCGCACAGGAGGGCCGTCATTTGCTGCCGAAGTCCGGCCCGGACGCGTCCCGGAGGCCCTTGCGTCGAGGCCGTCACCGTGGCTTGAGCGCGGTTTTTTTGGCGCTTTCAAGGGCTCATACGGGCGGATTCCCGGACGCCGATAATGGACCTTTCGTCAACCAGGGGGAGTGGCCCGATTAGTCCCTCTCCATCTGCAGGCAACCTAGGCACAGGACCCCGGCTAGTCTTCCTTGACTGCTTCAGGAGCGCACGCGCGGCTGCCGCATCGTGAAGGTCTGGCAACTGAGGGTGACTTGTTCCCACTATCGCCGATCAGCAATTCACGAAATCGCATCGCCCCCCGAGGCCACGGCAGCTGCCGGCGGTAGCGGAACGACTCGAGAACGTGCCTGTGAGCGGCCAAGTGACGGCGGTTAAGCCCTGGATCTACCTAACCTTCTTGGAGCCGCCCGAGCTCTTGCTGTCCTTGACCGTCGTGCGGGGTGCCGCGGCAGCAGAAGCCTTCGTTACGTAACGCCCAGTGACAGCGCTGCGTTGCACGGCCCCGACGCGGTAGACGCCTTTTCCCAGACTTTGAAATGAGCTTGTGTTGGCTGGCTTGGCCACAGTCGTCCCTCCGACTTCCTTGTGCTCTTAGTCTACGGACTTAGTTGTTGAATGCTACTTCCGCGAGCCGAAGTCCCCATTCGTTTGCAATGTCGGCCAGACTTTCGGCCCACATGATGGCAGATGGTTCGTACCGAGAGGCATCCTCGGGCAATCCCAGGGTGAGAACAGCTGCCGAATGAGCTGGAAGATCAGGGTGAGGGACAGGAATCGGAGCGGCCAGTACGGATCGCCAACGGCGGGTCGGAGCCTCAGGAAGGTCCTGAAATAGGACCTCATCCACGCCCAGCGCCTTTCCTGCGATCCAGTCGCTGTCATGGCCGGTGCTCACCGTCCGCAGGGAATCCAAGTCTCGGTACACTCTGTCTTGTACGGCCCATTTCACAAGCTCACCCTCACCATTGGCCAGCCAAAGCGTCATGTTCAGCCGTTCAACATCGAGCGTTTCCTTCATCGTGGACGCATCCCGACGCAACTGGTCCACATACTCGCCCTGCAGCTCCTGGAAATTTGCTGCATGTCTTTCCCAAAGCATCTGTGATCGTTGCTGCGGAGCCAAGTAGGTAGCAACGGCGACATGGCGGAGTTCACGAATGATCTGTGCAGCATCTGAGTGATCCTCAAGCAACACGGGCTCAAGTCCAACAGCCCGCCATTGATCACTCAAAACAGATTTAATCGCGGTGAATTGATCCTTTGAGACCGCAAAGCTTTGCCGCGTTAGAAGTACCAAAGCAGCATGTTTGAGAGGCTTCTCTCTCAATGCCGCATGTAGCCACTGGCGAACATCCGGGTCGCGGTAAGAGGTGCCCGCGATGATGAGAACACCCTTATCCAGGGCTGTCTTCAAGTATTCGAGCTGCCAAGATTGAGCATCCGCGATGAGGTCGTTGAAATCAGTCAGCGTCAGGATGACTGAGTCGGCCCGTTGCGGAGGGATGACGCCATGAAGGTGGTACACACCCAGTCGTGTTTCGTCCGAGGCTTGTCCAACAAGCGAATCCGCTTCTTCCCCTGTCTCAATTTCTAAAGCTTTTTCTATCAGCGTGTCGAAATTGAGGGTCGAAAGACTCGTGTCCCCGGTTTCACCATCAAGGAGATGACCCACCGCCGCGAGGTGGAGCGGGGATGGATCGTAAGAGGCCACTCCTTGATACAGGGCGCTTCGCAGCTTTTGCTGCCACTTGTTTCCAAAGGCCACACGTGCAGCTTCAACCACGATTAGTGGATCCTGCCGCTCCAGAAGTATTTCTGCTGTTTCGGCAGAGTCCACGGATCCACTTTGGACAAGTAGCCTCGTGGCGAACTCATCCCAGCCAGGTAGTCCTGATGTCACTGATGCGCCGGCACCGAGCAAGAAGGTTGTATGAGTCTCTAAGCCCGATCGACGAAACGACTTCATTGTTTCTGCAGTTAGATCGGCGGCGCTCACTAGCCGATCATCTCACGCGGTGATTGCCATCATGGACATTTGACCACGGCGCACCGTTTCCATTGTTAGAAGTCGAGCATCGGACTCGCCTAGCCAAATCGCAAGCCTTCGTCGCTGATGGAGTTTTTGCGATGTCCTCCGACAACACAGAGTTGATGCTGTTGAAGAGCGCACCCGTAGAACGCTGCGTGCAATTCGCGATCCCGAAGGAGCAGCCTCTTTTGACGGCACTCCCCCGCCCATTTTCAAGAGCCGATAATCGACGTTATGTAAGGTTGTCAGTATGTAAGGACAAATACTCACCTACTCAATGATAGCCACTGTGGCTGCCCTCGCGCCACTGAGCCGCCTTTCCCGGCTGGCCGAATATGAAGTCCGCAGTAGCCAACGGGGGGGCACCGTTCTTTTGCTGCTGTGACCTTCGCGGTCATTCCACGGCACTTGCCCTCGCAAGGGTAAACGCATGGGGCCATGGCTGAGTCGCGTGATCAAGATTCCCCGTCGTCCTACTGCTGGCGCCGCCCTCACTTTCGCAGGGCGAAGCTTCGGTCAACAATGCCTTCGACCGAAGTTTCGACTCGATGTGCCGACGTCCGAAGACGACTCAGGGAAGGCTTTTCGATCTAGGCGAGCGTGAGGCTCCAGAGTTCGCGAGGGTTAATATTCCAGCCACCACCTTCAATGGGCAGTTGACCGATAACACTTTCACGGCCGTGACCCCAGCGGTTGTTGTCGACGACGACAAGGTCCCCCGCCCCGAGTTGGACGCCGCGGGCAGTCCGCTGAGCAGCCTCGGCCAAGGCCGCAACCACTTTCGTTATCTGCTCATCTGGCGAATTTTCCTCCAGGTGCTTCAGCAAGTCGCTTTTGAGCCGGACGCCGTAGTCGTACTCGTGTTGTTTGCGTTCTATCGGGTATACAACTGAGCGCGTGATGCCGTCAGGGTATGAGATACCCGATAGGAGCGCTTTAAGCATCCCTGCGAAGTCTGTGGGATGAGCCTCAGATAGGCTCCGTAAGGCATCCGCCCAAGGCACGAGCAGTGACCTTCCGTTCATTCCTCCTTGCTGGTCCTGCCAACCTGGATTAGCCATCAGCATGCAAAAGTACCGCGGTCTAGGCTCCAGAAGTGACTGCGAGGAATGCAAGGCCAGCGGCCCATCGATAGCGTGCGCTTCTCCACGCCCCGCTCCCGCGCGATCGTAACTGACCCGCCAGATCGCGTCATGATCCGGGTGCGTGCCAGTGTCCCCTCCGTAGTAGCTCAGCGGCGTACCCAAGTTCTTCAAAAGGTGGATGAGTTGGACGGCCGAAGCCGGAAAGTTGGTGACCCTGACGATGCCGCACTTTCCTAGCACGACATCCATGTCCCTTGTTAGAAGCTCTAGGGAGGTTGAGTCGAATTCAACATTAGTCAGCCATGCCGGGCTCATCGGTCCCCTCCCCCGTCTGGTTGAGTTCTGTATCCATATGGACAGCGGGCTGAGCTATACGATCCACTGACTGATAGGGGACGATTTGCATTGACGCCCCCGCGCGTCCCCATGCCCTGGCCAGTTCAAGGTCAGGGCGATCATGAAATCCCTTTGCAGAAACCGTGCCCAATGAAAAGCCAGGCGAATGAGCGCCGACCATCATGCGGCGTAACCAACGATCACGACCATCAAAGTTCGCCATAAATGGCGAGCGAGAGTGAACCGCCTTTCGGTTGTCGATAAGCAGCATCCCACCCGCTTCAAGCTTGCCTGAAACCGCAACAGCCTCCGCCGCCTTGTCCGCAGCTTCCATAGCCTGCAGGGCCTCCTGTCCTAGGGCGGTGGTGAGTTCCGGTTCAAATCGGAGCTGGACGCCGACACCGTGTTCATCGATCACTGGGATGACCGGTCGCGGATCATCGTGCCGAATAGGCCGGCCTTCATGTTTGTAGGTGCCATGCAGTCGGGCTAGATCCATGGCAAACATCGGAGCCGTCAGAGCGTCGATTTCCCACGTTGTGAGTCGACTCTTGATGTCATCCAAGGATGCAATACTGGTCGCCGCCTTGCCGGCAGGATCTGCACGTAGACAATGCAGGATCAAAAAGTCGGGCGGTGTGGGATGGAAAAACATCTCGGTGTGGAACCCGAGGGACACTGAGGAGCTTTGGCTTGATACCTGTTTCGCGTTCTTCCTGGTCGGATACACGTCGTGCATAAGGCTCCCGGACCGCTGGTCTCGAAAGGAGATGGGAAACCCAAGAGCGAGTGAGAACGTCACCATGAGGAACTCACCCAAAGGGTTAGTCACCACATCCGTCGTTTGGCCGCCGAGCGGCGTGGGAGGCAGATCAGGATCGACAGGAAGATTGGTGATATAAACCTCAGGACGAGGAGACATTCCTCGGGCGAACCGCTCGATCTTGGTCCTGGTGCAATAACTAAGTGCAGCCCAACCGTCTTTGGCCTCCTCCCGGAAGCTGGCAGGGTCCACACGTGGACAGCTGGTGACCTGCTGTGCTGCATCGGCGAGCCTTGCCGACTCGTCGTCGTTCAGTATGATGGTCTCCCATTCCTGACTGAGGTTGGTAGTCATCTTTGTAGCCGCCTTAATTTCGGTTCCGGATGAGTAGCTGAAAATATGAAGCCGTTGTGCGGCCAAGATACGGGGGTGTTCTCACCGCTGTGAGAAAGGTGCGGGCCGAATATGCGGCCCGCACCTTTTTCATTTAGCAGGCGTAACCGAAGTACCCCTGCGATTCCCAGGGATAAATGGACAGCCGGAACCCGGAGCACCAACCCCTGTTCGCATACTGCTGCGCGAACCAGCGATGTCCGTAAGCCAGCGCGTAGTAGGCGGTTCGGATCTGAACCGGCGCCGATGCCGGAGGCGCCGGAATGCGACCGTTGCCAAACTCGCGGGTTTCTGCCTTGCTGAGGTAAATCGTGCAGCGTCCGCCACCGCAGTACCCTACGGCCGCATCCGCGGGATGAGGAGCAAGAATTGCTCCTCCTGTAGAAACGGCTGCGGCCAGCGCCAGCGCGGCTGCAGTGTTACGTATCTTCGTCCTAATCATCGAATCTGCCCTCTCTCTTATCCCGATCCGCCTAATCGGTGATAGGAATATCGTCACCGGCGACTCGGCAAGTTAGAGGCTGAGGGACGTTTTTGAGACACCTGGGACGGAAGAGGGAAAGCATGCATGGGAAACGCCCTGGCCCTGTCGCAGTGGACGCGCATGAGCTCGCATTCGCACTGAGGAAATTCCGCGGACGAGTGGGTCTAAGGACTTACGAGGAAACTCAGGAACAATGGGCGCGGGCGGCCCGTCAGGCTGGCTCAGCCTCCCCTGTCATCTCCCGCTCACAGCTATCAAGGTACGAGCACGCCAACCTCCCGCCCTTGAAACATGCCGATCACTTAGACAGGCTGTATGAAGGGGGAGGATGGATAGCTATGTCGATCAAGTCACTATGGCGCAGTCGTTGGGATCCGTGGAGCGGAGACTCGGAAGAATGGGCGGGAAAAAATCACTTTGGTCGCTGGCCGGCCGACTACGCCGGAATGGTTTGGATCAAGATCAAACCCAAACCAACCGAAGTAGACACGACCGTCGAGGTCGACTTGGAGTGGGGTCCTTGGGGAAAGACGATCTCTATCTGTCTACCAAAGGACGGCGTCACGCTCGCCACGGGGAAAGCCCGTGACATCGATGGGGTCAGCCGCACGTGTAACGTACGAGTGAATCGACACGTATTCACGTTGTTTGGCGCCGGGGAAGACCTCGGTGATGAAAATGTCCTCGACATAAGGCAAGGATGGGACAACCGGCATCCCGAGCGTGCGGTAAATGAAAAGCATAATTTTTCAGCAGAGCCAAACCCCTTAGGGTGAAAAATTACTCACCCGTGCAAGGACGAGGCGCATACTCCCGCACTGCGAACGACCATAGCCCTTGACCCGACGTAGTCCTGCCGCGAGTTAGGTCGGGAATCCCGGAACTTGCGTCGCCCTTGAGCGAATCCGCCCGGATTCAATACGCAGAGGCGCCGGTAGTACTCTGCGTACCCATTTGGTGAATCACGCAACTGCTCTCCTCCGGCCGCTCCAGACTACGCATCCGCCGAGCCGGCCCGCTGCGCAGTTCGAGGACTATATATCTGCTCAGCTCTCTAACTCCAAGGGCGTTCCCGAAGGTGAAGCGTCCGCGGAATCCACGTTCCCTGCTCGCGCCGAATTGATCTTGAGCTGTTGGAGCTTCTGAGTCTTGAGCGATTGCTCGATCCGAGTTATGTTTTGGTTCTTGAGCCTGGGGTCTGAAAACTTATATCCAGCAACGGACGGGACTGCTGAAGGTTTGATTGACACTTTGCCTGTGAGGATTTGATCCTTGCGGGTGGAAGGATGTTCATCATGCCCAAAGCCTTTCCCGAAGAGTTCCGCCGCGATGTCGTCGCGGTTGCCCGCAAGGGCGAAGCGCCCATCACG